>NZ_DERI01000026.1:128190-186613 GCF_002362375.1 Maribacter sp. UBA3344 | reverse complement strand
GGATTTAGGAAACGCTCAAAAAGTAAATCGTACTTAATAGGGTCTAAATTCGTAATCCATAAGCAATAGGCAACTGCAGATCCCGCAGCCGATCCACGACCCGGACCAACGGATACATCCATTTGCCTTGCCGCCCTTATGAAATCTTCCACAATCAAGAAATACCCTGGGTAGCCGGTCTTTTCAATTACCTTGAGTTCAAAGTCTAACCGTTCATCAATTTCGGGCGTAATCTCCCCATATCTCTTTTTGGCACCTTCATAGGTAATGTGTCTTAGAAATTTGTTCTCACCACGTTTGCCTCCGTCTAATTTATCTTCTTCGAATTGAAACTCTTCTGGAATATCAAAAGCAGGTAACAGTACGTCACGTGCAAGAGTAAAGGTTTCTACCTTGTCTATAATTTCTTGAATATTGATGATGGCTTCAGGAATATCCTTAAAAAGCTCCTTCATCTCATCAGATGATTTAAAGTAGTATTCTTGGTTGGGCAAGCCATAGCGGTAACCACGACCACGACCTATGGGAGTCGATTGTTTTTCCCCATCTTTTACACATAAAAGAATATCATGCGCATGGGCATTTTCTTTCTCTGCATAATACGTGTTATTGGTAGCAACGAGCTTAACATTGTGCTTTTTTGCGAACTGTATTAAAACTTGGTTCACACGGTCTTCATCTTCTTGACCATGGCGCATAATTTCTATGTAGAGATCGTCGCCAAAGGTTTCTTTCCACCAAAGTAATGCCTCTTCAGCCTGATTTTCACCTACGTTCAGTACTTTACTTGGAACTTCACCATATAAGTTACCGGTAAGTACCATGACGTCTTCCTTGTACTGCTCAACAATTTTCTTATCAATACGTGGTACGTAGTATTTACCGTCTACAAAGGCTATTGAAGACATTTTTGCCAAATTCAGATACCCTTTTTTGCTCTTGGCAAGCATGACTATTTGGTATCCATTATCTTTTTGAGATTTGTTGGTATGGTCTTCACATACTTGAAATTCACAACCAATTATGGGTGTGATCTCTTGTTCTGGTTCGGGCAATTCCTCTAAAGGTTCTTGACCTTCTTCCAGCGTTCCGTTTTGGGTAGCCTCATAGCGCTTTTGATTGGCTTCGTTCCTGGATTCTACTCCTTTATTATGATTGAGTACGCCGTTGACGAAATGAAAGGCGCCCATCATATTCGCATGGTCCGTCATAGCTACTGCCGGCATTTTTGCCTTGGCGGCTGCCGCTACTAGATCAGGAACACTTATGGTGGACTGTAGAATAGAGAATTGCGTATGGTTATGTAAATGCGCAAAACTTGCATTTTCTAATGTCGCTAGGTTCTCCTGTATTTCTTCTTGTGAAACTCCGCCCGTATCTTGTTCCCATAGGGCATCGGCAATTTTTTTCGATGCTTTTTTAAGGTTGATATGCTTAAGACCGATAAGTTGAATCTCTTGCGGATTAGCTTCGGAGAAATTCTTGAAATAATCGGGTTGAACGTCTAATTGTTCTTTGGTATATTGTTGCTTTCGTATAAGTTCTAGAAAACAACGTGTGGTAGCTTCAACATCGGCGGTTGCATTGTGGGCTTCACCGAATGGTTCGCCAAACAAAAATTCATGCAGTTCTGTCAGTGTGGGTAATTTGAACTTACCACCACGACCACCGGGTATTTGGCATAGTTGTGCAGTGTGTTCTGTACAAGTGTCTAAAACAGGAAGTTCTTGTAATGGGTTTTCAACACCTAAACGGTGAAATTCCGCTCCCATGATATTCACATCGAATCCAACATTTTGCCCAACAATGAATTTTGTTTTGGACATAGCAATGTTGAATTTCTCTAAAACCTCTGCAAGAGATACACCTTGTTGCTCGGCAAGTTCTGTAGAAATCCCGTGGATCTGTTCAGCATCATAGGGTATGTTGAATCCGTCTGGGCGCACCAAATAATCTTGATGTTCAATACAATTACCCATTTCATCATGCAACTGCCAAGCGATCTGTATACAACGTGGCCAGTTGTCCGTGTCAGTAATAGGGGCATTCCAATTTTTTGGAAGACCGGTGGTTTCGGTATCAAAAATAAGGTACATATCGTGTTTTCTGAGTGTTCAAAAGAGGTCAGAATTTTGACCTAAAAAGTGCCTATAAAATTACGAAAAAGGAGGTGTTGGTGAAAACGTAGTTGCTAAGAGTTATCAACGGGTGATTTTTTAGCTATTTTTATTTGGGCTATTCCTGATTTAAATAATTGAATTTGAGTGTTTTTAGAGCTTGAAAAGAATTTTGGGTTTGTTGATTCAAATAACTTTAAAACATTGTTGCCAATTCAGCATTTTGAATTATATTTGCACCCGCTTTCAGATGGGCTTTGCTTATTGATGGCGAACGAGTTAAAAAACTAGAATTAATAATCAGGGGTCGGGCACCCTACAAATTAATGTGATATGCCAGTAAAAATTAGATTACAAAGACACGGTAAAAAAGGTAAACCATTCTATTGGGTAGTTGCTGCAGATGCAAGAGCTAAAAGAGATGGTAAATTTTTGGAAAAATTAGGTATCTACAATCCTAATACAAACCCTGCAACTATTGAACTTGATGTTGATAGTTCTGTAAAGTGGTTACAAAACGGAGCACAACCAACGGATACTGCTAAAGCTATTCTTTCTTATAGAGGTGTACTTTTAAAGCATCATTTATTAGGTGGTGTTCGTAAAGGAGCATTGACCGAAGAGCAAGCTGAAGAAAAATTCAACGCTTGGGTTACTGAAAAAGAAGCTGCAATTGCCGATAAAGTTGGTGGATTGGATAAAGCGAAAGCAGAAGCTAGAGCTGCTGCATTAAAGGCTGAGAAAGAAGTAAACGATAAGCGTGCTGCTGAAGCTGCCGCTGCTGCTTTGCCAGAGACTCCAGAAGGTGAAGACGCTGAAGCGGAAGTGGAAGCTGTTGAAGCTGCTGGTGAGCCAGAACAAGCTACTGAAGCTCCTGCTGAAGACGATAAAGCATAATTTTTAATAAACGATGCGAAAGGAAGATTGTTTCTACCTAGGTAATATCGTTTCAAAATATAGTTTCAAAGGTGAGGTATTGGTTAAACTAGATACCGATGATCCTGAGATATACGAAAATATGGAATCAGTATTTGTTTCTTTAGGAAACAATCTGGTTCCATTTTTTATTAAAAGATGCCGACTTCATAAATCTAACTTACTTCGTATAGATTTTGAAGAGGTGAAATCAGAATCAGATGCAGATCGTATCATGAAATCTGGACTTTATTTGCCCCTTACCATGTTGCCAAAACTTACCGGCAACAAATTCTATTATCATGAGATTATCGGTTTTGCTATGATCGACTCCGTTCACGGTGATATTGGTATTATACAAAGTGTTAACGATACAACTGCACAAGCGCTCTTTGAGGTAGAAAAAGATGGCGCACAATTATTAATACCCATAAGTGATGATATCATCACTAAGGTAGATCGTGAGAATAAGCGTATTCTTGTAACTACACCAGAAGGTCTAGTGGATCTGTATCTATCGTAAAATCAAACACTACTGCTTATTGCTGTTTTTACAAGTATTTCAAGTATTTTTTGAGATAATCATATTTTATGATTTCATTTTTACGAATTTTGGTATTATTTAGCTTGTTTGCTCTGTTATTGGTCGAATTTTAACGGTTATTAAATGGTAAAGTTTGTAAGTTCATTACAGATTTAAAACCGCCATCAATGACCAAGAATGTAATGAGCCAATTGTTCAGCATTGCTGCTATTGTTTTTGCAAGCTGTGTATTATGCAGTTGTGCTTCCGAAGCTGATAAGACAATTGCATTGGAAGATGGCAATAAAGAAACGGCCATACCCGAAAAAATCGATTTCACTTTTCATGTAAAGCCTATTCTATCGGACCGATGTTTTATATGTCACGGTCCAGATAAGAATGCCGTTGAAGGTGATCTATCCCTTCACTCCGCCGAAGAAGCATACAGGGCTTTGGGCGAACTTAAGGACCATGCGGCCATTGTGCCCGGTAATGCAGCTAAAAGTAGTTTGGTAGAACGTATTTTCAGTGATGATCTTAATTTGATCATGCCACCACCGGAATCTAACCTTGTTTTAGAGGATTTTGAAAAGGCTATTCTAGAAAAATGGATAGCACAAGGTGCCGAGTATAAAACACATTGGGCATTTATACCACCTACTCCGCAAGAAGTACCGGAAAATGATGGTGCTAAAGTTTGGGGCAGCAATGAAATAGATGCTTTTATCTTAAATAAATTGACCGAAAAAGGGCTGAGCCCTAGTTCTCGGGCAAGTAGTGAAAAACTATTGCGCAGAATTACTTTTGACTTAACCGGATTGCCACCCACTTTAGAGCAAATAGAAAAATTCGCGGCAAATCCTTCACAAGAAAAATATGAAGAGGTTATAGATTCATTGCTGTTATCGGTGGATTATGCCGAGAATATGGCGGCGGAATGGATGGATATTGCCAGATACGCAGATACACATGGCTATCAAGATGATTTTGAACGTACCATGTGGCCTTGGCGAGATTGGGTTATTCACGCTTTTAAGGAGAATATGCCATATGACCAGTTTGTAACCTATCAATTAGCGGGTGATCTAATGCCAAATGCCAACCTGGAACAAATATTAGCTACCGGTTTTAACAGGAATCACAAGATAACTGCCGAAGGTGGGGTGATTCCTGAAGAATACCGGGTTGAATACGTAGAGGATAGAAATACCACGCTCGGTACGGCGTTTTTGGGGCTTACCTTAGAATGTGCAAGGTGCCATGACCATAAGTATGATCCCATTAGTCAAAAAGATCACTTTCAGTTTTATAGCTTCTTCAACACAATACCTGAAAAAGGCTTGTTGGATAATGCTGCAGATTTGCCCGAACCTTACATTAAAGTGACGCAGAAAGAGGTGAACGATATTCTAGGATTCATCAACCTAGAGAAAAGTGAGATGAAAGAGGTACCGGTGATGGTGATGAAAGAAATGGATCAGCCTAGGTCTTCATTTATCTTAAAAAGAGGTATTTATGATCAATATGGCGATGAGGTATTTCCTGATACTCCGGAATCCATTTTATCTTTTGATAACTATCCGAAGAACAGATTAGGATTGGCAAAATGGTTGTTTGATGATGAGCACCCACTTACGGCAAGGGTTGCGGTGAACAGATTGTGGCAGCGAATGTTCGGTAGTGGTATTGTTGCATCTTCTTTCGACTTTGGTAATCAAGGTTCGTTGCCTACACACCCTGAATTATTGGATTATCTGGCAATCAAATACAAAACTGAAGGTTGGGATACCAGAAAAATGTTGAAATACATTGCAATGTCCGAGGCATATCAGCAAGATACAAAGGCTAGTCCCGAGAAATTGGAACAAGATCCTGAAAATAAATATTTGGCGCGCGCCTCTCGTTTACGACTTTCTTCCGAGGCTATTCGTGATCAAGCCTTGGCGTTTAGCGGATTACTGAATAGGGAAGTGGGCGGTCCTAGTGTTAAGCCCTATCAGCCAGAAGGTATCTGGGAAGAAACTACGGGTGGCGGTGGTGGTAGTACGGCTTCCTATACCTTAAGTGAGGGTGAAGATGTGTATAGAAAAAGTATTTATACGTTTTGGAAACGTACCGTTCCACCACCAAGTATGATGACTTTTGACAGTAGCTCAAGAGATTATTGTTCGGTTAAAAGGCAAGAGACCAATACCCCGTTACAAGCTTTGGTATTATTGAACGATCCACAAATAGTTGAAGCCGCAAGGGTTGCCGCCGTAGGAGAGATGGAGGCAAACCCAAATGCGGAGAGCGAGCAGATAAAAACCCTGTTTTACAAAGCAACCTCTCGTATGCCCAATGAGGCGGAGATACAGTCTTTGACCGATTACTATACTGAAATGTTGTCGAAATTTGAGAACGGTGATATTTCTACAAGCGAGTATTTAAGCATAGGTAGAAGTGAAGTGCCTACGGGTTTAAACAAAGAAAAGTTAGTGGCAATGACCTTAACGGCACACACAATTTTGAATTTAGACGAAACTATAAATAGAGGCTGATTATGAGCGAAAAGAAAATAGTTGAAGAGCGGTCGCTAATTTTAAACAGAAGATCCTTTCTAGGAAAGGCTGCATTGGGAGTTGGTGGAATTGGATTGGCTTCCTTATTGGGTACAAACTTATTTAGAAAAGGTGAAAACGGATTATATACGGCAGATAGCGGACCTACTGGAGTAAAGGGCGTGTTGGATTCGCTACATCATCCATCGAAAATTAAAAGGGTCATTTATCTTTTTCAAAGTGGTGGTCCTTCGCAATTGGAGTTGTTTGATTATAAGCCGCTTTTAAACAAACGTAGAGGTGAAGATCTGCCGGAATCTATTCGTAACGGACAACGATTAACGGGGATGACTTCCGGTCAAGATAGATTTCCTTTGGTGGGCTCTAATTTCAGTTTTCAAAGACATGGTAAAAATGGCACATATATAAGTGACCTCTTCCCATATACCGCCAAAATGGTGGACGATATATGCATTGTAAAATCAATGTACACGGAAGCTATTAACCATGATCCTGCGGTAACATTTTTTCAAACGGGATCACAGCAACCGGGCAGACCAAGTATTGGCTCGTGGTTAAGTTACGGGCTGGGTAGCGAGAATGAAAATTTACCCGCTTTTACGGTGCTTCTGTCAAGAGGTTCGGGTAGACCTAACGGGCAACCGTTGTATACGCGACTATGGGGTAACGGGTTTTTACATTCCCTTCATCAAGGAGTACAATTCAGAGCGGCAAAAGACCCTGTTTTATACTTGAATGACCCTAAAGGAACTACGGCGGATGTTAAAAGATCTATGCTTGATAAATTGGCAGAACTCAATGATCAACATTACCAAGAATCTAACGATCCTGAAATTCAAAGTAGAATTGCCCAGTATGAAATGGCATACAGAATGCAAACTTCTGTACCAGATGTCATGAATACGGATGGTGAGCCAGATTATATTTATAAAATGTATGGTTCGGATGCTAAAATCCCAGGAACCTTTGCAGCTAATTGTCTTTTAGCAAGACGTTTGGCAGAGAAAGATGTTCGTTTTATACAATTGTACCACATGGGCTGGGATCAGCATGATAACCTTCCCGGAGCAATAGAAAAACAGGCTAAAGATGTGGATCAAGCGTCTGCCGCTTTGGTGGCGGATCTTAAACAACGTGGTATGCTAGAAGATACTTTGGTGGTTTGGGGAGGAGAATTCGGTAGAACCAATTACTCACAAGGTTTGCTCACAGATACCAATTATGGTAGGGATCACCACCCAAGATGTTTTACCATGTGGATGGCTGGTGGCGGTATTAAACCGGGTATTGTGTATGGTGAAACCGATGATTTTGGGTATAACATTACCAAGAACCCGGTGCATGTTCACGATTTTCAGGCTACTATGTTGCATCAGTTGGGTATTGATCATGAGAAATTCACCTATAAATATCAAGGTAGACGATTTAGACTTACCGATGTTGAAGGTCATGTGGTTAAAGACATTTTATCGTAATGCAGAGAAGAACATTTATAAAAAATACCGCCGCAGCCTCAGCGGGACTTTTAACTTGCTCTTCTTTTGGCGCAAGTATATTGGAATATAAAGATGCCGTTATTGGTCATGGCAGTCACCGGTATAAAATAGATTTGAACTGGGGTGCATTGAATTCTAATTACCATCCGGTGAACGATTGCCATGAAATGGTGCAAGATTCCAAGGGCAGGATTTTATTGTTAACCAACCATACCAAGAACAATGTTATTGTTTATGACCGTTCTGGTAAATTGTTGGAAACTTGGGGAACGGATTATCCCGGTGCACACGGTTTAACATTGAATGTTGAAAATGGTGAGGACTTTCTGTACATAGCGGATAACAATAGGCATGAGGTGATTAAGACAACCATAGACGGTAAGGTGGTACAAGTTTTTTCATATCCCAAGGAATCGGGAAAATATACTGCCAAGGAGCAATACATACCTACAGAAACGGCTATTGCTGAAAATGGCGATGTATATATTGCCGATGGTTATGGCGCTCAATACATTATGCGGTACAATGCCAAAGGGGAGTTGTTACAGACTTTTGGCGGTAAAGGCGATGCAGATCACCTTTTTAATAATGCCCACGGTATTTGTATAGATACCAGAGGCGGGAAGTCTCCCGAACTTTTAATAACAGCAAGACAGCAAAATAAGTTGAAACGGTTTACCATGGATGGGGAATTTATAGCAAGTATAGATTTGCCCGGAGCATATATTTGTAGACCGGTAATTAAGGGTGATACCATTTATTTGGCAACTATCTGGTCTGGTGATGGGTCTGATGGTACCGGATTTATCTCCATATTGGATAAGCAAAATAAACTTATATCCGCACCTGGCGGATGTACTCCTGTTTATGGGAAAAATGGTTTGGAGCCCATGTATCAATCCATCAAAATATTTACGCATCCGCATGATGTATGTGTAGATGATGAAGATAATTTATATGTTGCCCAGTGGAATTCAGGGAAGACGTACCCTATAAAACTGAATAGAATATGATCAAAAGAATTTTCTATTCAATAGCTATAGTTCTACTATTGTGCCAAGCCTGTATTTCTCAAAATACGGAACATGCACCAACAGCCTTATTTCAATTATCCAACCCTCGTGTTCAAGCGTCGTCCATATTTTTCGATTCGTATACTATGCTCAATTTCAGCATAGATATGCCAAATTCAATAATAAAATATACCTTGGATGGCAGCTCGGTAAATCAAAACGCAAAGGTGTTTTCTGAACCATTGAAAATACAGGAAAGTGCCGTAATCAAGGCTAAAATGTTTCATCCGGATTATAAAGAAAGTGATGAAGTTGTATTAGAAGTGGTAAAGATTGCCAAGAATAGTGCTATTAAGCAGGTAACAATTAAACCGGAACCTAGTGAGAAATATTCAGGTATGGGTGCCATGGGATTATCGGATTTGAAAAAAGGAAGTGCCCAATTTGCAGGGGATAAACAGTGGATGGGTTTTCAAACGGAGAAGATAACGGCATCACTTCAGCTAGAAAAGAATAGCACGGTCAATAAAATAGTGGTCAGTGTATTGACCAATCAATCCAACTGGATATTCGCACCTGGTAAAATTGAAGTTTTTAATGAGGGCGAATTAATTGGAGAAAGGACGTTTGCAAAGAGTGAACAAGAAACACCTAACAGTCCCACATTTGTACATGTACCGGTAAGTACAGGAATGTACAATACGTTGAATGTGGTAATACATCCACTAAGCGAAATTCCAGCATGGCACCAAGGAAAAGGAACAACGCCTTGGGTTTTTATAGATGAAATAATTATACAATAGCATGATTCAATTAGGAATACAAATAGGACACCTGCACCCGCTTTTTGTTCACCTGCCCATAGGTATCATCATGCTTGCCTTTATTTTAGAGGTTTATGGTAGATTAAAGTCAAAAGAATCTTTTGCTGAGGTAGTAGAATTTACACTTTTGGTAGCGGGTATTACGGCAATATTTTCACTGGGTACCGGGTGGTTCCTCGGAGAGGAAAGTGGTTATGATGAAGATTCCCTTTTTCTACATAGGTGGATGGCGGTTGCGTTTACCGTTACAACAGTACTTCTCTATTTGGTGAAACGAAGTAAAATTGGGTGGGTTAGAAAAACCTATATTCCAACGTTTTTATTGGTATTGGCATTAATTAGCCTTACCGGTCACTTTGGCGGTAATATGACCCATGGAGAAGATTATTTATTCGTAGATGAGAAAGAGGCTATTGTCATTACAAATATTGAAGAGGCTCAGGTTTACGCCCAAGTCATACAACCTATTTTTGACGCTAAATGTGTAAGCTGCCATAATGAAAGCAAGGCTAAAGGTGGTTTGCTAATGGGTTCACCTAATGATATTATTAAAGGTGGTGATACGGGTAGTCTTTTAGATACTATTTCAGGTCAAGAAAAATCTTTGTTCTTGGAAAGGGTGCATCTGCCTTTAGATCATGATGAACATATGCCTCCAAAAGGTAAGGTGCAATTGACCGATAATGAAAAGGCTTTGCTTGAATGGTGGATGGAAAATAACAATTGCTTTGAGTGTAAAGTAAATGAACTGACTAGGGAAGGAAATATAGCTGGAATATTAACTTCATTGGAACAAGATACTTCTGCAATTGCCGTATTAACGAAAGAAGCAATGGAAGTGCCGCAACAGTGGTTGCAAAATGTTAGGCACGCCGGTATATCGGTTCAAACCTTATCTAGTGAGAATCACTTGCTCTCGGTGAATATGGCAAGTATGGATTCTATTACTGACGATACGTTAGAAGTGCTTGAAGAATATGCATCCAACATTGTGGAACTAGATTTAGGGTTCAGCAATTTTAACGATGATCTTGCCTCAGAATTGAAACCGTTTAAAAATCTGTTGAAATTAAAGTTACAGCATACTAAAGTAACTGATGCTATTGGGGAATATCTTAGTGATCTTGAGCTGTTAGAGTCATTAAATTTATATGGTACCGCTGTTACCGATAAGATCGTTCTTGATTTAAAGGAAAACAAAAAGCTTCGTAATATTTATTTATGGAAAACTGATGTTACGGAAGACGGACTGGCACAATTACAGCAGAATTTACCGGGAGTGACCATTCAGCAAATTGGGGCAGATGTATTTAAGGCAACCGTTTTAGATCCGCCCACCATTATAAGTGACCGTAGTTTTTTTAGTGATAGTTTAACCATAGCTATTGAAAGCCTATTTGATGGTACTGAGATTTACTACACGCTTGATGGCTCTGAGCCAACGGAATCTTCCTTGAAGTATGATGGCGCGATCACATTAGAGACAACGGCAAATGTGAAAGCGATTGCTGCAAAAAAAGAATGGGAGCCAAGCAACATCACCGAGCGAACGTTTATTAAGAACAATATAGCCTATGCCGATGTAGATTTATTAACGGTGCCCAATGATAAGTATCAAGGGAAAAAAGGTAAAACTTTAATGGATCAAAAGCGTGGGTCTACCAATTTTGTAGATGGTAACTGGTTGGGTTTTGAAGGAAAGCACTTGAATGCAGTGGTAGAGCTGAAAGAGCAGAACGCCATTTCAAAAGTATCTGTTGGTGCATTGTCCGCACCTGCGAGTTGGATTTTTTACCCCACATCTTTTGTGGTATCTGTTTCTAATGATGGTACTAACTTTAAGGAAGTAGGGAGAAAAGATATGGGAGAAGAGAAACCCAATGCCGAGGTGAAACTCACTTTTTTCGATTTAGATATACCTACCACCCAAGCAAAGTATGTAAAACTATCCATTAAGAGTCCCTTGAAAAACCCCGATTGGCACACTGATCCTGGTGGTAAAAGTTGGATTTTCATTGATGAAGTAGTGCTGAATTAAAAAGTGGAAAAGGGATTGAAAAATGTCCATTAATAGAGTAAAAATAATAGTTATGAGTTTAAGATCAGTTTACTTTATAGTATTCCTATTGGTTATGGGGCAGTGTCTTTTGGCTCAGAAAACCGGAGTTGCTGCAAATGATAGACCTAATGTTATTTTAATTTTTACGGACGATCAAGGTTACAATGATGTGGGCGTTTTTGGTGCTGACGACATAGATACTCCCAATTTGGATCAAATGGCTAAAGATGGTGCAATGCTTACCCATTTTTACGCTGCTCAAGCTGTGTGTTCCGCCTCAAGGGCAGGTATATTAACGGGGACATATCCTAATAGGATCGGTATTCATAACGCTTTTATGCCCAATAGTAAAGTAGGTTTGAATCCTGATGAAACTACCCTCGCCGAATTATTGAAAGCGGAAGGGTATGCTACGGCTATTTTCGGAAAATGGCATTTGGGAGATGCAAAAGAATTTATGCCCAATAATCAAGGGTTTGATGAATATTATGGCATACCTTATTCCAATGATATGTGGCCGTTACATCCGCAGCAAGGTCCTATTTTTAATTTTGGTCCCTTGCCTCTTTATGAGAATGAAAAGGTGTTGGATACATTAACGGATCAAACGAATTTGACTACAGAGATTACAGAGCGCAGCGTTGACTTCATTAATCGTAATAAAGAAAATCCATTCTTTTTGTATGTACCGCATCCTCAGCCCCACGTACCTTTATTTGTGTCCGATAAGTTTAAGGGAAAGTCTAAAAGAGGATTGTACGGCGACGTTATTATGGAATTGGATTGGTCTGTGGGTGAAATTATAAAGGCTGTTGATAAGAATGGATTAACCCAAAATACCATTATTATTTTTACTTCTGATAATGGACCATGGTTGGCATACGGAAATCACTCCGGAAGTGCTTTGCCTTTTAGAGAGGGTAAGGGCACCGGGTGGGAAGGTGGTCAACGTGAACCGTTCATCATTAAATATCCGAAAGAAATAAAAGCGGGAATTACTATTGAGGCACCTGTTATGGCAATAGATATTTTACCTTCAATAGCAGCCGTTGTCAATGCCCCTTTGGCAGAGAAAGAGATAGACGGTAAAAGCGCATGGTCTTTATTTACAGGCAAAACAGATGAGAGTCCGCAAGAAGCCTATTTCTTTTATTATCGCGTAAATGAGCTATTTGGGGTGCGGTATGGGAAATGGAAGCTTTATTTTCCTCACAAGTACAGAACTATGAACGGACAAACCCCTGGTAAAGACGGATTGCCCGGGGTGTATAAAATGATTGATCTAGAGCAAATTGAACTCTATGATTTGGAGCAGGATGAAAGCGAAACTACCGATGTAGCAGCAGCTCATCCAGAAGTGGTAAAGACCATACAAAAATTGGCGGATGATATGCGAGCCAAATTGGGCGATTCCCTTTTGGACATAAAGGGTAGTGAAACCCGGTCTCCCGGGCGTATTGATTAATTAGTTTTTCTGTAATTCAAAAATCTGAAGGACATCATCATTATTGCCCACCAAGAAATAGTCATTTTGAACATTGCTTAAGGTAACCAGTTTTTTGGCGTCCCTATCTGCAAAGAACCCTATCTCTGGCCCTCTTTTAGCAGAAAAGCTCCCGGTACCATCTCCCAACAACAGTAGTCCTGTTCCTGCGTCGTTTCTTGGGGTTTCTATCTCTGAAACGTATAAGTTGCCTACGGCAAGAACATCTAATGCCCCATCGCCGTTAAAATCCCTTACAAGCATATCATTGAGATTAGATAGTTGAGCTACATTGGGCAAGTCCGTTATTTTAAATTGACCATTGCCGAGATTTTCAATGTATACCGATGCAAAAGTGTCTGCGCTGTAATGCAGGGAGTTTTTCAGTTTTTCTTCACCATATACATCCTTTAGCTCCATAGCGGCAAAAGCATCATACTTTACTATTTTTTTCTTTAGGGCAGGAATTTGTTCCGATGAACATGAAAACCCTCTTAATGGATAATGTTTTTCCTTGTTGTAATATCCTAGAACAATATCTGCATTACCATTGGCATCAAAGTCATTATAATATACATCAAAAGGTTTGTCAGAGCTGGTTTTGTACTTGTAGTTAAGACCTAAATTACCCGCTATATAATCCATATCTCCATCATTGTCAAAATCTCCTTGTTCTATGCTGAACCACCAGCCGTAGCTAGATGTAAAGTTTTCATTCTCAACCTTTGATAGGTTGCCATTATTGTTTTCAAAAATGGTAATTGGCATCCATTCGCCAACAATCATTAAATCTAAATCTTGGTCATTATCATAGTCACTCCAAATGGCATCGGTAATCATTCCTATTTGCAACAATTGTGGGGATAATGATTCTGTTTGGTTCACCAATTGCCCATTGTCGTTTACCAATAACATGCTAGAAGATGGGTTTGGGTATTGTTGCGGAGTATGTCTACCACCAACAAAAAGGTCCATATCACCATCACCGTCATAATCGGCGGATTTTACTACAGAGCCACTAATTCTACTAGCATTTAAAATGGCTCCTTTTTTAAAGGTCGCATTACCTTGGTTTAAGTAGATTCTATCCGTATAGTGAAAATCGTTATTTGGATACTCATTACCACCACTTACTACGTACAAATCTTTTAATCCGTCATTATTGATGTCCACAAATAAGGCATCTACATCTTCATAACCAGCTTCTTTTTGCCAAAATACAACCTGACTTTCTTCAAAATTGCCATCTTTTTGTTGAATAAATAGGGTAGGTGCTTGGTTGGCGGCACCGCCAATATAGAAATCATCCAATCCGTCATCATTGATATCTCCCGCGGTAAGGGCTGGTCCAAATTGAGAAAGCTTATGTGGCAACAGTATTTGTTTCTCAAAATCATCGAATTGATTCTCTTGATGTTTAAATTTTGCAGGAAAAACATCGGTCATATCTGCAAAAAGAGTCTTATCCGTTCCTTCATTTTTAACGTCTAAAATTTCAGATTCGTCAGATGAAATTTCTAACAGTTGATTTGCCGAGATGTCTCTTTTAACAGTACTTTTTCCATTGGGCCAAACAACTGTTAGACTGTCTACTTGTGTCAAATTCTTTAATCCAAAATGTAGCGTAGGTTCACTGGTAGAATAAATACCACGTACGTTTGTGGTCTCTAAGGTTTGTACACCATTTTGAGTGTACATATTTACCCTAGTTCCAAATGTTGGTCTGTTGTTTTTATCGACCAATTGTATTCTTAGATAGTTACTGTTTGGTTTTGCTTCCGAATTGTTTCTGTAAATAAATGCCTCACTGTTGATGTTATTGACCACCAAATCTAGATCACCATCGTTATCTAAATCGGCATATGCTGATCCGTTGGAGAAAGATTCATTGTCCAAACCCCATTCAGTGGAAGTATTTTTAAATTCCAAATCGCCCAAATTTTGATAGGCGTAGTTTTTTAAAGGTTGGGATGGGACCATGCTAACCGCTTTTTCAAGGTCTACGATATCCCATATACTTTTAATGTTTTGGGTATTGGGATTGTTCTGTAGCCATTGTGCTCTAGTGGTATTTATATAATGGGCTACATTTTTATCAGCATCTGTATTTCTAATATCCCGCAATAATCCGTTGGTGACATACGTGTCCTTTAGACCATCATTGTCAAAATCGGCTATAAGATTAGACCAGCTCCAATCTGTTGCAGACATGCCGGTAAATTGGGCAATGTTACTGAAGGTTTCATTACCGTTGTTTAGCTGTAGTGTATTATACATGTATTGATATCCGCCACCGTCTTCTACTACTTTCCAAAAAGCACCAATGTTCATACCGCTCATGTTAGATTTTAATCTGAAATTATCTTCAGACACCATATCCAGTACAAATACATCTAAATTTTGGTCATTATTGATATCGGCTACATCTACACCCATACTATAGTAAGACGTTTGTTTTAAAGCGTTTTTTTCAATGCTTGTAAACGTACCGTCTTGATTATTTAGAAATAGAAAATCTGGTGCATAAAAATCATTGGCCACATAGAGGTCTGGCCATCCATCATTATTAATGTCACTTGCCGATACGGCATTAGGAAAACCGGTGCGGTCTATACCTGCAGTTTTTGATACGTCTTTGAACGTAGAACCATTGTTTTTGTAAAGTTTAAGTGCATATTCCGGTATGAGTAAATTGTCCGCACTGTGATATTGAGAAAGACTTCCCGGATTTGGAGGTTGGGTCAATAGAAAAAGATCTAATAGTCCGTCTTTATCAAAATCTAAGAATGTTGCGTGTCTTGTTCTTTCGGTATTTGCAATGGACAACTCTTCAGCTTTTTCTGTAAAAGTGCCATCTCCATTGTTAATGTACACCAAATTTCTGCGCCACTCCGGGTTTTCATCATACAGTTCTCTGCTAACATAAATATCTAGGTGTCCGTCATTATTGATATCTGCAATGGTGACCCCGGTAGACCATCCATCAAAATTTTTGATACCGGCTTTTAGGGTAACATCTTCAAAAACCAAATTTCCTTTGTTCAGATATAATTTATCAGGTACCATATTTCCTGCAAAAAAAATGTCTTGCAGTCCATCATTATTAAAGTCGCCCACACCAACACCTGCCCCGCCATAAAAATTGGCATAGGCAAATATGTTTTTATCCTTATCATCTTTAATAATATTATTAAAGTCAATTCCTGTATCATTGGAACTGAGAAGTGTAAATAATTTTGGTGTTGCCTTGGTCTCTTCAGGAGCATTTTCACAACATAAAACGAGTAAGGAGCAGAAGTATAATAAATGCCTAATTTTCATGATTACAAGATACTATTTTATACAAAAAAAGGAGAGTTTCCTCTCCTTTTCAAACTCAATAAAAAATTAACTCAAAACTATTATGAGAGGTTTCACTCAAAAACCAAACTTAATTGTTATTATTCAACATCCCACCACACTCTAGTGGTAAGAACATCTGGGCCTTGTGCGGCTATTACAGCGGCATAATTATCAGGGTTGTTACTTTGTTCACTTTCAGAATACGTTAATCTTCTTGGTATAGTACCGTTGGTGACATTACCAGGGTAGTTTACCGGTGTAAGTGCCGGGAAACCTGTTCTTCTCCAGTTAGAGAAAGATTCATATTCATTTAAGAAAGTGGCAGCCCAATATTGTGTATTGATCTGCTCTAGTGCATTAGCCGAATCATAAGGATTGGCAGCAAGATAATCTGCAATGTCGGCATCTGCAATAATACCGGCATCACCATAAAGTGATAATTGTTTCATAGCAGCGGTAACTCCATTGTTATAATGTGTTTCTGCATCACCTGCTAGACCCCATCTTACATTTGCTTCTGCAAGCATAAACTCTACTTCCGCATAGGTTTGAAAAATCATAGGGGCAGTTTCTGAGGTAATTAAAAGACGATTAGGCTCAGAATAGTCGTTTAAGTTGCTGAAAAGATTATCAAGATCAACATCTTGTTCTTGTAGCATAGGAAGATCCTTACCATTGGACAGACCTCTTTGTGCGTCTGGATCTAGTCTTTCCTCCACTGTTCTATCTTCTCTATAATCTTCTATGAACAGACCAGGGTTATCAGGGTCTTCTTTGAAAATTATTTTCTGTGCAGGTAATGATGCCAATACCGTTAATCTTGGGTCATTTGCATCTTTTAATAAATTAATGAACGTATCGCTCATTCTTGGATTTCCATCAGCCGTAAACACTTCGCCAATACCATTTTTATTGTCCGCATCATGTTGTAGGTAAAAGATGTCATCATTAGATGTCATTACACCTCCGTCAATAGCTTTTGCAACCCAAGCTTGTGAAGCGGTAGGGTCTACTTTAATTAACCTAAGACCTAAACGTAACATCAAGGAATTAGCTAACTTTTTCCATTTTGCTTGATCACCATTATAGATAACATCTGCAGAACCAAATTCAGAAATACCAGAGCCTAATGCAGCAGAAGCCTCTTCCAGTTCATTTAACAAATCAGGGTAAATTTCGCTTTGCGCATCATATTTAGGAAGAAAAATACCTTCTATAACTGCTTTTCCTGCCTCGCTATAAGGTACATCACCATATAGATCGGTAAGTCTGGAATAAGCAAAGACACGTAGTATTTTTACAATTGCCTTCATTTCTTCAAGAGCTTCTTCCTCTTCTAATTGAAAGGTCAAATCCTCAATTGATTTAATGGCATTCTCATAATAGCGATCCAATAAGGATGAAGCATAACCTTTGTTCCATGTATATTTATCACCACTCCAGTAACCGGCAGTTGTAGCTACATGTTGCATCATGGTAGATTGATAGATCATGGCCGCTCTCCAGTTGTCATATCTTTCACTAGATATAAATTTCATCACCGCAGTTAGCTTATTACCCGCAGCAACTTGGGTAGGTTTTGTTGGATTTACATTCAAATCTTCAAAACCATCATCACATGCACCTACAGAAAGTAGTGCAAACATTAGTATATATATTGATTTTTTCATAGTTCTCTTTTAAAACTTTACATTGATAGTTAGACCGTAACTTCTAGAAGAAGGAACTCCAAAATATTCCAGACCCTGTGAGTTGCCAACGGTGTATGCACTTTCCGGGTCAATATTATCTACACTTCTTTTTATGTAGAATAAGTTAGAAGCGATTAGTGATACATTAACATTGGTTAAAAATACATTGTCTAAGGCTTTCTTTGGTAATGAATAACCTAGGCTTAATTGTCTGAATTTTATATAATCAGAGTCTTCAACGAATTCTTCTGCGATATCTGCAATTTCACCATAATAGTCAGCTAGATTTTCAGGTGCCACTGTCGTAGTAAATGCAGCCCCGGTTTGGTCAACACCAGATACGGTTAAACCATTTTCTCTACCTTCTAAAGTGTTTTTGTGAAGTCCATTACTATAAAGTATAGTGTTGGTACCAGAAAAGATCTGTCCGCCAAATTTTCCGTCGATCAAGAAGTTAAGGTTAAAGTTTTTGTAAGTAAATGAATTTGAAAATCCTAACGTTAATGGAGGTACACCCTCACCTAAGATTTTACGCTCACCTTCAACAGCTCTAGGTACACCATCATCACCTACTTCATAAACTATGGTACCGTTTTCATCACGCTCATAAGAAACACCAACTATAGAACCATAAGTTTCACCAACTATATGTGTAATTCTTACGTTCTGTGTTCTTGGTTCATCTAAGTTAACGTCAGAATTAACATCATCTGTTGCAACTACCAGTCCTTCATTATAAGCACCATTTACGGTCATATTCCAAGAGAAGTCATTAGTTCTGATCGGTGTACCACTGATTAAAAATTCAACACCCTCGTTGGTTACCTTGCCTAGATTTGCGCTAGCCCCGGTATAACCAGAATATAAAGATGTTGATACATCTACAATGTCATTTGTAGTTTCATTGCTATAGTAAGCAACATCAAAAGATAGTCGGTTATTAAAGAATCTCATATCTAAACCAATTTCTGTTTCACTTTTGCTAAAAGCAACTAAATTGGCATTAGGAACAATGCTACCGGAAACTCTACCTAATGGCTGACCGCTGATCGGGATTCCGAAAATTTCATAGTTCAAAGCCAATGTATAAGGATCTTGAGCACCACCTGCAACTTCAGAATAACCACCTCTTAATTTTAAGAAGCTAACGAAAGAAGGCATATTAAAAGCATCCGATAATATTAAACTACCATTAACTGAAGGGTAAAAATCATCATTTGGTGTAGTCTTGCCTGGGAATGATAACGTAGAGAACCAGTCATTTCTACCAGTAAACGTTACATATGCCCAACGGTCATAAGATAATTCTAACGAACCGTAAACGGAACCAATTTTTCTTTCCGAATATTCTCTACTACGAGATTGGCTAACTGTGTTGCCTATGTCTTCTAAGCCTGGAACAATGAAGTCGTTACCACCTAAAAATAAATTTTCAGATTTAACGTGGTTGTTGTTTGCACCTACTAATGCAGAAATGGCAAACTTATCTGTAATATCTTTTTCTGCCGCTAAAATTAAATCGGCATCCACTTGATTGTATCTTCTTTCTTCCTCGTTAATGCCTCCCAATGGTTTATAAGCCGTACCGAAAGGTTCAACGGAAGTTCTTCTAATAATGTCATTATCAATACCAATTCTACCGGTTAGCGATAGCCAATCCAATATATCATAACGAAGAGATGTTGATGCAATTATTCTATTTCTGACATCTTCATTAT
The DNA here is from genome assembly GCF_002362375.1 of Maribacter sp. UBA3344. Lineage (NCBI taxonomy): Bacteria > Pseudomonadati > Bacteroidota > Flavobacteriia > Flavobacteriales > Flavobacteriaceae > Maribacter > Maribacter sp. UBA3344. The sequence continues at coordinate 166,871 of NZ_DERI01000026.1, read as the reverse complement.
TGAAATTATATGCGGCAAAATACGGGTTGGTAGAAAATGTATTGTTTGAGAATTGTCTTTCAGAACCATCAGGATTGGTAGATGGCTGTAATGTAGTTACATCTATATTGCCTGGAAGTAAAGCCACTGAAAAGTTGGCATTACCAGGGGAATCTGAAAGTCTAGGTCTGTTTTGTACCTTTTCTATAATGTATTTGGCATTTACGCTACTAGTTATCTTATCTCCTAAAATAGCACTGGAGTTGAAAGAAAAAGATTTTCTGTTCAATCCTGCATTTGGTAATACATCCGCATTATCCAAATTAGATGCAGAAAGTCTATAGGTCAAATTTTCTTTAGCACTGGTTATAGCAACCGTGTTAATGAAAGTAGACCCTGTTCTATAAAATTTGTCAACATTGTTACCTAAATAGGAATAAGGTCTTGAAACACCATCGAACTGAGGAGAATTTACACCATCATAAGCTTCTCCCCATGAAGAACTACCTGCTTCTAATGCGGCGCTTTGTGAAGATGGTCTTACACCTCTAACTCCTTGTCCATATTCTGTTTGAAAATCTTGTAATGAAGTGTCTACCTTGTCAAAGGTTACGGAGCTACCTACTTCTATGCCAAAACCTTCCTGGCCCTTACCGGATTTTGTGGTAACGATGATAACACCACCCGCAGCACGAGAACCGTACAGCGCAGAAGCCGCACCACCTTTTAGTACGGAGATAGATTCAATATCATCTGGATTTAAACTAGAGATACCGTCCCCACCATCTGATCCACCCCATAAACTGGCAGAACCGTTATTACCATTTCCGATTGGAATACCATCCACTACATAAAGTGGTTGGTTGTTACCGGATAATGAACTTGCACCTCTAATGACTACTCTACTAGAACCGGCGGCACCAGTAGCATTTTGAGAGATGTTTACACCTGCAATTTTACCTTGTAAAGAATTAATTGCATTTGGAGTTTTAATGGTTGCAATTTCCTCGGCATCTACTTCAGTTAAGGAGTATCCTAACGCTTTGGTTTCTTTACGTATACCAAGTGCTGTAACAACTACTTCGTCCAATTCACTGGCATCTTCCGCTATTGAAGTGTTTACTGTAGATCTACCATTTACTCCTACTTCTTTGGTTTTGTACCCTAAAGAAGAGAAAACCAATGTAGCATTTGCATCAACGTTGATGGAGTAATTACCATCAAAATCAGTAGAAGTTCCATTTGTTGTGCCTTTTTCAACGACGTTAACACCTGGCAAAGGTGAACCGGTGTCATCTGTGACTACACCAGATACGGTCTTGTCTTGACCTATTACTGCTTGAAAAAACAGCAGCACAGCAACGGTCAAAAAACTTGAGATTTTTTTATTCATAAATGTTTGAGTTAAGTTAGTTTGTATAAAATACTGTCATAAGGTGAGCTATATTCCAATTAATTATTAAAAATTTCGACAAATAACAATTATGAAAAGCTTAACAGCGTGTTAATAAAAAGGAAATTTTTAGGTACGAAACAATTATTGAGGGTTTTGTGATGCTCTAATTACTTGCCATTGTTCTTCAGTTATGGCAGGTCCATCAAAGAAAGATACTCCTTTTGCACCGTTGCTAATAGATTGATGTATAGCTTCCTGCAATTGTTCTGGTGTCATGCCCGGCACATATATGCCAGTATGTAACTCAGTGTTTTTCCCTTTTAAATCATTAACACCTTGCTGGGTTGCATACCCGATCCAATCTATTTCTTCATTATAAAAGACATTGTAGATCATGGGTAGAACTGCATCTATATTCCATTTATCCCAACGTTGACGAACCATGTGATCTGCCATTTCTGGATAAGGAAATACCGCTGCGGTAAGTATTTTGCCATTTGCATGTGTAATTTTATATGCCTCGTCTACAATAGCTTTTACTTTATTTAAACGGAAGTTTTTCCACTCCATATCTATCGCTGGGTTGCTAAAATCATTTGGGTTTTTATGATGTTCTTTTTCAAATTCCGAAGTACAGACATCGCAATAGCAAAAGTCATATCTGGGCAATTCCGTTTCTTGTTTTAAATTGTATTTAGGAAGAAGACCTATAGGTAAAAAAATGTCCGAGTATCTAATATAATCTAAATGGAAACTTGCTACACCCTCTACTTTTGACAATCCTTCAATTAAACTTAGTATGTGTTCGCGAGATTCTTTTCTTGTGGGGCAAAGCCATTTGTAATATCCTACATAGGGTGGTTCATCAAAGCAAGACTTGCCATCTCTGCTTACAGCATACCATTCTGGATGCTGTTCTGCAACTTTATCGCCAGGGCGGTTCATAGTGAACATCCAAGCATGGACTTCTAAATTGTATTTTTTGGCTATTGGTACCAACCTAGCCAGTAATTCTGGATCTCCATAGGTATTTATAAGTATTGCATTAATACCATTGTCTCCGTACTTTTTAAACTCTTCATCAAAAGATTCATCTGTCCGTGCTTTGTCAGCAGTAATCCATGTCCATAATTTAAATGTCTCAGTGTTAGATGAAGTATCTGTAGTGGCTATTTTCTCTTTTTTTTGTTCATTTGTTCCGCATGAGATGAAAAGAGTAATAAGTACAAGAAGTAATGCCTGTAAAAACTTAGTTGGTTTGATCATAGTCAGTTGTAAATTTTCCGTCAGTATGTATAATTAGTCTGTTGTTCGTGAATGGGCTTTTTGCCCATATGTTAAAGCCAAAGTTGTTGTTTTCTAAAACAGCAACAACCGGTTTGCCCTGTATTAAAATCGGCTTTTTTTGCAGTTCCCCATGTATGGACAACCATTTTTGGTCGTTTTTGGTCTTGACATTTCTATATAGTTTGTATAAATACCATTTTATATGTTCATCATCAGGTATATCGAATTTGGTGGTTTTGCTACCTTTATTGAAATAGACATATCCCCAATGTTCTGGCTCGTGCATATTAATGACTCCCTGTGGTGACCATACCCAATTGTATTCTGGTAAAAAATTACCATTGCTATCTTTCTTTCTAGAATACGTACCATTATCAAGATCAAAATCCCAGTTTACTCTAGAGAAGTTTATTCTCCAATATTCATTTTCCGGTACTTTAGTTGTTCCACCTGGGGCTGTAGTAAAAGACCATGGTATGGCTACTTCAACAGTCCAACCTTGGTCTATGTCCGTTGAGTTGTTCAATGTGCCGTTGCAATGTATGGCGGTTTTAATGCCTTTAAAATCCCAAGCATCGGTAACGTGCCCATTATTTCTGTATGGTTTTGATAAGTAGAGGTCCCATATGGTATTTAGGGCATTTATTTCAAATTCGTAATAGTTGTGCGTATCGCCATCTGGGTCCAGGAATATTTCAAAATCGTTATTGTAAAATATTATGGTATCCTTTTGCTTTAGTGTGGCCCAAATATGTGGTTCTTCAATTTTTGCAAAAAAATAAATGTATTGTTGGTCCCATAGCATTTTGAATTTTGTGTTATACGTGGGTTTCTTAGTGCCTTCAATATCAATGAAATCGCTAGACCAACTGGTTGTCTGCCATGCACTCTCATTCATTTTGCCATCTATGGATATGTTTTCAAGTGTATTTTCTGCAATATATGAGCGTGGTGTTTCTTGGGCCATTAGGGAAATTGCTCCAAGGTATAGTAGAAACAATAATAATGCTATGGCTTTTTTAGTTTTTAAAGATTTTTTATTGATTATATCCATAGCTTAATAGTCTGTCCTGTACTTGTTGATGATCTTATAATCCTAAGAATAGAAAAATGTAAGTAGTGAATAATCTGCTACTTCTGTATTATGCTAAGCTTTTCTAAAGTTTTTGAATGCACAAACTAAGCGATGAAGTTGCTTTTCTATTTTACAAATTACACTATTGCTTAGGTCGTTTTTAACTACATTTAGAAATAATTAAGCTAAGGAGGCTATTCTGAGATTATAATTGAATATTTTTAAAATTCTTCGTAAACTGAATGTTTTTAGCTTAACAACCGTAGATTGTTGCTCAACGTCAAAAAAACGGATAAAATAAATTGGTTTTAGTAGCCTATGGACATTAGATTAATGAAGTTTTTGAGAAGGCCCAAATTTTTTGGTACAAGTGAAATTAAACCTTGGCACCATATTTTATTTTGGTCTGTCTATTTTATCTTTAATACGTTTAGGTGGACCTTTATACATGACGACTTTTTACTTTCTTTACGTACCAACCTTATAGGTTTTCCCATTCATATGTTTTTGGCGTATTTAAATGCCTATTACCTAATGCCAAAATTTATATATACCAAAAGATACTTTGAGTATACGGTATATATACTTCTGTCATTGTTCATAATGCTCTTGATGAAGTATAACCTAACGTATTACTTGGTAAGTACAGATGTTATGCCCGAAGCACAGGATGTTATCAACTCATTGACCATTGGGTATGCCGTGCAGACAATGATTGGTGAGGTTTATGTGATATCGTTTTTTACAGCGATTAAATTGACCATAGATTGGTTAAGGGAAAGTAGCAAGCTACATGATCTTGAAAAACGACAGCTAAAGACCGAACTTAGATTTTTGAGGTCGCAGGTGTCACCTCACTTTTTCTTCAATACCTTGAACAATATATATTCATTGACCTTGGAGAAATCTGACCAAGCTCCAGAGGTGGTTTTAAAACTTTCAGAGCTAATGCGTTACTTATTGTACGCAACCAAAAAGCAACGACAGGATTTAACCAGTGAAATTAATTGTATAAGAAATTACATAGATTTGGAACGTATAAGGTTCGATGATTCTTTGAAGATTGATATGAATATCTCGGGGAATCTTGATAACTGTAAAATACCACCTATGTTATTGATACCACTTATTGAAAATTGCTTTAAGCATGGGGCAAGTAAGAATATTGGGGATATGAAGATTAAAATCGATGTAAATGTTGACGATAGTTTTATGGATTTTAAAGTATCCAATTCCATACCAGTAGTAAAGAAAGAATATGTATACCCGGTAAAACGAGGAGGTATTGGTCTTTCTAATGTGAAAAAGAGGTTAGAGCTGGGCTACGCTAAGAGTGAGTACGATTTAAAGATTTTTGAAGAGGATAAAATGTTCAATGTGTTTTTAAAGCTTAAGGTAATATGATTTTAAAAGTAATAGTAGTAGATGATGAGCCGTTGGCAGTAAATGTGATTAAGAACTATATACTTAGGGTAAAAGAATTACAGCTAGAGGGTACTTTTTCCAATGCCTTGGATGCATCGACCTTTTTGAGGGACAATGAGGTAGATATCATGTTCTTGGATATCAATATGCCCTATTTGGACGGATTGGAGTTTTTAAGCACCTTGCACAAAAAACCGTTCGTAATCATGACCACCGCTCATGAAGAACATGCATTAAGGAGCTTTGAACTAGAAGCCATTGACTATTTGGTGAAACCCATTTCATTACCTCGATTTTTTAAATCCATAGATCGTATTATAGGTCTTAAGAAAATAGGTAGTAACGGTAGTGCTGAAAAAGAAGAGAAGCCTTCCATTTTTGTTAAGGTTGACAAAAAGAAGTTACAAAAGATTTATTTGGACGAGATTATGGTGATAGAGAGCCTAAAAGATTACATTAGGATCATAACACCAACGGCAAAATATATAATTCACAGAACCTTAAGCAGTTTTACAGATGAGTTACCAGGTGATAATTTCATAAGAATACACCGTTCCTATACTATAGCTGTTGATAAGGTAAGTGTGGTTGAGGGCAATAGCGTTGAAATTGGCGGTATTAGGTACACCATAGGTAGAAGCTATTTAGCAGATGCCAAAAGCAGAATACTTAACAACCTTACAGATTAAAATTTCTTATTCACTATAGAATTAAATTGCCTTGAGCCAACTATTTAAATTTAAACAATTTAGTATTGAACAAGATCGTTGTGCCATGAAAATTGGTACAGATGGTGTGTTGTTAGGTGCATGGACGCCAGTGGACACAACATTGGAATCTATTTTAGATATTGGCGCCGGTACAGGAATCATCGCTTTAATGCTGGCCCAGAGAAGCAATGCGGATGTGGTAGATGCCATTGAGATAGATGCTGATGCTTATGAACAATGTGTTGAGAATTTTGAAGGCTCCCCATGGGGAGATCGGTTGTACTGTTATCACGCCGGCTTAGATGAATTTGTTGATGAAATCGAAGACCAGTATGAGTTGATCACGTGTAATCCTCCTTTTTATTCGGAAAATGTCAGTTCTGGCAACTTACAGCGGGATCAAGCACGCCAGAACGGTTTTTTACCTTTTAATGAGCTTATTGCCTCGGCTGCTGTTTTGTTGGCGGAAAATGGATTGTTTACAACGGTAATTCCCTATAAAGAGAAAGATGAGTTTGTCGCCATGGCAGAGGAAAAAGGTCTTTATCTTATCAAATGTACTTATGTAAAGGGTAATTCTACTGCAGAGGTGAAGCGGGTATTATTGGCATTCTCAAAAAATAAAACACCATTAGAATCGTCAGAATTGGTCATTGAAACTGAAAGGCACTCTTATACTGATGATTATATAGCCTTAACTAAGGAGTTTTATTTAAAAATGTAACTATAGTGTTTCATATTGTTATATTTCTTTATTTATCTTTGATAAAAGCATAGTTATGAGACCAGATTTATTTGAAGCCCCAGACTACTATCACTTAGATGATTTATTATCTGAAGAGCATTTGTTGGTACGTGATGCCGCACGTCAATGGGTGAAAAGAGACGTATCCCCAATTATTGAAGAGTATGCCCAAAAAGCTGAATTTCCTAAGCAGATAATAAATGGCTTGGCTGAAATTGGTGCATTCGGACCTTATATTCCTGAGGAGTACGGCGGTGCGGGATTAGATCAGATTAGTTATGGACTTATTATGCAAGAAATTGAAAGGGGAGATAGTGGTGTTCGTTCTACGGCATCGGTACAGTCCTCTTTGGTAATGTATCCTATTTATACGTATGGAACCGAAGAACAACGTAAAAAATACCTACCTAAGTTGGCTACTGGCGAATGGATGGGCTCTTTTGGGTTGACCGAACCAAACCATGGTTCTAACCCTAGTGGTATGGAAACCAAGTATAAGGATATGGGCGATCATTATCTTTTGAACGGAGCCAAACTTTGGATTTCCAATGCTCCATTTTGTGATATTGCGGTAGTATGGGCAAAGAACGAGGAAGGACGTATTCATGGTTTGATCGTGGAGCGTGGAATGGAAGGTTTTACAACACCGGAAACCCATAACAAATGGTCATTGAGAGCTTCGGCTACCGGTGAATTGATATTTGATAATGTAAAGGTCCCTAAAGAAAATCTAATACCTAATAAATCTGGTTTAGGGGCGCCATTAGGATGTTTGGATTCTGCCAGATTTGGTATTTCTTGGGGCGCTATAGGTGCTGCTATGGACTGTTATGATACTGCCTTAAGATATGCCAAAGAGCGTATTCAATTTGGTAAACCTATTGCGGCAACTCAATTACAGCAGAAGAAATTGGCAGAAATGATTACGGAGATCACCAAAGCCCAGTTATTGGCCTTTAGATTAGGTCAATTAAAGAATCAAGGGAAGGCAACCTCTGCCCAAATATCTATGGCCAAGAGGAATAACGTAGAAATGGCCATAAAAATAGCACGAGAGGCGAGACAAGTTCTAGGTGGTATGGGTATTACTGGTGAATATAGTATAATGAGGCATATGATGAATTTGGAAAGTGTAATTACCTATGAGGGTACTCATGATATTCATCTGCTGATTACAGGGGCGGATATTACTGGAATGCCTGCTTTTCAATAATTTAACGGTTTGCTTTAATGGGCATAACATTTAACTGTTGAACACCATCTATCTTTGATTTGCGCGTGTAAGATGTGTGCATGTTTTTTTTAGATATAAGCTATGGCCGATGGAGACATCGGCTTTTTTAATGCTAATTTTTTCGCGACAAAAAATCGGCAAACCATTTACCAGAGGCTTTAATAGTCCTTTTTAAGGTTTTAAAATTAATATGTACCAAGCCAAACCTTGGGAAATACCCTTCTGCCCATTCAAAATTATCCGTAAAGGTCCACACGAAATATCCGTGGATATTCAACCCTTCTTTTTTGGCTTTAAGCACTTGGTTTAAATAACGCTGCAAATAATTTACCCTAGCGATATCATTTATAATTTCTCCGTCAATGGAATCTTTAAAAGCAGCACCGTTCTCGGTGATGATGATTTTTTTAATTTGCGGGTATGAACTGTATTTCTTGATCATGTTGTAAATACTAGGCGGATATACCTCCCAATCCATCAAAGTTGTAGGTACATTTCTCTTACTTGCCTTTACAATTTTAGCTCTTATGTACGGTACCAAAAGACTATATCTTACCTTTTCTCGAGTGTAATTTTGAATTCCGATAAAATCGAAATCAAACAGGCAATCTTCCATATCAGTAGGTTGAATGTAAGGTTGTAGTTTTTTTAAAACTGGGGCTTCTTTGGTTGGATAACCTAAACCCAATGCTGGTTCAATAAATAACCGATTCAATAAGGCATCAACCAGAACAGCTGTTTTCTTGTCTCTGTTATTTTGTCTGTAAGGTGAAATTTGCGAACATGAAAACGTGGTGCCTATTTGGGCATTGGGTACTAGTTTACGAAGTAATCTGCCACCTTCCGCTTGGCACAAAACAGCATGGTGCACGGCGGGAAGAAAATTTTTCAACCTTTTTTTTCCAGGTGCATGTACGCCTAGAAAGTAACCGGCACCCGTAAATACCATGGGTTCGTTCAAAACCATCCAATGTTTAACCCTATCACCAAAAGAAGTTGCGCAAAGGCTGGTAAATTCTGAAAACCATTGTATAATGTTTCTATTCGTCCATCCGCCTTTATCCTCTAACACCTGTGGAAGATCCCAATGGTATAGGGTTACCCATGGGGTAATACCTTGTTCTAGACAAAAGTCAATGACATTATTATAAAATTGAATACCTGGTTCGTTTACAGAGCCAATACCATTAGGTAAAATTCTTGTCCAAGAAATAGAGAAACGATAGTTGTCAATATTCATGGACTTCATCAATAGGATATCTTCCTTGTATTTATGATAGAAATCGCAAGATACATTGGCATTGTCACCATTTAAAACCGTATTTGGTTTGGTGGTAAATGTATCCCAAATAGAGGGTCCCTTGCCATGGGTGTCGTACGCGCCCTCAATTTGGTATGCTGCGGTGGAAACTCCCCAAGTGAAATTTTTGCCAAATTCATGGGCATTTAAAAAGAATTCTTCTTGTTCTCTCAATAGAGTAGTGGCTTTTTAATGTGTTTTTAGAGATTTCTCTAATAGTTGGCTCACAATTTGGTCGGTAATATCTGGGTAGTCTACCGGCACAATGGTTTCGGTATCTAACCAATGTTGCAACTTGGGTAAGTGTTTTGTTTTAAGCGATTTTATTACCGGTACACCCATATCTGCCAAGGCAGCTGCATTACATTGCTGCTCATATTGCCCTTTCATAGGCACTACCATTAGCTTTTTTTGCATGTGTAGGCTTTCAGCTGGTGTTTCAAAACCTGCACCGCATAGTATTCCTCTACTACTTGCCATGCTTTTTACAAATGCCTCATTGGTTATTGGCTTTATATGAATGTTCTTTTTAAAATATTCATAGGTATTGTGCTTTGAGAATACTTCCCATTTTACCCTTTTCATCTTACTTAAAAACTTCAACAATTTCTCATCACTGTAAGATGGTAGATATACGGTATAATGCTCGCCTTTGGAAATTGATGCCGATCGTATATCGTTTCTGATTATAGGTGTATAGATATTAGGTTCATAAGGTTTGAAATGAAGTCCGAATTGATGGCTGGTGGGTGCATAATTATTAAGAATCCATTTGCCCATTCTGTCCGTTTTTTTAGGCTTTGGAGCTAATTTGGAGAGTACTGCCGCTTGGTGGCTAAAACTATAGCAAGGTATATTTTTTAACTTGCACGCCCACGCCGTAACCGGTTCAAAATCATTAATGATGAGGTCGTAATCTTCTACCGGTATACTTTTTATCTCTTTTTGCAAACGCATAGAGTTTGCTTTGTAATAGGTTTTCCAAACATCTACACCTCCTTTTTTGCCGAAAATAAAGCTTAATCCTTTTAGCTGATACTTAATGGGGTAGGGTAGTTTTATATCTGCTTGAATGCCGCTTACTAAAAGATCTAATGAAACATTATGTTTTAATATTGCAGGTATTACATCTCTAGCCCTGCTCAAGTGTCCGTTGCCGGTACCTTGAATTGCGTATAGTATTCTCATTTACTCTGTTGCGTCATTCCACTTATTCTAAACTCTTCAAGCAAGCTTTGAAACAGTTCAGCTTTTTCCAGTACATAGGTTTCTTCCTTACTATCCTCTTTATGGTCAATGGTTAATTGATCTTCAAGATAAGAGTATAGTTTCCAGTGACCATTATGATACTCAAGTGCGGTTAAATTTTCTATCCAATCTCCAGAATTTAAATAGACGACTTCTCCTTTATCTGTTTTTATATTGCGAATTTCCGGTTGGTGAATGTGACCGCAAATAACATAGTCATAGCCATTTTCTATGGCAATATCTGCGGCAATCTGTTCAAAGTCGTTTATGAACTTAACGGCAGACTTTACACCGTTCTTAATTTTCTTGGACATTGAAATTGGACCCTTGCCCATTTTTTTGCTTATAAAATTAATGGCTCTATTTAATAGAATTAAAAAGTCATATCCTTTTGCACCAAGTTTGGCTACCCATTTTGAATGCTGCATGGTAACATCGAACACGTCACCATGAAAAATCCAAGCTTTTTTATCTTCAAGCGGAATCACCATTTTATTGACAATATTTAATGAGCCCATACTGTTGCCCGAAAATTTCCGCAAAAGCTCATCGTGGTTACCTGTTATATAATGTACCGGGATTCCTTTGGCTACCCACTCCAATAAAAGTTTAATGACTTTCATATGAGACTTGGGCCAATAGCGTTTGCTAAATTGCCAAATATCTACAATATCGCCATTGAGGATTACCTCTTTTGGCTTAATGGACTTTAAATATTTTAAAAGCTCTTTGGCGTGGCAGCCATATGTTCCTAAATGAACATCGGAAATGACCACAATATCAACCGGTCTTTTTTTCATAAGTGAATGAGGGATTCCTTTCTTGGGAATTTTAGAAAATTAGAAAGAGATAGAACCACCTCAAACTTGACATTAAATGCAAGAATGGCAATACATGAGGCGGCCAAATCAGTAGATTTCATATGCTGAAACTTATGACCGTAAAGTTTCAAAATTTATGATTATAGAAAGGTTACTGTTAACTTATTATTCGGTTACGAGATTGTTAAGTAATTGAATTTCAGAAATGTATTTATTAACTATTTCTTTACTAGTCTAACCTTTACAGACTTGCTTATTGGTGTTTTGCTTTTATCGGCAAAATGATTGTAGGGTACTAAAACATTGGTCTCCGGAAAATAGGAAGCCAGATTTCCAGAAGGAATATTATATGGAACGATCTTAAAATTATGGGCTGTTCTTACAATACCGTCATAAGTACTGGTAATATCAACAATGTCCAGTTTGTTTACACCAATGGCTTTCATATCGTCTATATTCATAAAAACCACTCTTCTTGCATTGTAAACACCTCTGTAACGGTCATCTAATCCGTAAATAGTGGTGTTGAACTGGTCGTGAGAACGTATGGTCATCAACATGTATTCATCTTTTTCCAAGGTGTGTTCAGGAAGTTTGTTAATGGTAAATTGTGCTTTACCGTTGGGCAACATGCTAAAATCCAATTCACGTACATTATTTGGTAAGTAATAGCCTGCGCCTTTTGAACGTTCTTCGGTATCATTGAACCCCTTTGCAACTTGGTCAATTCGCTTTCTGATCAATTCATAATCTTCACCTAAAGATTTCCAGTTCATAGGATGTTCTTCGCCGAACAAGGTATGCCCTAAATTGGCAATAATCTCTGGTTCGCTCATGATGGCCTCTGAAGCTGGTTTTAATATTCCCTTGGATCTTTTTACCCTGCCCATACTATTTTCAACCGTAAAATGACGAGGCTTGCCATTTTTCATATCCTTTTCAGACCTTCCAATAGTCGGTAAGATCAGAGCGGTTTTACCGGTGATTAAATGTGTACGATTTAATTTGGTACTGATCTGTACCGTTAAATCGCAATTTTGAATTCCCTTTGCGGTATATTCTGTATCAGATGCCGCCATTAAAAAGTTACCGCCCAAGCACATAAATACTTTGGCATTACCTTCATACATCGCTTTTAAGGAGCCTACAACATCTACACCTTCATGCTCAGGTGGGGTAAACCCTAAATGTTCTTTAATACGTGCGTTCATGGCACTATCTACAAAATGCTGAATACCAACGCTGCGATCACCTTGAACATTACTGTGGCCACGAACCGGACATGTACCTGCATTTGGTTTTCCAATAGCACCTTTCAACAATAGAAGATTTATGAACTCTCTAATATTTTCTACGCCATTCTTATGTTGGGTAAGACCCATGGCCCAGCACACTATAATTTTAGATTTATTCGCCAATAGTGCAACCGTGTCATTTATTTTTTCTTCGGATACGCCAGTTTGGGCTAATAGGTCTTCTGCATTGTAGTTTTTTAAATCAGAGATCAAAGACTCATAACCATCTGTATATTTTTCAATGAATGCATGGTCAAAAACTGTATTTCCTTTTTCTTCTAATGCAACTAATTTCTTTAAAATTAATTTTACCAGGGGTATATCTTGGTTAATGTTGACCGCCAAATGAATATCTGCCATGTCCTCACCACCGCCGATCCATCCGCCTAGATGTTGCGGATTTTTAAAATTCACTAATCCTGATTCTTCTAACGGATTTATACTAATGACCTTCCCACCGTTCTGCTTGCATTTTTCTAATGCGGATAACATTCTAGGGTGATTGGTACCTGGGTTCTGCCCAGCTATCAATATGACCTCTGCTTCGTATAAATCCTCTAAAGTGGTTGATCCCTTGCCTATGCCCAATGTTTCTCCCAAGGCAACACCGCTGCTCTCATGGCACATGTTAGAACAATCCGGAAGGTTGTTGGTGCCTAATGCACGCGCAAACATACCGTATAAAAAGGCAGCTTCATTACTTGATCTACCAGAAGTGTAAAAGATAGCCTCGTCCGGATTGTCCAACTTTTTTAATTCAGCTGCGATCAAATCAAATGCGGCCTGCCAAGAAATTGGCTCATAATGAACGTTGCCGGGTCTTAATACCATAGGTTCAATTAAGCGCCCAAATTTGTTGAGTTCGTAATCAGTAAGTCGAGAAAGTTCTTCTACAGAGTTTTTTTTGAAAAAATCTGCACCAATATGTTGGGTAGTAGCTTCATCACCTAAGGCCTTGGCTCCATTTTCGCAGTACTCAGCTACTGGTGATGGGTGTTCGGGATCGGGCCAAGCACAACTTGGGCAATCAAAACCGTCTTTTTGGTTCATGCTCAGCAAGGTGCGCATTGATCGTAATACGCCCATTTCTTTGAATGTATGCTTTAGGGCTTCACGTACGCCTAAATAACCTGCAGCATGTGTTACAGGTTCTTTTACTTCAATATCCAGAAATTCTTCAGACCCTCTAAAAGAGACGTTACGTTCGTTTTTTGCATTCATGCAATAAACTTAAGAAATGTAATAGTAACGTTTATAATCATTTCTATTAAAACTGTAGTCCAAATGATTAAAATGGGATATTTTAACTCAACTTAGGATTGGGGTAATTGTCAGATTGGTCTTCTATAGTATTGTCCAAACAGGTGAAATCTTTTTCCAATAGCAAGTACAGGTTGTTGCCAGCGGTTGTTTTCAAGGTATGGTCAAAAGTTATGATATCATTGGAAAACCAGGATCTGCCATTAGCCTCTGGCATAGAAAGGATAATACTACTGTTTTCAAAATTGATATTTAATTGCTCAATATCGCTCTTTAATACTACACCATAGTTAAATTTTGTAGTTCCAAAATTTGTACTGTCGTAAATTTCTCCACTTTCCGATAATGTTTGCACTTCAGATTGGGTTAATCTAAACCGTACAGAATCGCCTTTTATTCTAATTTTCATAGCTATAGATTCAGTTCACAACAAAAATAGCCCATCTGACAACAAAATATAGGGGGTTGACATCAATTTGTTTCTAATAATTAACCTTACTTATATATTTACAATGTAATTAAAAACGAATAAAATTTTTTCATTTTCATATAGTGTTCTCGTAAAAGAGTCCGGTCTGATAAGATCGGACTCTTTTTAGTTAAAGTCGGTTTAGAGCATAAAAAAACCCATTAAATTAAAATCTAATGGGTTCTGGTATATGTTGAAAAGGGTTATTTCCAAATGGGTGCAGGGTACTTTCCTGAATTGGATTTTTCCTTTAAACTGTTCATTGCTTTTTCCTTGTCACTGGCATATGTTACACCAAACCAATCTCCACCAGAAGGTATACATTTAACCTCAATTTCGTTGGCCTGTAACATTTCTTGTATCATTAAAGGAATGTATAGTTCGCTGTTAGCGATACGGTCATCATCTTTTAAGAAAATTCTAAATTCAGATTCAATTTTATCAAAGATAGATGGTCTACAAACCCAAAAGTTCATACTGGCCTGTTCATCACCTGTAAATTCTAAATTAGTATCCTCATCAATAATCTTATCTCCCTGTTGTACCAGTTTTAATCGCTCTTGTACAGATACAAGGTTATCGCCATTTACTTCGCAAACACCTCTAGATACAGAACCATGTTCAGATAAAGTGTCTTTAAGGGTATAGCCTAAAAGTGCATAGGCACTATCATCCGATTTCATGAAATCCGCAGCTTTTTTATAGGCAGACTGACCATAAAAATCATCTGCATTAATCACTACAAACGGTCCGTTGATCACATTTCTTGCCGTCCAAACTGCATGAGCGGTACCCCAAGGTTTTTTACGCTCACCTGTAAAAGTAACTCCGTCAGGTAAATCTGTAAGTTCTTGAGCAAGAACGTTCAATTGAATATTGCTAGGAATTCTTTTTGAAAGATGTTCCTCCAAAAAAGAAACATTTTCTTTTTTGGTAATAACTACTATTTGTTCAAAGTTATTCTGAATAGCATCATATATAGCAAACTCCATTAAGAATTCACCATTAGGGCCTAAATCATCAAATTGTTTTAGTTTTCCATATCTACTACCACTACCGGCAGCCATTAAAAGTAATGTCATGATTTTTGTGTTTAAATGCCAAAAATATGAAATGCTAATAGAAATTGTGGTTAATTTTAGATGTATCCCTTTTAAAATTGATGATTAGTTAATATGTGTCAGTATCTTTTTTTAAATTCAGTGTTCATAATTACCACCTGCAATGACGACGAGAAGAAAATTTATAAGAAACACATCAATAGCAAGTATGGGTATTGTTACAGTACCTGGTTTTGCACATAAAAAATTTAGTGTAACGGATAAACTAAATGTAGGTTTAATAGGTGTAGGTTTAAGGGGAACTAATCATTTGCAGAACTTATTACTTAGAAAAGACGTTAACGTTACCGCAATTTGTGATATAGACGAAAATAGGATAGCTATTGCTAAAAAGCATATTGCAGATGCAAATGGTAAGAGTCCTAAAGTATTTGGGGCTAATGAGCATGATTATAAAAACCTTTTAGCTCTGCAAGAGGTTGATGCCGTAATCATAGCTACCCCTTGGTTATGGCATACCCGAATGACAGTAGATGCCATGGAAGCGGGAAAGTACGCAGGTGTTGAAGTTTCTGCGTCCAATACCTTAGAAGAATGTTGGGATCTGGTGAATACGCATGAGCGTACCGGTACCCATATGATGATTCTTGAGAACGTAAATTATAGGCGAGATGTATTGGCCGTTCTGAATATGGTAAAGCAAAATGTATTTGGCGAAATGGTACATTATAGATGCGGATATCAGCATGATTTACGTCATGTAAAGTTCAATGATGGCAAAACGGCCTATGGTAAAGGTGTTGAATTTGGAGAAAAGGGGATTTCTGAATCTAAATGGCGTACGGGGCATTCTGTAAAGAGAAATGCCGATGTATACCCAACACATGGTTTAGGGCCGGTTGCTATAATGGCAGATGTCAATAGGGGCAATAGATTTGTATCTATGACTTCACATGCAACAAAAGGTATTGGCTTGCACAATTATATTGTTGGCCAGGGTGGAACAGAACACCCAAATGCAAAAATTAAATTTAAGCAGGGTGATGTCATTACCTCAACCATTAATACAGCAAACGGTGAAACTATTATTATTACCCATGACTGTAATTTGCCAAGACCGTATTCTTTAGGTTTTCGCGTGCAAGGTGCAAACGGACTCTGGGAGGTTGACGGAAGTCGTATTTATGTGGAAGGAAAGTCTGAACCACATCAATGGGATGATGCAAAACCTTGGTTAGAACAATATGATCATCCACTTTGGAAAAAGTATGGAGCGTATGCCTTAAATGCAGGTCATGGCGGTATGGATTTCTTTGTACTTAACTCATTTGTTGAATCTGCAAAACAAAACATAGCGCCACCTTTAGACGCTTACGATGCAGCTGCTTGGAGTGCTGTTACACCATTATCAGAGGCTTCTATTGCCAATAATGGCGAACCCCAAGATTTTCCTGATTTTACTAGGGGACTTTGGATCAAAAGAAAGCCTTATGAATGGATGAAAGAAACGTACTAAAGTTTAGCTGGCCTTAGCTTCATTCATTGTTTTCTCGGTCTTATGTTTGAAATCGTTTTTTGCGATGGTCAGCTTAGATTTTGGTTTAACTGATTTTGGTATCTTCTTACGCTCTCTGTCGAGCATAAAACTGGTAGATTTAAAAATATCGGGTGCAAATGTGATCCCTAAAATTATTGCGCCTAGACCAAGAAGTGTAAGCGGGTTAATGAAGTATTCGCTAAATGAGAATATGCCAATTATTAATAGTGTTGAAAAGGGTAGGGAACAAGCCAAAATGTTCAATCCAAAATTAACATCGAATGTAGGTTTTGGCTGTTCGTCTTTTTCTTCCATAGATTGTATGGCACTCATGTGGGCAAAAGGCCAAAAGCTACAGGCACTTTGCGGAAAGACTACTAAAAGTAGAATCATAGCAGGCGTTAATGCAGGTATTGTATAGGCAAAAACACCACTTATTAAAAATGCCAGGCCCATTCTGCGCAACAGCATAGAAAGTATCAATTTAAACTCTCCTTTATTGATTCTTACCGCCATACCTATGAACAAGAGTACTAACGGAGTCATTAAATCTTTAATGCTCAATGAGGTATTTTGAAAAAAGGTTGGCAGTGATGAAAGATCAAGCCCTAAGCCTAGCATGATCAATCCTATGACGATAACCAAGTTAATAGGTTCATTGATCAATGAAATAAATAGTCCTTTAAGCTTACTTTTAGAAGATTCCTGCTTATTGATTACGGAGTTCTTACGATACCAGTGCATGGCTAGCATGTATAGTAAGATAAGCACAAATATCTTGTTTCCAATATCTGCAAGTGCAGCTAAGGCTAAGGTGTCGTCACCTAGGTAAGCTACAATGAATGGAAAGCATGATAGGCCAGGTGCTGTTGAGGGTAACAACATCATCAATGTTCGCTTTTTGCTCTGTTCTTCTTTGTGTAATGATGCAGCTAAGAAGTATTTTGTTGCTGCCAACATTATAAGATTGAAAATTAATGCAACTAGGGGAAACACCAATAAGGTTCCCTTAAGTTCTATTTTTAATAGTGCAACAAAAATAGTTGCAGGTAGTGCAACGCTTAAAATCAGAACTTTTATCCCTTTTAAATCTTGCTTTGCCACTTTCTTTTGAAGTAGTAGTCCAAGTCCTATAATCAGTATTAATTCTAGGGTTTTTTGTAGTGCAAAATTCATGCTGTTGAAAATTTCATTGGGATTTGATGTTGTAAAGTAAATTAGAAATAGCCCAAAGGAGTTGAACTTTGGCTTTGTGTCAAGGCAATGCTTTATATGCCCAACTCCCGGACTAATTCAAACTTAAACGAGCACTTTTTCAAGTGCAGTTGTAAACAACTTCATTTCATCCATAGTGCCCATACTTACTCGGCACCAATTTTTACCATAGATTTCAAAAGCTCTTACACCAACACCTTCGGCGGTCATCTTCTCTAAGAAGGGTTTACCGTCCATTTGTATGGGGAAAATAATAAAGCTGGTAGAAGAAGGCACATATTCAAACCCCAATCTGTCAAGATTTTCATATACATAGTCTCTACATTCTTTATTTAGTTTTCTGGATTTATCTTTAAAGGCAACATCATCCATACTTGCCATAGCAGCGTAAACAGATGGTAAGGAGATTCCCATGCCGCCACGTGTAATTTTTTGAATAATTCCTAGCGTTTCTGGTTGTGCTACAATATAACCAACACGCAAACCTGCCATACCTTGTATTTTTGAAAATGTACGGGCTATGATTACGTCTTTACCTTCATTGATCAATGATACCATACTTTTTTTGGTGGCGTCATCCAAGAATCCTAAATAGGCTTCATCAACAAAAATGGGGGTCTTTTCAGAAACACGAGAGCAAAAATCAATAAGTTCATCATGGTCTGTCATACTACCTGTTGGGTTATTAGGATTACATATATATACCAACTTGGTGTCATCATCTACAGCTGCTTCCATTGCAGCCAAATCATGTGACCAATCTTTTTTAAGTGGAACTGGTTTCCAAGTGGCACCCGTTGCTTCTGCAACTTTAATAAGTGACATATACGCCGGGTCCGCAGAAACGATATTTCCTCCATTTTGAAAGAATACCATGGCGGTTTTTTCCAAAAGATCAGATGAGCCAGGTCCCATCATTATATTCTCTTGCTTAACACCTTCTTCAATTGCAATCTTATCCATTAACTGATATAGTTCTTTCCATGCATAACGATTTCCTTTTGGTGCGTACTCCTGCATGGCAGAAACAGCCATTGGAGATGGTCCATAAGGGTTTTCATTTGCATTTAACTTAGCCGCCAAGGCTAAAGGTTGCATTGGTGATTGTGGTAAATACTCCTTAAAAAAAGGAGTGTAGGGAATATTACCGTTGGCATCTAACGAAATAGGTTGTGACGGAAAAGCCCCGTAGGTCAAATAAGGTGCTGCCATAACTCCTGCAGCTGAAAGAACTCCTTTTTTAAGCCAATCTCTTCTGTTTACTGTTGTTTTCATCTTTGTTCAAGTTTGAAATGTTGGTAATGGGTTGTTTGTTCCTTATAAATAAAGTAACCAAACATCGATTTTATTTATCGATATAAACATGTTCGCTACTATGGTAAATGTTCATGTTTAGTGCTAAACAATATTATTGAATGTTCAAGGATTATGGAAATAGCCTATGCTTACAACGGCTTGTAAATAAAGGTTGTATCGCTTGTTTTATTGAATAATAGTTATATTTTATTTAAAATTATACCTATAATGCAAGAAGTGATTTGTCTTCTGTTGAAAATTTACGGATACGGCATAATTATTCTAAAACCCTCTTTTTATGCATTTGTCAATTTGATTAGAGAATTATAAAGAAAACCTCATTTTTAAGCCTTTTTATTGTCATATAATTACTAAAATTTAACTAATTATAAATTAAATTTGTTAAAATGGATTAAAACCTTGTAATAATTCAATGAATATTTCAAATGATTATGAAAAATGAGGAATAAACTTGATCATGTAGATTTCAGTATTTTAAATATTTTGGCAGAAAATGCCCAGACCCCGTATACAGATGTTGCCAAAAAATTAATTGTTTCTCCAGGTACGGTGCACATGCGAATGCGTAAAATGAGAGAAATGGGTCTTATTACCGGGGCAACCTTAAGTCTTGATTATGCAAAAATGGGGTGGAAGATGACCATATTTTTGGGAATCTTTTTAAGTGAGATCAGTTTATTTAAAAAGGTAATGGAAAGATTGAACGAAATTGAAGAGGTGGTCAAAATACACCACGTAACCGGAAAGTATGACGTCTTTATAAAAATGCATGCAAGGGATAGCTTTCATTATAAGCAGGTATATCAAGACGAAATTCTGAGTATTTCTGGAATACGTGGTATAGAATCTTTTATTTCAATTGAAGAAAACTTGGAACGCCATATCCAATTTGTTGAAACAGAAGAAAATTAACTAGATCAATTTCATTTTAGTAGGATCCCAATTTACCGGTTGTTTTCTAGTATAACTTTCATTTGCCAACAAAGCTGCTCCTGCTGCCCTAAGTCCAAATTTTGGGTCTTGTATTACTTTTCCATTTTCTCTTATGCTGGTAAAAAAATTATAAAAATGGTCATAATGCGCTCCTTTATAATCACGTGGTGCTTGCCAAGTTGTTGATCCCGTAGCCAATTTACTTGCTCTAGTATTTAATTTTTTAGCGGCATATTCCTTTCTTATTTCCGCTTGCATGCCTTCAGTAAATGAAATCATTGAATAACCACTGGGTTCTAAGCCTAGGTTAGAACGGTTTACGGTTACTGAATTTTGTCCAATTTCCATTTCTCCTTCAGTGCCAATTAATTTAAAACCGCCACCGCCTCCACTGCCAGCAATAAAGTTGATGCGAAATGCCGCATTAAAAGGCGAATGTGTTTCTGTTTTTGGGTAGTCATATAATGTAATGGAAACATCTGGAACATCCCTGCCGTCTTTCCAATAGCGTAGCCCGCCTGTAGCCATGGCTCTGTTAGGACCATCTGAGCTAATTACATGATTTAAGGTAGAGAAGGCATGAACAAATAAATCACCGGCTACTCCGGTCCCATAATCTTGATAATTTCTCCATCTAAAAAAGCGGTTATTGTCAAAAGGTACCTTTGGTGCGTTTCCTAAAAAAGTGTCAAAATCTACGGTGTTGTTATTGGCATCCGTTGGTATGGGATATTGCCAAGCACCTTCGGCTGAATATCTATCATTGTACATATCTAGCATTACAATATCACCAATGGCACCATCTTCATATAGTTCTTTTGCCTTTTCATTACCAAGGGAAGCCATGCCTTGGCTACCTATTTGACAGATTTTACCTGAATCTTTTTGCGCCTTTATAATTTCTTGGCCTTGGTTGAAATTTTGAACCATTGGTTTTTCACAATACACATGTTTTCCAGCTTTCAATGCTGCTACTGTAATGGTTTGGTGCCAATGGTCTGGTGTAGCAATCAACACGGCATCAATATCTTTTCTACTTAATATTTCTCGATAATCTCTTGTTACAAAAATATCATTGCCCCATAATTCTTTGGCGCGATCAAGCCTGCCCGTATATAGGTCACAAGCAGCTACAATTTTTACACCATCTACCATTAAGGCGGCTTGTGTATCATATATGCCTTGAATTCCTGAACCAATTAGTGCAATATTTATATGGTCGTTACTACCATACTGATCAAACGAATATTCTCTGTGTAGTAGTTGTACTTTATTTGTTGATGCCGATAATAAATAGGGGGCGGTGCCAAGTGCAGCAGTGGTTAAAGATGCTTGTCTTAAAAATGATCTTCTGGAATTCTTTTGATCCATGTTGTTTTGTGTTGATATTAGTTGTTGTTAGCTATTAAAAATACCAAATAAATGATGTTGCTAGGTTATCATGATTGGATAATTTGAGATTACATGATTTTAAGCGCTAACAATTTTTCAACTTAAGTAGTTTATCTATATAAATTGGTAATTGACAACATTTATGATATAAATGGCAAACAATTTTTCAAGAACAACGTAATTTTGCATTCGCTTAAAAAGAACGTTTTGTTGAAAGATATACTTATAGCAGCACTTTGGAGTATCTCCCCATTAGGAGAGGCTAAAGTTGGTATACCCTATGGTCTACTTCATGGAGTAAATATTTACGTGGTATTGGCAGTTTGTTTTTTAGCGAATGTTCTGGTATTTCCTATCATGATGTTTTTTTTAAATACCGTTAATCGATATTTATTAAGATGGCATTTCTATAAAAAGAATGCGTTGTTTGTGGCAAGACGGGCAAAAACGGGATCTGGTGATAAAATTAAAAAGTATGGGTTTTACGGACTTATATTCTTTGTAATGCTACCAGTGCCGGGTACAGGTGTCTATGCAGGTAGCATTGCTAGTTACTTATTTAAAATTGAAAGAAAGAAAGCTTTTTTAGCGAATACCATAGGCATCTTTTTATCTTCGGTTATCGTTTGGGCAACTACCTTGTTGACCATGAAGGGTATGGCGTAACATTTACCTAGTTATGTTTTTTATTCATTTATTTTGTGGATAACTATACTCGCTAATTATTCTATTACCCTAACAGGTATTTTAAATTTGCACCTTTTTTAAGTTATGGATACCCTTAAAATTGGAGATAAATTATATAATGTTGAGCAGAATGGTTTCAACGATTTTGCCAGATATTCTTTTTCTGAAGTTGTACGATTAACAGAAACACTAGCCGTTCTAAAAAACGGAGTCCGATTAATAAATAGACCTAAACAGTCTTATATTATGGAAGATGTTGGGTATTCCGTTTCTCGTAACAAGGGTACACATTGGCACATTGTGTCTTTAAAAGCCATTAGAAATGCCCAGATAGAAAATGAAAAGATTAAGGTGCATGACTGGTTTGAGAACAAACAATTTACCTTGAAAGAGAAGCAATATATTTATAAGCTTTTTAAGGGTGATGAAGATCAATAATAGGTGTATAGATCTTAGTTTTTACAAGAATTGTACAGACCGTTATTTTTATTAAAAAAGCTTTATTACCTTTACAGCGTTGTGTTGTGTCTCAAAGAATATTTGAGGCAATTGTGTTTATCGGATTTAACCGATAGAACCCAATGAAAGGCTTTCCATTAAGGGAGGCTTTTTTTGTTTTTACCCTAAATTTTATGAATAACATAGTGTACTAAAGACGCAGCAAGTTTTGCAGTTTGGTCGTCTATATCGTAATTGGGGTTTAGCTCTACAACATCCAATCCCAATAATTTGCCAGATTCAATAATCAACTTTAAGCTTTCTAGTACAATATCTGGAGAAAAGCCCATAGGTGATGCCGCGCTTACACCTGGTGCGTAGGAAGAAGAGAATCCATCAAGATCAATGGTAGTATAGATATAATCTACATCCTCCATGAACTGAATAAGCCTTAGTTGAACATGTTCTAAATAATTAATGTTAAAATGCTCTTGAAGTAGATAGTTGACATTGCGCGATTCTGCAAAATCAAAAAGGACTCTGGTATTTGCGTCTTTTCGAATACCTAAGGCCATATATTTTATAGATTCGTTCTTAGCTTCCTGTTCTATCGCAATTTGATAGAATGGAGTGCCAGAATTGTTGCCGTCAGTGTTGGCTCTCAAATCAAAATGTGCATCAAAATTGATAATACCTAATTTCTTATCTGGCTTTAAATATTTTTTTAGTCCGTTGTAATGACTATAGGCAAGATCATGGCTGCCACCAAGTACTATTGGTTTAGCACCTTTGTCAAGTAAAGAGGTGATTGTATTGGATAAATCTTCTTGTAAAGCCTCAAGGTCATCTTCTTCACATTCTAAATTTCCAAAATCAAATAATTGTGAGTTTTCTTTTAAATGATTGGTCATTTTACCCAACTGTTTTCGAATAGCGTTGGGTCCAAATGCAGCACCAATTCTTCCTAAATTACGTTTAACACCTTCATCACTACTATAGCCTAGTATGGCAATGGTTTTGTGCTCTGGTGTAATGATAGGATCCTTTATACTTGAGAATCTAATTTTCTCATGTAAATAGAGTTCTTCACCAGATACTCGACCAAACCAACTTTCTTTATTTGCTTTAGTGTAATGTGACATATATTGTTAGAATAATTTATCAATAAGTTGGTCTTCTACTAAGGTAGGGAATGTTACTTTAAATAATTTCGTTCTTTCCATTTCTCGTTGTAATGCAAACATTGCTTCTTTGTTTCTTGCCCAGCTTCGTCTTGCAATACCATTGTTGACATCATAAAACAACATGTTTTTCAATTTTCGCTCTGCATCTGTAGAGCCATCTAGTACCATACCGAATCCGCCGTTGGTGACTTCGCCCCATCCTACGCCACCACCGTTGTGTATAGATACCCAGGTTGCACCTCTAAAGCTATCGCCAATGACATTGTGTATGGCCATATCTGCTGTGAATTTACTGCCGTCGTAAATATTACTAGTTTCTCGGTATGGCGAATCGGTGCCGCTTACATCATGGTGGTCGCGTCCTAAAATTACCGGAGCACTTAATTCTCCATTTTCAATTGCTTCGTTAAAAGCCAAGGCTATTTTTACCCTTCCTTCGGCATCGGCATATAAAATTCGAGCTTTAGAACCCACTACCAATTTGTTTTGTTCTGCTTCAGAAATCCATTTAATATTATCTTCTAATTGTTGTTGTATT
The DNA here is from genome assembly GCF_002362375.1 of Maribacter sp. UBA3344. Taxonomy (NCBI): domain Bacteria; kingdom Pseudomonadati; phylum Bacteroidota; class Flavobacteriia; order Flavobacteriales; family Flavobacteriaceae; genus Maribacter; species Maribacter sp. UBA3344. The sequence continues at coordinate 142,325 of NZ_DERI01000026.1, read as the reverse complement.
TCTGATGGAGCGTCTTTTTTAATCTCTTTTAGCACTTGTAAGGCTATGGCATCTGTTTTTCTTAAGTCTTCCAATGTACCTGAGGAACAAACCCATCTGAACGGTCCAAAACCATAATCAAAACACATGGGTCCTAATATATCCTGTACGTATGACGGATATTTGAAATCTATATTGTTCTCTGCCATTACTTTTGCGCCTGCTCTTGAGGCTTCGAGTAAAAAGGCATTTCCATAATCAAAAAAGTATGTGCCTTTTTTGGTGTGTAGGTTTATAGCATTGGCATGTCTTCGTAGCGATTCTTGAACTTTCGTTTTAAATGCCTCCGGTTGCTTGTTCATCATTTCGTTAGACGCTTCAAAAGTTAACCCAACTGGGTAGTACCCTCCTGCCCATGGGTTATGTAAAGAGGTTTGGTCAGATCCTAGGTGAATGAATAATTCTTCTGCAAAAAATCGCTCCCATACGTCTACCACATTGCCAATAAAAGCCAATGATACTATTTCTTGTTTGTTTTGGGCTTCTTTGGTTCTTTCTACTAAATCATCAAGGTTGTCTATTAATTCGTCTACCCAGCCTTGTTCGTGTCTTTTCTTTGCGGCAAGTGCATTCACTTCTGCACAAATAGTGATGCATCCGGCAATGTTGCCGGCTTTTGGTTGTGCGCCGCTCATTCCGCCTAAACCTGCAGTTAAGAATATTTTTCCGTTGGCATTTTCATCCGCCTTCAGTACTTTTCTAAATGCATTCATTACGGTAATTGCGGTGCCGTGCACTATGCCTTGCGGACCAATGTACATATATGAACCCGCGGTCATTTGACCATATTGGGTTACACCAAGCGCATTGTATTTTTCCCAATCGTCTTGTTTAGAGTAATTGGGAATCATCATTCCGTTGGTAACGACAACTCTTGGGGCATCTGCCGATGAAGGAAACAAACCCATAGGATGACCAGAATAGATATGCAAGGTTTGCTCCTTGGTCATTTCAGATAAGTACTGCATGGTCAAAAGGTATTGCGCCCAATTCTGAAAAACGGCACCATTGCCGCCGTAGGTAATGAGTTCTTGTGGGTGCTGGGCTACCGCTGGATCTAAATTATTCTGGATCATTAACATGATCGCTGCAGCATGACTAGTCCGTGCCGGATATGCTGAAATTGCTCTTGCATGCATATCATAATCTGGCTGAAAACGATACATGTATATTCTACCATATTTTTGCAATTCTTCTGCAAATTCAGGTGCGAGAACGGCATGCCAGTCTGCCGGAAAATAGCGTAGCGCATTTCTGATCGCCAATTTTTTCTCTTCTTTTGAGAGTATTTGCTTTCGGTTAGGAGCATGGCTTACCGTTGAAGAACGCTCCTTTCTTGGAGGTAATTCTGTAGGTATTCCCATTTGTATTTGCGCTTTGAAATCCATTTTTTAAATTTTATACTATAGAATTAGTGCTTTTTAGGAGTACACCCTTTGGGGGCTAGAGGGCTCTGTGCCTATCAAAAACCAACACCCCATTTTTCCATATCATACAGGGCTTTAAATTTCCTTGGTTATAAAGAATATCTTGATAATTATCCGAATGAAAAACGGCCAGGTCAGCTAAATGTCCCACTTCCAATTTACCGCGGTCTTCTAATTTTAAAGCGGCGGCGGCTCTAAAAGTGATTCCTGCCAAGACTTCGGCATTGGTCAATTTTTCAAAAGTTCCCAATATACTGGCTTGAGTCAATAAATCGCCCATGGGGGCAGAACCTGGGTTGTGGTCACTGGCTATGGCGAGTGCTGCACCGGCATCTAATAATTTTCTAGCGGGCGTAAAATTGCACCCAAGTCCTATTGAAGCACCTGGTAAGGCTACGGCTATGGTATCACTGTTTGCCAAAAGATCAATTTCGTTGTCCGTACTAGCTTCAAGATGATCCGCGCTAATGGCATTATAATCTACCGCTACCTTGCTTCCACTTGTTGAAAACTGGTCTGCATGTACGGTGATGTCAAACTTCAGGTCGTTGGCTTTCAAGAAATATGCTTTTATATCTTCCGAAGAAAAAGCGCTCTGTTCTATAAAAGCGTCAATTCTATTTGTTAGATTTTCTTTTTTAAGAACAGGGAATAACTCCTCGCTTATCATTTTTAAGTACGCTGTTTCGGTTCCCTTAAAATCTTTGGGTAACATATGTGCGGCAAGACATGTAGTTATCAATTCGGGCAATGCCACTTTATCGGCTTCTTTAATAGCGCGGAGCATTTTCAATTCTTCATCTACTGTTAATCCGTAGCCACTTTTAACTTCTAGCGTTGTGGTACCGTTTTTTAAATGACGATTGGCTCTTTTTATGGTGTTTTTGGTCAATTCTTCCATACTTGCTTTTCTGGTTTGGGTAACGGTATCCCAAATACCACCACCTGCATGTGCGATTTCTAAGTATGATTTTCCGGCATTTCGCATGGCATAATCTTTAGCGCGTGATCCGCCAAAGCAAATGTGGGTATGAGCATCTATAAAACCGGGTAAGCAAACATGATTTCCTTTTAGTTGATGAATAGCTATTTCTGGGAATTTCAATTTTAAATCTTCAAAATTGCCTATTGCCAAAATCTTTTCATTTTCTAATACCATACCGCCATCATCAATGATCTTTAGTTCATTGTCTAAAATGGCGCCTTTTAGTTTTAGCCCCGTCATGGGAATAATCTGTTTAAACGGACCTATGAGTGTTCTCTGTGTCATGCAACTAGTAATTTTCGAACTCTTCTGAGTGTTTTGTTTTTAAAGATATGTTATGTTCTGCTTGTACGCAGTCTATAATGTTTAGTATTGTCCGATCCTTGATCATTGCAATACCCTTTTCAATATCATCTGCAAATACACGGTCTTTACTGGCAAAGGCAACACGCTCACGAACGGCATTATGAACTTCTTCTAAATAAATGCCCGATTTCAATGGTTTTCTAAATTCAAAAGCTTGGGCGGCTGTCAACAGCTCAATAGCCAATATTTTTTCAACATTGCCAATTACCTGCAATGCTTTTCTACCGCCAATGGAGCCCATACTAACATGGTCTTCTTGACCAAGTGAAGTAGGAATACTATCCGCGCTTGACGGAAAACATAGTCCTTTGTTTTCACTTGCCAAAGCCGCAGTGGTGTATTGTAAGATCATATATCCGGAATTGATACCTGTATCGTTCATGAGTAATTTGGGCACACCGGGACTATTTCCTTCCAGTGAAAGATAAATTCGACGGTCTGAAATATTACCGATTTCCGATGCGGCCAAACATGCATAATCCAAAGCCATTGCTAGAGGCTGACCATGAAAATTACCACCGCTTATGGTCAATTCTTCATTGATGATAACAGGGTTGTCCGTAACCGAATTTAATTCTACTTCCAATAATTCTTTAAGATGTAACCATGCTGTTCTTGAAGCACCGTGAACTTGTGGTATACAGCGAATGGAGTAGGGGTCTTGTACTTTTTCGCAATCTACATGGGCTTCCATAATTTCTGAACCCTTCAGTAATTTTTTAACCCTTTTTGCAACATGAACATTTCCTTTAAATGGGCGTAGCGCATGTAGTTCATTGTAAAATGGTTTTACTGACCCTTGTAGACCTTCTATCATCATAGCGCCAATAACATCTGCCTGAGCTAAAATAGCATGTAATTGTACTACCACTTTTACGGCATGTGCCGCTATAAATTGAGTACCGTTTATAAGTGCCAACCCTTCTTTTGGTCCTAAGGCAATAGGTGCTAACCCTGTTTTTTTGAAAAGTGATGCTGTTGAAATTATTTCACCTTGGTATTGCACTTTACCTAAACCGATTAATGGTAAAAATAAATGGGATAACGGAGCTAGATCCCCAGAAGCACCAACAGATCCTTGGGAGGGGACCACAGGTGTGGCATTGTTTTCAATGTGCCAGATTATACGGTTTAAGGTTTCAATGGCTATTCCCGAATATCCCTTAGCCAGTGACTGGGCTTTAAGAATCAGCATTAGTTTAGCGATGTCATTGTCTACGGGTTCACCAACACCAACGCTATGACTTTGAAGTATGTTGGTCTGTAGAATATTGGTTTCGGACTTTGATATTTTGGTCGTACAGAGCGGGCCAAAGCCTGTATTTATGCCGTAAACTGGATGACCTTTATCTACAATGTTTTGAACTATTTTCCAGCTATCGGCTATTTTTAGTTCTGTAGCTCTGGAAAGTGTTACCGCATATTCATTGTTTACGATCTGCATGGCTTTGCCCGCCGTAAGCCAATCTTCTCCTAATTTAAAGGTCTGTTTCCCCATAGCTTTTGCTTTTCAAGAATTTTATTAAAATTAATATCTATTTTTAATACTTGGTAATATCAATTTTATCATCAATTCATAACTATGAGTAATCAAATAGAATTGCGGCACCTAACGTATTTCTTAGCGGTAGCCCAAGAACTACACTTTAGAAAGGCCGCGGAAAAATTATTTATTTCCCAACCCGGTCTCAGCAGGCAAATAAAGCAAATGGAAGAAATTCTTGAAACCCAATTGTTTGAAAGAAACAAGAAAAAGGTGGGTTTAACACCTGCGGGGCACTATTTAAAAAAAGAGGTTGAATACATATTCAGCCACATGGAAAAAGTAGAGCGTCAATTGAAATTGGTAGGAGATGGTGATAGTGGCGAGTTACGGATAGGTTTTTTGGGATCTGCTATGCAACAGGTAATTCCAAAAATGCTTTTACGGATAAAAGATAATTATCCTAAAGTAAAAACATCTTTAGAAGAGCTTTCTAATTTTGCCCAGGTAGATGCGGTTTTAAAGGATAAGTTAGATATGGGTTTTGTCCGTGTAAGTAGGGTGCCTAGTACATTGGAAATGAAAACGGTATTTACCGATACTTTTTCTCTGGTATTGCCAGAAAGATATCCTATGTTGACCAGAGAGTTTGATGGTATGAATCGATTTGCGAATGAAGATTTTATATTATTTAGTCAGGCTTATAGTCCGCTGTATTATGATACTATTATCAGTATATGTAAAGATGCGGGATTTGCTCCAAAAATTTCTCATAAATCGGTTCACGCGCATACCATATTTAAATTGGTAGAGAATCATATGGGCATAGCTATTGTGCCCACATCTTTACAAAATGGCTTTCAAATGCGGGTAAAGTTTATTGAGTTGAAGGAGATACCCCAAAGAGCTAATTTGTCTGTCATTTGGAAAAAGGAACATACCAATCCTGTTCTTAAGAATTGTATGGAGTTGCTATTGGAAGGATAGAGTGACACTATCAAGTAAACTTTAATACTTATCTAACAGTGAGTGGTCATTTGAAAAGTTAATTTTACTTTTTTTGAGAAAAGAGAAAAGAGAAAAGAGAAAATAGAGCGTGATGCGCTTAACGTATTGCGTGCAAGGAACAAACGAACAACGAACAACGATAATTATGATATTAGATATAATAAAGAAGAGACGATCGGTATTTCCGGTACAATATAATGGTACGCCCATTGAGAGAGCGGATATAGAGAAGGTGTTAGAAGCTGCAAACTGGGCGCCAAACCATAAATGTACAGAGCCTTGGCGATTTAAAGTCATTCAGGGTGATGCAAAGGACAGACTTGGGGCGTTTTTGGCAAAAAAGTATGAGGAGTTAGACCCAAAGCCAAAGACATCCAAGATTAAAAAGTTACAGGAGAACCCAAAAAAGGCAGCTGCTATTATTGCTATTTGCATGCAAAGAGATCCTAAAGAATCTTTACCTGAATGGGAAGAAATAGCAGCCGTTTCTATGGCTGTGCAGAATATGTGGTTGCAGTGCACGGAAATAGGCATTGGTTCCTATTGGTCTTCACCAGGGCTGATAAAACACATGGGCGAGTTTTTAAACCTGGCCAATGGTGAAAAATGCTTAGGTTTCTTCTACATGGGCAATTTTGATGGAGAATTAAATAAGGGTAAACGCGGGTCTATTAAAGCAAAAACCGAATGGATTACCGAGTAATTCCTTTCTTTAGTTGAAGAAAGGAAACAACGCATTACTATGCTCCCATGCTTTTGAAATGAAGAGTCCCAAATAAACTATGGCGACCATGAATTTCAAAAATGTCCCCGTTAAAAAACCTAGAAAAGAACCAAAAGCCGCTTTCGTAGCGGTTTTTTTATCCGCCTTATTTAATAACTCTCCTACCAAGGCACCTACAAAGGGCCAGATAATTATTCCAAAAGGTCCTAGAACTGGGAAAAATAAGGCGACCAATAAACCTATGGTAGTACCAATAACTCCGGCTTTAGTACCCCCAAATTTTTTGGTGCCCATGGCTGGTATTACATAATCTAACCCAAAAACAATCAATGCAATCGCCAAGGTAATGCCCAAGAAGGTCCAGTTCATGGCTATAGCGCTAGTAGAGTAGAGTAAAAGTAGACCTACCCAACTAATTGGTGGTCCTGGTAGTACAGGTAAAAAACTGCCCAGAATGCCTACGAGCATTAAAACAAACCCAAGAACTAATAAAAAAATATCCATTGTAAATAATTAGTGTTGCCTATAAGACTAATATAGGGTGCATTTGTTACATGAAGGGTAATCAAAATAAAATTTTTCAACTATAAAATTAGTTTAAACTAAATATTTAGTTATATTTGATCGTAGAACTAAAAGATTAGTTGAATGAAGCAGTTGACAAAAGCAGAGGAGGAAGTAATGATCGTATTATGGGACTTGCAGAAATGTAACGTAGCATCGATCATTGAAAAATTACCGGAACCAAAACCCGCTTACAATACCGTTTCTACCATTGTAAGAATACTGGAGAGCAAGGGTTTTGTTGATCATGAACAACTGGGTAAAGGCTATTTGTATTTTCCTTTGGTTAAGAAATCTGACTATAGCAATCAGTCCATCAACAAATTGGTAGACGGTTATTTTCAAGGTTCCTTTAAAAGTATGGTGTCATTTTTTATGAAGAAGAACGATATGAGCCTGTCAGAATTAGAATCGGTACTAAATGAAATTAAAAAGGAAAAACCATGATACAATACATTTTTGAGAGCATTGCCTTTCAGCTTCTTTTTCTGGTTGTTTATGATTTTTACTTGAAGAAGGAAACCTTTTTTCAATGGAACAGATTATATCTATTAGGAACGTTTGTATTGTCTTTGATTCTGCCTTGGGTAAAAATTGAAGCTTTTAAGCAACAGGTTCCACAAGCTTTTGCCCAATACCCAGAATATTTATGGAGAATAGAAAATGCTGATGTAGTCGTTAAAGTTCAAGAATCAGCCGGCTGGAATATTACTTGGCAAGAAGGTATTCTTTATGGCGGAATGTTAGTGGCATTGTTGTTATTCGGATTGAAGATTAGACAATTATCTCTCTTGAGAAAGAGCGGAGAGAAGGTTACTTATCCATCATTTACTCAAATTATTATAACAAATAGCAACATAGCTTTTTCATTCTTTACATCGATTTTTATTGGAGACAAGGTGTTGAAAATGAAACACGATACCATAATTGCCCATGAATTGGTACATATAAAACAAGGGCACACGTATGATTTATTGTTCTTTGAGTTTATGAGAGTGGTAGGCTGGTTTAATCCGCTAGTGTACGTATATCAAAATCGTATTTCAGAATTACATGAATTTATTGCCGATGCTCAAGTAACAAAAGAGCACAAATCAGATCATTATGAGCAGTTGTTAGCTCAGGTTTTTCAGACCGAACATATATCATTCATCAATCAATTTTTTACAAAATCATTAATCAAAAAACGAATCGTCATGTTACAAAAATCAAAATCAAAGAAAGTATGGCAGTTGAAGTATTTGCTACTAGTACCAATGGTGTTTGGAATGCTTCTATATACTAGTTGCGAAATGGATAAGACCACAACGGATGGTCAAGATTTAACTAAAAGTGATGAACTGTTAATGGCAGAGGTAAAGGCGGAGATAGAAAAGAATAATTTGGATATAAATTATATAACCACCTCTGGGTTATTAGAAAAATACAATGACCCAGAAACAACCATATCTAAATATGAATTTTTTCAATATGGGGTATTGCAAAGTACAATGTTAAAAAACGTTCAGGAAGGATGGGCAAAAGATCATCCGGAAGAGGAAGCTCTTAATATTGCTTTTATGTTACCATCTACAGAACGGTATAATAATTTTGTAAGTCAAAGAAAAGCATATAAATTATTAGATAATGACTTAAAATCATCGGTTAAAGCATTTGGAAAGGATATTGCTTTTTATGATAACGGTTTAGGGGCTTATCCATCAGATTTTCTTGAATATAAAGTAAGTAATACATCGAAACTTAGTTCAAATGAATTGCAAAAATTCAATGAATTGTTAGTTAGTTTAGAAAATGAACCTGATTATTTAACGAATATCATTCTTTCTGATGACTCAAATGTTTTTTTAATAAAGACCGAAATTAAAGATTTAAGGGGAAGTATTGAGTCTCGAAGTGTGGAGATTGTAAGCGAAGAAGAATTTGAAGATATGGATAATGTCAATGTTGCTTTTGCAATAGTAGAGGAAGTTCCTGTTTTTCCCGGTTGTGAAAATGCAGATGACAAACGAGCTTGCTTTAATGAGAAAATTCAAAAACACATTAGTAAGCATTTTAACTATCCGCAAGCTGCTATAGATGCTAATATTGAGGGGCGAGTAAGTACATTGTTCACCATTTCTTCAGAAGGAACTATAGAGAATATTAAAATGCGAGGTCCAGATAAGTTATTGGAAGATGAGGTGAAGCGTATTATAAAAAGACTACCACAGATGACTCCAGGAAAGCAATCGGGTAAACCTGTGAATGTACCTTTTTCGATTCCGGTTCAATTTAAACTACAAGAGGATAGTGATAGTGCTAATGTTGATGATAAAAAATACATTTATGATAATGATGTACCTTTCAGTGTAGTTGATGAAGTTCCAATTTTCCCTGGCTGTGAAGATGTAGACGATAAGCGCGCTTGCTTTAATGAGAAAATTCAAAAACACATCAGTAAGCATTTTAACTATCCCAAAGCAGCTATAGATGCTAATATTGAGGGTAGGGTAAGTTCTATGTTTATGATTTCTTCAGAGGGAACTATAGAGAACATAAAAATGCGCGGTCCTGATAAATTATTAGAAGATGAGGTAGAACGTATCATAAAAAGGTTGCCACAAATGACTCCGGGAAAGCAATCAGGGAAAGCTGTTAATGTACCTTTTTCAATTCCTGTACAGTTTAAGTTGCAATAAAAAACTAATTAAATGAATCGACTTTTTATAGTAATTCTATTGATGCTAATTGCTAAAGTCGAAGCCCAATCTTCGTCCTTGACTCTTGCCGATAGTTTATATTCAATAGGTAATTATTCTAAGGCAATTAACGAGTATTCTAAAGTTGGCGGACTTTCTGCTGCGCTACAGATAGCAAGAAGTTATAACGCTACTGGCAATTATGAGAAAGCTATCACACAGTATAAATATGTTGTTGAGGAAGATGTTAAAAATCAACTCGCACAATTTGAACTTGGGAAATTATTGCTGAAAGTAAATAGGTTTGAAGAGGCAAAATCAGTGTTTACAAATTTGTCCAATCTCAATACAACTAATCCGGAATTTCTATTTTATTTGGGGGAAGTCAATCGTCATTTAAATGCTACAGACGCAAGTTTAAAACAATACAAAAAAGCAATTAGATTAGATAGTACACATCTAAGAAGTCTGTTTCAGCTTGCAAAACATTACACAATAAAGCAAGAGCGAGACAATGCTTTAACGTATATTTTACAAGGCTTGCGTTATTATGAGAATGATGTCTCGCTCATTAATTTACATGCGTTGGTTCTCTTTAACGATTATCAATATGAAAAGGCTATTCCATGGTTTGAAAAGGTTCTAGAATTAGGGGAGGACAAAGATTATGTGTACGAGAAATTAGCTTTTTCGTATAACAGAAATTGGGAATTTAGTAAAGCAAAAAAAGCTTATCATATTTTGATAAAAAGAGACGATACCAATTCACAGACGTATTTTGACCTTGCGAGTGTTTATCAGAAAGAAAGCAAATTAGACAGCGCTAAAATTTATATCAACAAAGCAATGGAAGTTCAAAAACCGATTTTTGCTAATGGTTACAATCGATTGGCAGAAATAGCACGCGAGCAAAAAGATATTAAATCTGTTTTTGAACTTTATGAAAAGGCTTACCAAGAAGATAGAGCAAACGTTCGAATTTATTACAATTTAGTCACTACCTACGATCAATTTGGTGCCGACTTGCAAAAGAAACTAGCCTATTATCAAATTTTTCTAAAGCGATATCCGAACGAACATCCATATTACTATGAAATGGTCAGAAAGCGTATTTCTGAATTAAAGTCAGAAATCCATTTTACTAAAGATTAAACTCCTCAAAAAAATCGTAATTTCACCCGTAGAACAGGTGTAATGAAACGAGTTATCTATTTTCTTGTGTTAATTCTAATAAGTTCTTGTTCGTTCTTTGATTCTAAACAAAAAAGAACGCAAGAACTTATTAATGAAGAATTAGGCCATATAGATTGGAACAGTGTAGATTCTTATCCTTTTTTCTATAGCTGTGATGAGGCAGTAACCAAAGACCAACAGAAAATTTGCTTTGAAGAAACCTTGATTTCCCATTTTCAAGAAACATTAAATGATTTTGAATTTACCTTAACGGATAAGGAAAGTGAAACCGTTGATGTCATCTTTGTAATAGATACTTTGGGAAAGATAAGAGTGTCCAACATAGAAAAGAATGTATTGGTGCTAGATCAAATGCCAGAATTTGACGGTGTGGTTACCCAAAGCTTAAAGAATCTTCCTAAACTTGCACCCGCTATAAAAAGGGGAATTCCGGTAAATACCAAATACCGTATACCCATTCAATTAAAAACAAACTAAGCATTTTGGCGAACGAAAAAATAATTTTGGGTATTGACCCTGGTACTACTATTATGGGTTTTGGTCTCATTAAAGTGGTGGGTAAAAAAATGGAGTTTGTTCAAATGAACGAATTGCTTCTACAAAAGTATAACGACCCATATACCAAATTGAAGCTGATTTTTGAACGAACCATAGAACTTATAGATACCTATCACCCAGACGAAATTGCGATCGAAGCTCCTTTCTTTGGCAAGAACGTACAGTCTATGTTAAAGCTTGGTAGAGCACAAGGTGTTGCTATGGCAGCCGGACTCTCGCGTCAAATTCCTATTACGGAATATCTTCCCAAAAAAATAAAAATGGCCATTACCGGTAATGGTAACGCCAGTAAAGAACAAGTGGCAAGAATGCTGCAAAGTGTATTAGGACTTAAAACACTCCCTAAAAACCTAGATAGCACGGACGGACTAGCTGCTGCCGTTTGTCATTTTTATAATGAAAGCAGAATTGATGTTGTCGGTAAAAGCTACTCTGGCTGGGATGCATTCGTGAAGCAGAATGAGAAACGTGTTAAGAAGTAGGGTTAAGTTGGCAGTATCAGTTTTCAGTTAGCAGTAACAGTAATAAGTAAAAACGTTTTATGCAATTTCAGGATTTATTGTCTTATAAGAAGTCTTTTGCGCTTGCTATGAAGATATTTCATGCATCAAAAAACTTTCCTAAAGAAGAGAAATATTCTTTAACTGATCAGATAAGACGTTCATCTAGAAGTGTAAGTGCCAATATTGCAGAAGCATATCGAAAAAGAAGTTATCCTAAACATTTTGTAAGTAAGTTAACCGATAGTGACGCTGAGAATTCGGAAACACAAACATGGTTAGAGTTTGCATTAAAGTGTGAGTATATTGAACAAAAAGTGTTTAATGATTTAATAAGTGATAGTGAAGAAGTAGGTAGGCTTTTAAATTATATGATTAATAACCCAAGTAAATTTGGTTCAGAATAAGTACAGAAAACTATTACTGAAAGCAAATACAGGTACTGTCAACTGATACTGCCCACTGAAAACTGATATTATGTCCGGAATCTACATCCACATCCCATTTTGCAAGCAGGCTTGCCATTATTGCGATTTTCATTTTTCTACTACAATGGGGAAGAAAGAAGCAATGGTGAAGGCATTGTGTAAAGAGCTGGAATTGCGCAAAGCCGAGTTTTCAGGTGAACAGGTAGCTACTATTTATTTTGGTGGTGGTACACCTTCGGTCTTAGAGACGGAAGAGATTGAACAACTGATTGCTGCGGTTCGGGAATATTATGATGTTGTGGATAACCCGGAAATTACCTTAGAAGCGAATCCTGATGATTTATCCGAAGAGAAAATTCTACAACTGGCAGCTAGCCCAATTAATAGATTGAGTATTGGCATTCAATCTTTTTTTGAGGAGGATTTAAAGTTGATGAACCGTGCGCATAACGCTCTGGAAGCTGAAAAGTGTTTGCAATTGGCAAGCGCACATTTCGATAATATTTCAATTGACCTTATTTACGGAATGCCTAATATGACCTTAGATCGGTGGAAACAAAATATTGATAAAGCACTAAGTTTCGGTATTCCTCATATTTCAAGTTATGCCTTAACGGTTGAGCCAAAAACGGCATTGGCGAAATTTGTTGAAGACGGATTGATTACTCCCGCTACCGACGAAGAAACTCAAGAGCATTTCAACGTATTGAATGAAACCTTATTGTCAGCAGGATATGATTGCTACGAAATCTCCAACTTTGGGAAACCCGGGTATTACTCCCAAAACAATTCTGCTTACTGGCAACAGAAAAAGTACATAGGTGTTGGTCCGTCCGCACATTCTTTTGACGGTGTGCAACGTGGGTGGAATATCAATAACAATCCCAAATACATAAAATCCATAGCACAGAACATAGTACCCATGGAGGTTGAGGTACTTTCTTCGACCGATAAGTATAACGAGTATGTGATGACGGGCTTGCGTACTATATGGGGAGTTTCCTTATCTAGAATTTCAACCGAATTCGGACCTAAATACAAAGAGTACGTTTTATGGCAAGCTGATAAATTTATAGCAGAACACTTGCTGTTCGTGGATGGTGATATTTTGAAAACCACTAAAAAAGGCATGTTTTTAGCCGATGGTATTGCGGCAGATCTGTTTATGGTGAATTTGAAATAGTACAAAATATGCTGTCAGTTCGAGTGTTTTCTACAAGAAAACGTATCGATAACGGGATTTGGTACACACGGGCTTCTCGATACCCTCCTAAACGGCGGGCAAGCAAATTTCCCCCTGCCTCGAAATTCACTCGAAGTGACATTGGTGCTTGAAATAATCTGTTTGTAAGGATTGAAGTATAACGTACTGTCAGTTCGAGTGATTTTTTATTGAAGTGAAACGGAAATGAAAAATTGTATCGACAACGGGTATTCGAACACGCGAGCTTCTCGATACAAATTTCCTTGTGCCTCGTAAATTCACTCGAAGTGACATTGGTGCTTGAAAAAATCTGTTTGTAAAGATTGAAGTATAACGTACTGTCAGTTCGAGTGGTTTTTTATTGGAGTGAAACGGAAATGAAAAATTGTATCGAGAACAGGTTTGGAACATGAAAGTTTCTCGATTTACCGAAATTTCTTTTTCGCAAGATTCGGTAATTTTTCATATTCCCCAGCTATCAAGGCATTCTTCTTCGCTTGAGACCATTTTTTTATTCGTTTTTCGGTCTCTATAGCCAAGTTAGGATCAGTAAATTCACAATAAAAAGCGAGTATTACAGGTCGTCTTTTGCTTGTGTAACTATCTTTATATTTTCCAGATTGATGAGATTCTAACCTTTGAGTTAGGTTAGAAGTTATTCCGGTATAAAAGCTTCTGTCAGCACATTCCAATATATAAACATAGTAAGTTATCACATTTTCAATATACGATTTAGATAGTAACAAAAAAGTTCTCGATACAAATTACCTCGTACCTCGTAAATTCACTCGAAGTGACATTAGTGCTTGAAATAATCCGATTTTAAAGATTGAAGTATAACGTACTGTCAGTTCGAGTGTTTTTTATTGAAATGAAACGGAAATGAAAAATTGTATCGAGAACTGGATTTGGAACACTCGAGCTTCTCGATACCCTCCTCAACGGCGGGCAAGCAAATTTCCTCGTGCCTCGTAAAT
>NZ_DERI01000026.1:7753-127871 GCF_002362375.1 Maribacter sp. UBA3344 | reverse complement strand
CCTCGTAAATTCACTCGAAGAGACATTGGTGTTTGAAATAATCCGTTTGTAAATGTTGAAGTAAAACGAACTGTCAGTTCGAGTGTTTTCAACAAGAAAATGTATCGAGAACGAGTTTTGGAACACGCGCTTCTCGATACCAACCTCAACGGCGGGCAAGCAAATTTCCTCGTGCCTCGAAATTCACTCGAAGTGACATCGGTGCTTCAAATAACCTGATTATAATGGTTGAAATAAAATGTACTGTCAGTTCGAGTGATTTTTTATTGGAGTAAAACGGAAATGAAAAATTGTATCGAGAACGGGTTCGGAACGCGAATACTTATCTCATCAATATGCTTTAATCATAACCGCACAAAAAGTCGTAAATTTCTTATCTCAAAACAACCTTGTAATTTGAGCATAATTAGAATGAAAACTACCATTACCCACAATGCTAACCAATATCAAATTGACCTGTCTAAACCATTGGATATTTCTATTGCCATAACCAATAAAAAGGATAATGTCAACGCATGGTATATTGATGCTCCCAAAATAGAACCGCATCGGGATAAGGATTTTGTTGGTAGTATTCCTGCAGGTGCCAGTACTAACTTTTATGATATTTGGTTTAATCCGCATTCGCATGGTACGCATACTGAATGTGTAGGGCATATATCAGCTGAACATCAATCTGTAAACAAATATTTACAACAGTTTTTCTTTCTAGCGGAGGTCATTACTATTTCACCTTCAAAAGAAAACCAAGATTTGGTCATTACTAAAGAACAGTTACAAAAAGCCTTAGGTGGAACAGCTCCTAGCGCATTGGTGATAAGAACTTTGCCCAATACAGCTATGAAATTAAACCGACAGTACTCCAATAGTAATCCGCCATACATTTTAGAAGATGCCATGGTGTTTTTGAGAGAACTTGGTGTTGAACATTTACTAATAGATTTACCTTCTGTAGATAAAGAAAAGGACAACGGTGCTCTTTTGGCACACAAGGCCTTTTGGAATTTTAATGGGGAAGTAAGATTAAATGCAACGATTACAGAATTTATTTATGTTCCGGAATCGATTGTTGACGGTTCGTACTTTTTAAATCTACAGGTGGCACCTTTTGAAAATGATGCCAGCCCAAGCAGACCTGTGCTTTATAAAATTGAATGATTATGAAAAATTTACTGAAATTAGAGGAACTCGCCTTAATGGTTCTTGGTATTTTTATGTTTGGTCTATTAGGTTATCAATGGTGGTGGTTGCCGGTTTTGATACTTACTCCAGATGTTTCTATGTTAGGTTATTTATTGGGTGCTAAAATTGGGGCAATGTCCTATAACCTATTTCATCACAGGGGTTTTGCCGTGCTTTTGTATTTTGTGGGTATTTACTTTATGCTACCCATTGTTCAATTAATAGGTACAATTCTTTTTATACATACGGCTATGGACCGTATCTTTGGTTACGGACTTAAATACGATAAAGGGTTTAAGTTTACGCATTTAGGCGAAATAGGAAATAAAAATGGATAATATTTTTGATACGATTCTAGGTCTGGTTTTAGGGGCCATTGGTATGTATTGGCTCTTTAATTTTTTTAAGGGCAAGAAAAGTAAAGAGATAACAACACACCAATCTACCGTGTTGTTGGAAAAAATGAAAAGCGTTTGCAAATTGATTTCTGTAGAAGGCGAATTTGCCGAAATCTACAAATATGAAAATGTAAAGGATTTCATGAGTTTGGTAAGCAGTAAAAAGAAAGCACTTGTTGTTATAAAAGCGAAGGCCCATATTGGTTATGATCTAAGTAAAATACTAATGCATGCAGATGAGGGTAAAAAAACAATTATTCTTGATAATTTTCCTCAACCAGAAGTATTGAGTATTGAACCAGAATTGGAATTTTATGATATTAAAAGCGGATTTTTCAACTTCTTTGCTCCTGATGATCTTACAAAGTTGAACGCAGAAGCCAAGAGTCACATTAGAGAGAAAATACCGGAAAGCGGATTGATGGATACGGCCAGAAAAGAAGCCTTGCAAACCGTTTTGATTATGGAAAAAATTGTGGAAACTATTGGGTGGACACTTGATTATACGGCCCTAAAAATTCCACAAAAACAAATAGAACTATTAGAAGAAAAACAGTAATTAAAAATGAATTTTATAATGAAAAACGTAATTTGTATCCTTGTAATAACACTAATGACCACTGTAACTTTTGGTCAAAATGATGATAAAATGACAGAATTTGATGCTAATTTTTCCCATACTGTATTTTTTTGGTTGAAAAATCCTGATAATCAAGCAGACAGAACCGCTTTTGAAACTTCTTTGCGTAAATTTTTAGATAACTCTGGTTATGCGAAGACAAAATTTATTGGCACTCCTCCAAAGGCTAGTAGAGATGTAGTAGATGGTTCTTTTACCTATTCATTGATCGTAAGTTTTGATTCTGCGGAATCTCAACAAGCCTATCAAGATGAGGCTCCTCATAAACTGTTTATAGAAGAGTCGGAAAAGCTATGGTCTAAGGTAATCGTTTACGATTCCACAGGAATCTAAGATCGATATTATGGTTTTTAGAAAGGCTACTAAAGTTGATGTTGAGAACATTGCAACGTTACATTCCGTAAGCTGGCAGCAAAATTATAGAGACTCTTTTAGTGATCATTTTTTAGATCATCAGGCATTCGATAATAGATTGATTGAATGGAAAAAGCGCTTTGAAAATCCGTCAGATAATCAATTTGTTGTTATAGCGGAGGAGGATGACGTGGTTTTGGGTTTTATGTGTGCCTATTTCAATCATGATGCCCAATACGGTACATTACTGGATAATTTACATGTAAGCTTACATACTCAAGGAAAAGGTGTAGGTACAAAATTAATGGCCGCTTTAGCGGAAGAAATCCTAACGCGGAATAGTGAAAATGGTTTTTACCTATGGGTTTTAGATACCAACGCCGCTGCGATTTCCTATTATGAAAAAATAGGTGGCGTTGCTATGGAAACTGTTGAGTCTAATGATATTGGAGATAAGACTTTTTTAAAAATCAGATATTATTGGCAAAATGCCTCAGCGTTTTTAGAAAAGGTAAAATCCAAAAAATCATAAAATGAATGTTGAAGAATACCGGGAGTACTGCATAGCGAAAAAGGGTGTAACAGAATCCTTTCCTTTTGATGAGGTTACCCTGGTATTCAAAGTAATGGGCAAGATGTTCGCCTTATGTGGTTTGGATCATGTGCCTTTGCGTATTAACCTAAAATGTGATCCTGATAGGGCTATAGAACTTCGTGAAGAACATGATGGTATTATAGAAGGCTGGCACATGAGCAAAAAACATTGGAATACGGTCTACCTTGATAGCATCTCTAAAGACTTAACAAAAGAGCTTATTGACCATTCGTACGATTTGGTAGTTTCTAAACTGACCAAAAAGGTTAAGGCGGAGTTGGAGGGGTTGTAGTTATTGTTTATTTGACTAAATATTGAACTAGGAGGTCCCATTCCCTCACCCAAAGCAACCATTCCCTCATTCTTACTTTTTAATTTTTATTGGTTTGTAGTACTTAATAGTGTTTAAAACCACTGTTTATGAAAAACCATAGATCACCTCAAGAAGTAAATGCCGGGTCAATGGCAGACATCGCTTTTTTGTTACTCATCTTTTTCTTGGTCACTACTTCTATAGAAAATGATGCGGGAATCAACCGTTCAATGCCTCCGGATATTACGGACAACACTGTTGATATCAAAGAGCGAAACCTTTTTGAAATCAGTATTAACGATGTTGACCTTATCATGGCTGAAGATAATATTATAAAGCTTACTAATCTTAGAGAGAAAATAATTGCTTTCATTGATAATGGGGGAATGTCAATTGAAAATGAAGGGTATTGTACATATTGCAAAGGTAATCGGCTTGCAAATTCATCAGAGAATCCGGATAAGGCTATCATTTCCATTAAAACGCAACGTAATAGTAGCTATCCTGTCTATGTGTCGGTGCAAAATGAAGTAATAGGGGCCTATAATTTTCTTCGTAATAGAGAAAGTCTTCGTTTGTTCAATACCACTTATGAAACCATTTATTCTGATTATTACAATGATGAAATTAGTGAAGATCAAAAGATGATTTTAAAAGAACGACTTGAAGTTATTAGAGCGCTCTATCCGCAGAAAATTTTAGAACCAGAAACAGTAAATAACTAAGACCATGATAAAATTCAACAAATACAGATCTAGTAAAAGCTTACCTCCAGTATCAACAGCATCATTGCCAGATATTGTTTTTATCCTGCTCTTTTTCTTTATGACGGTTACCGTTATGAAGAATCAAAATTTATTGGTTGAGAATACGCTGCCAACGGCAACCGAAACGGAAAAATTGGATAAGAAAGATCGGGTGATTGAAATTTATGTAGGTAAACCTACTTCAGAAGCCAAGACCAATTTAGGTGATGAACCAAGAATTCAAATGGATAATAAATTTATTACCGTAGATGAAGTTGGTGATTATGCGCTACAAGCTTTATCGTCAATGCCACAGCATTTAAGAAGTGTGGCAACAGTTTCTATAAAAGCTGATGTAGGGGTTAAAATGGGTATTATAGAAGATTTAAAAAGTCAACTACGTATGGTGAATCTTCTGAAAATAAATTACACTACTTATGAGGGCGCCGTTACAGATAATCTATAGCAAGAAATGAGTATTATAAAACTACTTTCCATTTATAGAAACCATTTTCTAAGGTTATCTTTACCTTTTTAAAGGGTTTATTTGAATGAATAATTTACAAGAGTTTTATACCACTAAAGTAAACGGTTTTGAAAAACAGATCGAGGCACTGAACAAACAGTTATTTACGTTCAGTATACTTCGTTTACTAATATTTCTTGGGACCATTGTTGCCATATATTTCGCATCTGTAGATGCTAAATATGTCATTGGTGTATTGTGTGTGGGTATACCGTTGTTCTTGTATCTGGTGAGCAAATACACGAATCTTAAACATCAAAAATCAAAATTAGAGGCATTAAAGGAAATTAATGCGGTAGAGTTACAGGTGTTGAATAGGGATTATTCTAACCTTCCCAACGGAAAGGAATATGCTGACGATATTCATTATTTCAGTCAAGATATTGATCTTTTTGGCGAAGGTTCTTTTTATCAAGTTTCCAACAGAACAAAACTTGCCGAGGGTAGCTTGTTGTTGGCAGATATCTATAAGGAAAATTCCATAAATGAGATAAAGGAAAAACAAGAAGCTATTGCCGAGATAGCGGAGAAAGTAGATTGGAGGCAAGAGTTTTCAGCCATGGCAGTATTGACGAAAACAGAAACTTCTACACGTACTATCGCTACTTGGTTAAAGAACTATAAGTCCTTTGTGCCAAAGGCGATGAAATTTATTCCTTCCGTATTTTCTATTTTTTCAGTAACTATATTCATAGCGTACTTTTTGGATTATCTACCAGAATCAGTGTTGATAACATGGCTGGTTTTAGGAATGGTCATTGTTGGTTTGTTCACTAAAAAAGTGACCAATTTAGGTCAAAGTGCCTCAAAAATGAAGTCTACCTTTGATCAGTACAATCAGCTTTTGGCAATGATTGAAGAGACTGAATTCACATCAAATTTATTAAAGAGGCAGAAGGCGAATATTCTAAGTAATGGGGAGCAAAATTCTAAGGTGTTAAAGAAATTTGCTTCGTTATTGAGCAATCTAGACCGTAATAACAATCTATTGTATTTAATATTTGCTAACGGATTTTTTCTTCGTTCGTTAACCGATTGTCTTGCAGTTGAAAAATGGATCGAAGAACACGGTAAAAGCGTGGAAACCTGGTTCAATACTATCGCATTTTTTGATGCTTATAACAGTTTAGGGAACTTTGCTTTTAACCATCCAAATTTTACGTATCCTACAATTACTGGTGATGAGGTGGTGTTGAATTCTAAAAACGCAGGTCACCCCTTATTGGATCCTAAGAAAAGTATTTTGAATGATATTACTATAGAGGGCGGACAGTTCTTTATTATCACAGGAGCTAACATGGCAGGTAAGAGTACGTTTTTAAGAACGGTATCCTTGCAGATTATGATGGCGAATGTTGGTTTGCCCGTATGTGCCCAAGAGGTCAGTTATTCCCCTATAAAATTAATAACGAGCATGCGTACTACAGATTCATTGACAGATGATGAGTCTTACTTCTTTTCTGAGTTAAAACGATTACGATATATAGTAGATGAAATACAAGTTGACCGTTACTTTATTGTACTGGATGAAATCTTAAAAGGAACCAATAGTACTGATAAGGCATTAGGATCACGAAAGTTTGTGGAACGCTTGGTTAAGAGTAAATCTACAGGGATTATAGCCACTCACGATCTTAGTCTATGTGAAGTCGCCAATGAATATAATGCGGTTAAAAACCATTATTTTGATGCTGAAATCATAGATAACGAATTGCATTTTGATTATACGTTCAAAGATGGTATATGCCAAAATATGAACGCTTCTTTTCTGTTAAAAAAGATGGGGATTATTGAGTAAGAATATTTTATTCATAGATTTAGCGGTGTAATATTTTTCCGTCTTTTTATGCATAGAATAACGCTTTTATTTCTTATTCTGATTTCAAATATTCTGTTGGCCCAAAATGAAATTGGTAACAAATTGGTCAAGGATAAATTCTTAATGTATTTTGAATTACCACGAGAGTCCGTATTTCTACATACTAATAAAACAACGTACATAGTCAATGAAGAAGTATGGTTAAAAGGTTATGTGTATGATAGACATAATGGTAAACCGTTCAGTGAAACTACAACGGTTCACGTAGGGTTGTATAATGTTGACGGCAAGAAATTTGATGACTATCATTTTAAAGCAAGCAATGGTTATTTTAAAGGTAATATCGCTGTAGATTCAATGCTTGTGAGTGGCGAATATTATCTTCGTTCAAGTACCAATTGGATGAAGAATTTTATAGAAGATGATTCATTTGTTCAGAAGATTACCATATTAAATGAGAAGCTAATTGAAAAGGCTAAATCAGTTAGGGAATATGATATTCAATTTCTGCCTGAGGGCGGTAATTTAATTGAAGATGCACCCGGTGTTATGGGTGTAAAGGTGACTGATGCTAATGGCTATGGTGTAAAAATAGTAGAAGGGTCGGTATTTGATACTAATGATACGCAAGTTGCTAGATTTTATACGTCAATTTTTGGTTTAGGGAAATTTAATTTTAATCCAAAGGCGGGTATTGAATATGTGGCTAAAATAAAATTTGACGATGGTAGTACAAAAACGACCAAAATACAAAAGCCTTCTAAGGTTGGTATTTCTTTTACCGTAAAGAGTGTTAATAATGATCAGTTCGTTATAAGTCTTACTACAAACGTTGCAACAAAAGAGATTATTGATGAAAAACAGTTTTATTTGTTGGTACATAAAGACGGCCACGCATATAGAATTCCTATTACTTTCCCAAAGAATAAACTATATGTGTCAAAGGTTTTAAATAAAGAAGTGCTTACTAAAGGGATGAATATATTGACCCTATTTAATCCAGATGGTAAGCCTATTGCTGAACGGTTGATCTTTAACTATGCTGATCTTTTAGATGCCGAATTAGAGATCAGCAAATTGTCTACAGCATCAGATTCATTGAATATTCAAGTTAAGCTTCTTGATACAGCTAAAGCACTACAAAATTTAAGTGTCTCTGTTTTACCCGGTAATACAATTTCTTACAATCAAAAAAACTCTATCTATAGTACCTTTTATTTAAAGCCTTATGTAAAAGGATTCATTGAAAATCCTAAATATTATTTTAAGGATGTTACCCCTAAGAAAGAGAAAGATCTTGATCTTTTATTGATGACCCAGGGTTGGTCTAGATATGATTGGACCAATATTTTTAAAGGTACACCAAACCGGTTTTTTGAATTTGAAAATGGAATTGATTTGGAAGGGTCTATTTATAATAAAGGTGTTACTTCAAATGATAAACTTTTAGTTAGTTTCCCAGATAACCGTAGTAGGTATTTGGATATTTTGGACAATAGATTTTTAATTCAAAGGAACTTTCCGGTTAAAGGTGAGACTTTAGAATTTACTTTGATCAGGGAGAATAGAAAATTAGCGAAAGTTAATATTGATTTAAATATAAGGTTGGGGGGTATACCCAATGAAATTGAAACCACGTGGAAAGAAAAGGCAGATTTTATCAACGATAATGATTCTGAAGATGTAATTGTACCTAGCATAACTTATGCCGATAACACGATAAACCTAAATGAGGTGACTGTAATTGAAGAAAAGCTTAAAACTACTGTTGAAAAAAACACTTTAATTCCTAAGTACTTGTCGAGAAAAATGACAGAAGTAACTGAAAATCTAGAATTTAGCTTACCGTATGTTACTGATATTATAAGGTCTAGGGGTTATAATGTGCTGGAGGGGCTTCAGTTTGGTAGTACAAGCCGTGTTATTATTAGGTCAATTATTCCATCTTCCTTTCTTGGAGGTAGTACTTATCCTATTCCAATTATATACCTAGATAATGCCCGTTTACCAAATTTTGATATTTTATATAAAATGCCCACAACCGAAATAGAAAGTTTTATGATTGATAAGACTGGGTCATTTGAAGGAGCAAGAGGAGCGGGTGGTGTAATTCGAATTTATACTAGAAGATTACCAAGAGATTACAATGATCAGTATAGTAGGGATGAAAATGTTTTTAAGTACGAACTTAAAGAAGGGTTTGAGCCTGTTAAGAAGTTCTATACCCCTAAATATACATCATACCTTTCTAACGAATTTGAAAATTTTGGCACCATACATTGGGTTCCTGAATTACAGACCGATGAAAATGGTATCGCTACTTTTAAAATCTTAAATACGTTTCAATCTAATGTCTCTTTTTTTATTGAGGGCATGGGGTCAGAAGGTCAATTAATTTCTGCTGAACAGACTCTTGTGGTTGAATGATTTTAAATTTGCTAACATAGCAAAATCTATTGTTTGCAAAGTGGACGATTAACACCATGTTTCAAAAATCACTATACTTCTTAAGTAGATATTTATGATAATATGAATGCTTCTTTCCTATTTAAAGAGATGCGGATTATAGAATAGCACTTTTTTATTCATAGATTTAACGGTCTTAAAATTTTCTACCTTCATTTATGCATAGATTTTTGCTATTAATCGTACTATTTGTATCAAGTAATGTTGTAGCCCAAAATGATGTAGGTCATAAATTGGTCAAGGATAAATTCTTAAATTATTTTGAATTACCTAGAGAGTCTGTATTTCTTCACACTAATAAAACAATGTATATAGTTAATGAAGAAGTATGGTTAAAAGGGTATGTATATAACAGGCATCTTCAAAAACCATTTCATCAAACTACAACGGTTCATGTAGGTTTGTTTAATGCCAAAGGAGAGAATTTCAAAAATTATCATTTTAAAGCTAAAGATGGTTATTTTAAAGGGAATATAGTAGTAGATTCTATGCTGGTAAGTGGTGAGTATTATTTACGTTCCAGTACCAATTGGATGAAGAATTTTAAGGAAGATGATTCTCATATACAAAAGATTACCATCTTAAATGAGAAGCCTTTAAAAAAAGAATCTGCTGTTCGTGATTATGATATCCAATTTTTGCCAGAAGGAGGTAATTTAATTGAAGGCACTCCAAGTATTATGGGGGTTAAGGTTACGGATGGCAATGGTTATGGCGTAAGAATTATAGAAGGTTCCGTTTTTGATGATGACAATGCTCAAGTGGCAAGATTTTACACCTCAATTTTTGGTTTGGGCAAATTTAATTTTATTCCAAAAGTTGGTAAAAACTATATCGCTAAATTAGAATTTAGCGATGGAAACGTACAGACAGTGACACTGCAAAAACCTATGAAAAAGGGTGTTGCTTTTGGGGTTAAGCATATTGATGACGATAGGTTTATAATTACCTTGACTACAAATGAAACCACTAAGGAGATTACGGATAACCAACAGTTTTATTTGTTGGTGCATAGAGATGGCCACGCAAATAGAATACCGTTAGCTTTTCCTAAAAATAGCCTGTTTGTATCTAAGGTTTTAAACAAGGAAGTGCTTAATAAGGGAATGAATATCTTGACCTTATTTAATTCTGACGGTAAGCCCATAGCTGAACGATTAATTTTTAATTATGCAGATCTTTTTGATGCTAAATTAGAAGTAAGCAAATTGGCTTTAGAAACCGATTCATTGAAAATACAAGTAAAATTGCTTGATACTGATGTAGTACAGCAAAACTTAAGTGTCTCTGTTTTACCGGGTAACACAATTTCTCACAATCAAAAAAACTCTATTTATAGCACCTTTTATTTAAAACCCTATATAAAAGGTTTTATAGAAAATCCTAAATATTACTTTGAAGATATAACTACAAAAAAACAGAATGAGCTAGACCTTTTGTTAATGACACAAGGTTGGTCTCGGTACGATTGGAATGATATTTTTAGAGGACCTCCAAATCAATTTTATGAATTTGAAAATGGAATTGATTTGGAAGGTACTCTTTATGGACAAGAAGTTTCTTCTAATGATAAACTGTTGGTTAGTTATCCTGATAATAGAAGTAGGTATTTGGATATTTTAGATAATAAATTTCTTATTCCAAAATATTTTCCTGAGAAAGGAGACATGTTGGAATTCACTTTAATAAATAATAAAACATTAAGAAAGCCCACTGTTGGGATAAATATGGTGACGGCCGAACTGCCTGAAAAATTAGATCAAATTTGGAATGAGAAAGTTATTCCTAAACCTGAAGATTTTAACGAAAATATTAAGATGTCCGGTTTAATTTCTGACGATAATACAATTAATTTAAATGAGGTTACCGTGGTTGAAGAAAGGATGAAAACAACGGTAGAAAACAATGTTTTTATCCCTAAATACCTAAAAGACAAAATGACCGAAGTAACAGAAGATATAGAAGTAAATTTTCCGTTAGTAAGTGATATAATTAGGTCTAGAGGTTACTATGTAAGAGAAGAGCTAAGTTTTGGTAGTACAGATCGTGTCATTATTAGAATACGTACCGTACAGTCGTTTGAATCTAAAAGGGCAATGCCTGTACCTGCTATTTATTTGAATAATGTACGGTTAAATACTTTTGATCTTTTATATAGAATGCCAACTAACGAAGTGGAAAGTTTTTTAATTGATAAAACAGGAGCTGGTGAAGGAGTAAGGGGTTCTGGAGGTGTTATAAGAATATACACGCGCAGGTTACCAAGGGGGTATACGGATCAAGGTAGTTCAGATAATACTATTTTTAAGTATGAGTTTAAAGAAGGGTTTGAAAAAGTAAAGAAGTTTTATACTCCTAAATACACGTCATACTTTTCCAATGAATTTGAAAATTTTGGAACCATACACTGGGTTCCTGAGTTAATTACTAATGAAAACGGTATTGCGACCTTTAAAATTTTAAATACGTTTCAATCTAATGTCACTTTTTTTATTGAGGGTATGGGGGCGAAAGGTCAATTAATTTCTGCTGAGAGAAATCTCATAATTGAATGATATACTAAATGGACTCGTTAACACAAATAGTACTAGGGGCTGCCGTTGGTGAAGCCGTGCTTGGTAAAAAAGTGGGTAATAAGGCAATGTTGTATGGAGCTATTGCCGGTACCATACCAGATTTGGATGTTATTACACGTTATTTCCTTGATACGGTTACAGCAACGGAATGGCATAGGGGTTTTAGTCACTCCATATTCTTTTCTGTGCTTTTTGCTCCTGTGTTCGGGTGGTTGGTCTGGAAGATAAACAGGAAAGAATCTGCTACCTGGAGAGAATGGTCCTGGTTAATGTTCTGGGGATTGTTCACTCACCCATTATTAGATGCTTTTACCACTTGGGGAACACAACTGTTCTGGCCCTTTAAAACGCGGTTGGCATTTCAAAGCATTTTTGTAATAGACCCGTTATACACTGTTCCTTTTATCATTTTTTTGATTATGGCAATATTCAAAAAAAGAACTTCCGTTAAACGTCAAAAATATGTTCATTTAGGGCTTACTATTAGTACAGCATATTTGCTATTTACCCTTGTTTTAAAAGGAATCGCTTTTCAAAGATTTGAGAATGCCTTGATGGAACAAGGTATTGTTTACAGTGATGTGAATACACGTCCGGCGCCATTGAATACGGTATTATGGATGGCGAATATAGATACTGAAGATGCGTATTTGATGGGGGATTATTCTTTTTTTGATACTAAGGATGTTTCATTTTCTGCATTTCCAAAGAATCATGAACTGTTGGGTAAATGGGCGGATAATGATAAGATAGTACGACTTATTAAAATAACAGAAGGCTGGTATACCATCACAGAAAGAGAAGGGGACCTTTATTTCAATGATTTAAGATTTGGACTCATAAGTTTAGATGAAAACGAAACTCAATTTGCCTTTAGTTATAAACTGGTGCCCAATGGGGAAGATCTCATTGTAGAAGAAAGACCTAAATTTAAACGGGATGCAAAACGACTGATGACTGCACTTTGGAAGCGTATGTGGGGAAACTAGGTGTTAAAAAGGATAGCCAATAGCAAAGTTTAAGGTCATGTTATTATCGGCATTTCCAAAGAAAGGTACGTTCCATCGCTCGTTTTTAGCTTCGTAGGGAATTCTTAATGGAGACGCAAGATCAAGGCGGATAACAAAATTTTGAACATCTAATCGTAAACCAAACCCTACTCCCGCAGCAACCTCGGTAAGCCAGTCTTTTTCAAATTTACCATCTGTAAAAAGTGTTTCGGAAAAACTGCTGTTCAGTTGGTCTTCTTCTAGTTCAGAGTAATCACCGGTCAGCCACACATTACCCGCATCAACAAAAAAAGCGCCTTTTAAATAGGAAAAAAGTGGAAAACGATATTCTACATTAGCTTCTAGTTTAAGGTTACCGGATTGGTCAAAATAATCGGTAGTGGCATTTTCTGTTTCCGCATTAAAATTACCGGGTCCTAAAGAACGGATGTTAAACGCTCTAACGCTATATGGACCGCCGGAATAAAACTGTTTAACAAAGGGTAATGTTGAACTATTGCCGTATGGAACGCCCCAACCTGCATAAATACGGGATACCAAGGTGCGCTCCTTTTTCCAACGTAGGTACAGTCTTAAATCTGCATCGGCTTTTGCATATTGGGCGTATGTAGAGCCAAAAATAGTTTCTGAACCACCGCTAATAAGATTTAGCATATTACCGGCAATATCAAAGTTGGTTGAAAAGTAAATAGGAGCCTCTTTGCTAAGTTTGGATACTTCGTCATAGGTGAAACTATAGAGCAGCCCTGCTATAAAACGCTGCTCAAAACTTTGACTCAAATATTCATTGTCGTCTAAAATTGCCTGAAACTCATCGGTTACATTTGATAGCCTTGAGTAATTTATACTGATGGGGTCTAGGGTGTGGTATACGTATTGGTTTTCTTGCCATGTATAGCCAAAAGATGCATTTACAGAACTTAAGGTAAATAATTGGCTACGCTGTAAAAAATCGTAACCTAAAGATATTTTTGTTTTTGGTACGGCATACTGAAACCTACTGGGTGAAAACGGTATGGACCTGGGTATTACTAGATCGGCACTTATACCACCTGCTATACTGCTTAAACTGGAATTACTGCCGCTTGATAATTGCGATTCATAACTAAAATTGGCGGAAACACTAAAGGTCTCACCACCGTTGAACACATTTCTGTTGGTATGGCTCAGAAGAATACCGGGACCGGTGAAGCCGTTAGATTTTGATACGGCCTGTATTTCTGCCCTAATGGAGCGTTTGGTCAATGGTGCCAAGTAAATGCTTGCTGCCAATGAACCGCCATTACCATCGGTAGCCGTAGTATCCAGTTCCGTGTATTGTATGTTTACATATTTGTAACTTCCCAATGCAGATAACCTATTGCTTGTTTGTTTGGAAATATTGGCATTGTACAGGTCGCCCTCATTGAATAATAGATAGGATTCTAAAAGCTTTGGTTTAAAGTATAGCTCATTCTGTACAAAATCAATACTGTCTATTTGGGTTACATTTTCTTCAGTTAAGGGCAGTGTGTCACCTTCAATGGTGTAATTGGGGTAAACGGTAATGGAATCAATAGTGTACGGAATTGATGCCCGCGCGGGAACATCTTTTTTTAGTCTAAGAAAAAGGTCAAATTTTCTGTTTTTATATTGATTGGTATCTGCCTCAAAAATGAGTAGATCTTCTTGACTGTTGTAAAACCCTTTTTGTTTTAATCCATTGTTTAATCTTGCTCTTTCGGCCTTCAGTAAATCTAAATCAAATCTATCTCCCTTTGCCAAAGAGGTTTCCGGGAGCATTTTTTCTATTTCTTTATAAATGGGCAATGAGTCAGATTCAAGATGATAGTTTTCCAAAACATAGGGCTGCGGCATACTGGCCGTATAATTGACCGAAGCGAATTTGTCGTTGTTGACTACTTCAGAAGATGATTTGCTATAGAAGAATCCATTATTGTCCAAGCGATTTAAAATCAATTCTTCTACACGGTCTGTATTTACTTCAGAAAAATATACCGGTTCTTCCCCAAAAGATTTATTCAAAAATTTATATAGAAACCCTGGTTTTTCTCGCTGCGCCTTGTAATGAAAAAATAGGGCAGGCTTCATGCCTAAAAATGTGGTATTCGGGTTAGGTTCAATAAGATTTAATAATTCGGCCTTTACCTCTTTACTGTCATGTATCTCACCTTCGGAAAGTAACTCAAGCTCGGCACCGGTGTACAGTTGCTCTCCTTCAGGAATATATTTTTCAATGCCACATGAATATATCAGCAAAAATGCCAAACAAATTAAAGTTCTATATGTGCAGTTGTTCGTTTTCAATGTACCGTTATTCTTCTTTTTTGTTCGCGTCTTTTTTAGACGGTTTATTCTCTTTTTTCAGCGGACTGAACAATTGACTGAATTTATTGAACTCGCGATTAAAGATAAAAGCTAAACCCGTTACTATAAGTTGACCGTCAATAATATTTTGATACTCTTGTTTTCTAAACCCCTTTAGTCTGTACGTGCCTTCTTCACTCAATAGGTACTCCAAGGTTACGTTACCGATCAATGGTGTTTCACTTTCGCTGGAATATGCACTTCCTTCAACATCTACTGCGCTACCTGCGGTAACGATCAACCGATCGTTAAATAGTCTTTTGCTGGCATTGATATTCAATTGGGTACGACTTTGGGCGCTTCCGCTTTCGTAATCCTCAAAACTGTCCAAGTCAAAACCGAGCTCAAAACCGGTATTGCCCAGTAATTTATTGGAAATGGAAGTAAGTTCGTTAGACAGTACTTTGTTTACGTTGTTTCTGGCAATAGTTACAGCGCCACCACTACTACCATCACTTCCTGTGGTAGGATAAAAACGGTTCAGTGCCAAGAGCGAGAATACCTGTTTGTTCAATTCGGATTCTTGCTCGTTCAATTGTTGAATACGACTGTACACGGCACCACCAAAGTTACCTTGCGCATTTTCTGGCATGTCCAGGGCAAAGGAGAGTTCTGGCTGCATAAGCTGCCCGTCTATGTTTAAATATACCAAGAATGGTGTAGACTGTGCATAGGAGCCAGAAACACTGCTGTCCGTTCCGTAACTAATGGAAGACATTAATGAAGAAGCAGATGTTTCTATTTCATAAATAGCGGTTACGTCCATTTTGGCATCGAATGGGTCACCGCTCCATACAATACTGCTACCTTTTTGTAATTGAAATTCGCGACTTACCAAGTTGTATAAACTGGTTCTGTAAAAGCCCGAGTTCAATTCTAGCCTGCCCGATAGTCTTATGTCTTGATTTGGATCTATGTTCAAATTCAATGTAGCGTTACCGGATGCCTGCAACTTGTCTTGGGTTTTTTCATCAAGTACAATGGTAAATTTAGCCTCGTTCCCAATTTCTAGAACCGTATTGATATCCATACCGGCAAAAAAGGAATTCGTAGTTTCTTCGTCTGATCTGGTAAGTATGGCATCAGGGTTTTCCCTGTTTACAAAAATGACAACACCGTCTCGCTCCTGAATGTCCAATTGGTCTTGAGGTACAACATAAGTTAGATCGGTAATATCGCGAATGCGTAGCCTGCCATCTATAACGGGTAGTTCTAAATCTCCCTGTACTTTTACATCTGCTTTTATACTTGCAATTCCATAGACCAATTCATCATCTCCTTTTTTGGAATCTAACACTCTAAATTGATCTGTTTTCACCGTTAGGTCAAAACTTGGGTTGACAAAACTCTCTGTGTAAACCGTACCGTCTATAGTCAATGCACCTTGATTAATGTCCTCTATGGCAAAGGAATTAAAGCTTACTTCGTCTTGATCAATATCTATGAATTGATCATCTATGGTAAACGTAGACTTATAGGCCGCCAAGGCTAAGCTAAATTCATTAAAGTTTATTCTGCCGGAGTATTTTGGTTCTGCCAGGGTACCCTTTACCAATAAGCTTCCGTCTAGATAACCCTTGGCATTCGTCAATTGTTCGTTAGAGAATCCTTCTATTATACTGGCTTCCAGCTTTTGAATATCCAGTTCCATATTCAGATAGGCGGTATTTT
The DNA here is from genome assembly GCF_002362375.1 of Maribacter sp. UBA3344. Taxonomy (NCBI): domain Bacteria; kingdom Pseudomonadati; phylum Bacteroidota; class Flavobacteriia; order Flavobacteriales; family Flavobacteriaceae; genus Maribacter; species Maribacter sp. UBA3344. Next base: position 111,208 of record NZ_DERI01000026.1, on the reverse strand, counting down.
GTTTTGCGGTATAATCTCCGGTTAAATTAAGCTTTGCACCACCGTCTTTTAGGGCGAGGTCAAAGTCATATTCTGATAACGATTTGGAAGTTGCATCTAGGGTAAGGGTGCCTAACGGATTTTGAAGTACCTGAAAATCTTTGATATCTAAATTGGCAACAAGCCCAGACGCGGTGTAGGGATTAATGATTACAAAATAGCCTTCTACCTTACCTTTTGCCAAGGCTTCATCAGGATTGAAAAAACTGAGAAATGTCTGTAACTGAAAATTCTCGAACAGGATTCCAATATGTTCCGTATCCATCTTTGGAAACGTATTGGATATTTCCATCTTTTGAGAATTTCGAGTAAAGATTACTTTTTCAAAATCTGAAAATGATTCACTGATCACTATAGAATTATCTTCTGGAATTTCCCATTGCTTTTTGTTAAGGATTAAATCTTCTGGATCAATATGGAGTTTTAAAGTGTCTTTCTGGAATACTAGACCAGATGCTATGTGCATGACCTGTACCGTGTCATTTTTTGAATTGAAATCAAGTAATAATTCTTTATTCTTTAAACTACCTTCTAAATAGGTTTGTTTAAGATGAATGGGTTCGTAAATTAAATCTGCAAGGCCTGCAGAAAATTTCAGGTCTACAGAATCTCCTTTTACATAGGCATTTAAACTATCTACAGAACTACCGGCATACGATATGTGCGGTACTTTCACTTGAGCGGAAATTTTTCTCTTTTTAGAATCAAAACTGGCATCTATATTCAGGGAATCTAAATCTTCTACTCCGTTAAAAAATACTTTAGACAATACCGGTGTTGGTATTATGGCAATCGCCAGTTTTGCTTCAATAGTATCTTCGACCTCATAGACGGTGTCGTCTGTTGAGAAATAGTGTTCCAATTGTTTTTTTAATGCGTTGGTAATACGATTAGGCGATGCATTGGATGCCAACTGACCGTTCAAGAAATTACTTTGTACGGAAACGTCGGTTATGGTATCTTCAACATGTGCCTTTAGAATGATGGTTGACACTTGATATTGCTCGTTATCCGCTACGGCAATACCATCATCAATGACGGTATTTATCGTAAAATTGGATGGTATGCCGGTATAATCACCATTTATATTAGCGGCAACTTTAATGTTTTCCTTTGTAAGTCCAAGCTCTTTTAAATCTGCCCCAATAATATTTGAAGTAAATTGAATATCATTGTCATTGGATGTAAGAAGCAAAGTTGCACCTGCATCCATATTCAAATTGGGGTCGTTGATATTTGCGGATATGTTACCCTTGCCATTATTTAGAATACCGTCAATATCAATCGCTTTATAACTGTAACCGCCGTATTGAAATTGCGAAATGTTACCGGTTATGTTGGCATCTAAATTGCTTGTTTCGTTACCAGAGCCATTAGCATTTATTTGCAATGAAATTTCACCTAACTGATCGTTCTGTAACAGTTGCCCTAGTTGAAGACTGTCTATAGAAACGGTACCATCAAATTTCATGATTTCCCCAAAGTCAACAAGGGCATTTATATTTGCATTCCCTTCTGGAATTTTAAGGACCATGTTTGGTTTTACCCAGCTAGTTCCACCAGATAAGCTGCCTTCGGCTACAATGGTTTTAGGAACAGAAATTCCTAGTTCCTTGGAGGATATTAATTTGTCTATAGCGGTTTTATTGCTTTTAAAGCTAATATTGTTCAAATTATAAAAAAGTGAATCTGTTTGGGTAAGATTTTCAATACTGCCTTTTGCCACAAGATGTGTGTCTGGCCCCCATTGTATTTCTGTACTGAGATCATCAACTTTTCTTAGGTTTCCTCTTGCTTTTAAATGACCGGTAAAAGGATGTTTTGATAAGGAATCTAGATATTGATTTTGGGCAAGTTCCGGTTGAATATTTAAGAGGTCGCCAAGCTCTAAATTTAGATCGGCAATGTTTGCGGTTAGGGTGCTTTTTTCAGGATTTTCCAATGCATCTTTCAACGAATTGAACTGAACGTTAAGATCTGCATTTGCAGAACTATTGTTTATTTGAAAAACGACATCTGACAGTGATGCCTTGGTATTGTTTAAGCCAGCTTTAAAGGCCAATTGATTTAAATGTATACCGTTAGGTTCTGAGAAGGAGAATTTAGAAACATCTAAATTGAACTGCTCTGGGCGATATTCTAAATTTTGGGCCAGTAGTTGTAACTGCTCAATTTTAAATGCATTGGGGTTGAAGCTTTCCGTGCTTTGCTGTTTGCCATTTATGGAATAACTGAATGTGTTCTGGGCAAGGTCTATATCGTTAGCTGCAATGATGAATTCCGGCCATTCAAATTCAGCTGTATTGGTGGTAGTTATTTTAGTTTCTTCACTCCTTAGTTTTACATCTATTTCTGAATCATGAAGAACAAGGTCATCTGTCTCATATCTATTTTTGGATACATCTGCCAGTATTTCTGTAAGTTCAATGGTACCAAGTTTTAACTGGGTCTGTAAACCGCCTGGCTGACTGTTGTAGGTGATATTTACGTTATTTACATTAAAATCTTCCACCTCAATATGTGGTAGAGCTGTACTTGTGGTGTCTTCGGTTATTGGGAATTCATGAGATTGAACGTACTGGAGTTGGGTATTGCTCAACTTAAAATCATCCAAAGAGAATTTCATGGAATTCAAGTCGAATTCCGATACGTCAATATCTAATTGACCAAGTATAAGGTTGATATCTGTTCCAAGATAGGCATCGGAATAATTCAATTTCCAATCAGTGATATCTAAGCTGCCAACATTTATATTCATGGGGGCACTAGTTGTAGCAGTCGTATCTGTCGTAGTAGTCAGTGCATCTATTAAGAACGTAAAGTTGAAAACATCTGGGTTGTTCTCCCTATTTATTTTGGCAACAACACCTTTAGATATAACATCATCAATTGAAATTTCATTTTTAAAAATGGCAGGGTATATTGGAATGTCCGCTTGTAACGATTTTGAATAGAATAGGGTATCTCCCTTAACATCTTCCAGATAAACACCTTCTATTTGTATATCACCAGAAAAGGTAATGTACAATTTGCCAACTTCTACTTTAGTATGTGTTTTGCTAGAAATATAATTGGTAACCTTAGATACAATGGCATTTTGTGCCCAAGGTGTCCGTACTAACAGGACTAAAACAAAAAATAGCAAAATTAGCCCAAGGAGAATTTTTCCAATGCGCTTTAGGTATTTTTTGAATTTCAGATTTTCATTGGCCATAAGGAAAACAATATAATATTGAATACAGTCATTCAATTTTTAAGCTTAAACCTGTTACGATCCCAGCTGTGCCATAAAACCTGTAGCAATTATAATTAGTAGAACTATGATGATCATAAGGTTATAAAACCTTCTCTTCTTTTTCTTGGTTTCTTTCAGTGATGCCATTAAAATGCAAAGTTAAGATTACCAATATATAAAATTAGCTTATTTACTAAGAAGATTATCGGTATAGAACATGTTGAGAGTCCATTACTGTTTTTGATTTATCAAAGGATAGCTTAAGAAAAATAGGTTCGTCTACACTTATGGTCCATTGGCCTATACTTAGATTGCCCCGGTCAGAAATCAAAGATCTAAGCTGAATTGATGAGGTACCTTTGGAGTGTAATTAATGACTAACTCAAAAAATCACCAATACTATAAAATATGAAAACAGTAATTAACACAAATAGATGCTTAGGTTATTTTGAAACTGCCAACCAAGAGGAAATTTATGAAATATGTACCTATAACGTTACAAATTCAGAATTGATCTTAGAGGCTATGACCGTGTAAAGAAGTTGTTCAGGTAGTTCCCCCAAACCGAAGAAGGCCAATAGAAATATTGGTCTTTTTCTATTTTAATCCTTTGGTTTGAACATTATGGAAACTATCTGCCTGTAAGCGTAACAATTCTTCCGCTTTTTTCTTTTTGTATCCGTATAGCTCTTCTTCGCCCTTTAAATCTTCATAAATTTTTTGGTTGATTTCTCCATCTGTAGCAACTATTAATTTACGTTGCGCCAATTTTTGGGCAACCCATGTAGCTAAAACACTTTCTTCTTCTTCCAATTTAATGTCGTACTCACCTTTTGGAGCAAGTAATTTCGCAATTATGGGCGAAGTTTCAATAGCTAAGAACAGTAGAAATATAAAAAATGATGGCATCCATGGCAACTCATTTAGGGCCGTAATTCTTGCCATTAATCCGTCGAAACCATCAATAATGGGTTGCGAGTTTTTCACCACGTCTGCATAATCTGTATTCAATGCCGTTATTTGGGCTTCTAAATCTGTAATTTTTTCTGCATTAGTGGTCTTTAATGCCTGTAGTTCAGCAAGTGCGGCATCATGTTTTTCCCGCTTCTCCGCATATACAGGTCCTTTGCCCAATAGCTTTGTACCGGCAGTGCCTTCTGCTTCATTGATATAAATATCATAAAGGGTATTGGTTTCTTTTTCTTTTTCTGTTATTTCAGATTTTAAGTCGGTGATGTCGTTATTTAACTGCGTTATCTTAGGAGTGTACTGTAGGGCAAGTTGATCTTTATTGGCAAGGGTAAGGTCATTCTTTTGCTCTAATAAAACCTGATTGATCTCTTTTTCAAAAATCTTCATTTCCAAAGGTTTTGAAATTACGATAGCAATGATAACGGCAAGAACTATTCGTGGTACTGCCTGTAAAAACTCTTGCCCAAAATTGCCTCGTTTTTTTATGGTCGATACTATAAAACGGTCCAAGTTAAAAATTAGGAGTCCCCAAATGAGTCCGAAAAATACGGCGGCATAGACATTGTCAAATACGGTATACAGAGCATAACTACTTGCTATAAATGCCATTACCGCAGTAAAGAAAACTGTAGCGCCAATACCTGCGTATTTGTTTTGTTCGCCTTTAGAGCATGTTTTTAAAAGTTCTGAGTCGGCGCCAGAACAAAGAATGAAGAAATTTTGAATCATGATGAAAATTCGTTTTTTGACCATCCTTACGGCTGGCAAGTTGATGATGATGTATACTGGGTGAACGTAACTATTTTGTTTTTGGTACGTAAAAAGCCCTCTAAAAGAGGGCTTTAACATATGTTTGACGTTGTGTCTATCGTATTGTTACAGGTGCGGTAGTGATTCTTACTTCGGTCTTTCCAAGTTTCTTACGAGATTCCATATTCAATTCTTTGTTCTTTTTAAGTAAGGCGATCGCTTTATCAGACGTTATTTTTTCGCCTTCAAAATAAAATATTGCTCCTTTTTTTGCCATGTCTATAGCGTAGTCAAGAGGAGAGGGTGGAGTAGGAGGAGTGGGTGCCGTGGGACTAGTAAGTTCCATAGTCGTTTTTGAGGATGTTCCTTTTATTCCATTGATGTCTAAGTTCAAATGGTCATAGGGGTCTTGATTTTCAATGATTTCTTTAATTTGATTATCTGCATAATCTGAAGAATTCGGTGCTTTTGGAGCTTTGGGTGCTGGTGGTGGTTCTGGAAAATCAGGAAATGGTTCAGCATGCTCTTTTTGCTCTTTGGACATTAATCTGTAAATATGTTTTAATTGATCTATATCAGATTTCAAGATGCGGATATTGCCACCATCGGCTATCATACTGTTGTATTTTTTTGCAAGCTCATTATAGTAGACTAATTGCTCTTTACTTGCGCCATCTTGATTTTGTTTAGGTAAGCATTCCGGAAATGGATCTGCCAACTTTTTTTCGGCATCACTCATGTTTCTGTAAATAGATTCCAATACTTTTAAATCATTTAAAGGAATTGTTCTTTTAGCAATGGGAATAGCGTTATATTTTTTGGCTAAACGGTTATACAAACCAAAAGCTCTTTTGTCTAGGTTCGTATTTATATCTCCTGAGATTGTATATATAGCGTACTGTGCAGTGTCATAGCTTTCTAATGGAGACATTGCTTTTATGTTGTTTCTATTTATGTAAGTATTTAATTTAGATGCAGGTAAATTCGTTTCATCGTTTATGGCTATTACATCATTAAAAGAATTTAATTTTATCCATGAGGTAGCACTAACCAAATAGAATGTTTTATTAATCTCAACAATACAATTGGTATTACCCTTCTTTACATCTTCTAACTTTGAAGTGAAAAATTTTTCATTTTCAATTACAGAAATATTTTGGGCAATTGATGCATAATCTAAATTGATGTTCTTTGTGAATAGTTTGGAGAACTCTGGTGTAGGTCCATTATTTTTTTGAAGCCCAAAGTACATTGAAGTTTTTATTTCACCACTAAGATTTCCCCAATGCTCTTTTTGAACTAACGGTTTGTAACCTTCTTTTTTGACTATGAGATTAAAGTCAATTTCACCTTGTTGTGCATTGACAAACTCAAGTGAATAATAGCCTTTGTTGTCTGTTGTGGTGAATACAGTTCCATTATAGTTTTTGATTTCTGCATTTATTATAGGTTCTAAAGTTTCAGAATCAATTACTAAACCAGCGAGTTTTACAGTTCTTTTTTGAATTTTCTTTTCTGTTTTATCAATACTAAAATTAGTTGTTGAACTCCCATTTATATATTCTGTTGATCTACTACTAAAACTAACTAGTAGAAGGACCATTAAAGGGAATACAAGAACGCTTCGAATTAAAATACCTCTTTTTGATGTTTGTTTTTTCATGATGATGAATCGTTTTTTGATTGATGAATAATTTATGGCATTTGCAATGCCAACGGATTGATGCGTGTGAAAGTTGTCGTTTGATAAGTACGACAGTAAAGTGTTTTGATATTGTAATTGATTTTCTTGCCCTTTAATTACGGCACTATCAGCTAGAAATTCATGATTGAGTTTGATACTTCTTTTAAATACATAAATCAGCGGATTAAACCAGAATAAAACTTGTAGCAATTCAATAAAAAGAACATCTAAACTATGCCACTCCTTAGCATGGGTTTCTTCATGTAATAGTACAGCAGCTGGTATACTCTTAGATTCAAATTTTTGCTTGTTAAGAAATATATAGCGAAGAAATGTATGTGGCGGTAGTTCTTCTTTTAACAAGACTTTTACCAAGGAATTAAATTTAATTTGGGTATTGCGCCTAACACGGATCCATAGTTTGGCAATGTTATAAAGAAAACGAAATCCAAAAATTGCAATTCCCAAACCATAAAGAGTATAAAGAATCAAGGTCCAATTCATGGGCGATTCTTCCATCTCATGAACTATTGGTGTTATTTCTGGTTGTTCATTTATGGTCAAAACTTGAGTGACAGCAGGGGTTGGTTCTGCTTCTATATATTCGGTAAAAACAATTTGTGGAATTATTAGAGAAATAATAAGCGCAGTTAATAGAAAGAATCTTTTAAAATGGTGCATACTTTCCCTTTCAAGCAAAAGTTTATAGAACACTAAAAAAATGCCCATGCATGCCGTAGATTTTAAAAGATAGATTTCCATAATTACTTCTTTTCTATTTCAACATCTATTAATTTCTTCAATTCTTCCAATTCAGCTTTGCTTAAATTGGTTTCTTGCGTAAAAAATGATGCAAACTGACTGGCACTATCGTTGAAAAAGTTTTTAATGAGTCCGTTTACATGTTTAGAGAAATAGTCTTTTTTCTTAACTAGCGGATAATATTCTCTGCTTCTGCCATAACTTTTATAGTCAATAAACTTTTTATCGGTCATTCTTTTCAATAAGGTGGCTACGGTGGTGGTAGCGGGTTTTGGCTCTGGGTAAGCATCCAATAAGTCTTTCATGAAAGCTTTCTTTTGCTTCCAAAGTATATTCATTAATTCTTCTTCCGATTTGGATAACTGCATTTTCTACAAGTTTAGAATTTGTTCTACAAACATAGAATAAATATTTATATTCTACAAATGTAGAGTAAATTTTGGGTGGTAGGCGTAAAGGAGAAAGTAGCCTTACATTATCGAATTGGTTAAATTATAAAGGGCAATTAGAGAAGGTACTTATAGTTCTTACCTATAATAAAGTGTAAATTTGCAGCCTAAAAGCAACCTAGAATGAGCGTAAAAGATGATTTAGAAGCACGTAGTGGTTCCACATGTGAATTATGTACCGCAACCAATAATTTAGAAGTTTTTGAAGTTGAACCGGTTTCTATTAGTGGAGTTGATTCTAGTATTTTGGCATGTGAAACGTGTCGTACTCAAATTGAAGACCCGGAACAAATGGATGCTAATCACTGGCGTTGTCTAAATGACAGTATGTGGAGCGAGTACGATTCTGTAAAAGTTGTGGCGTGGAGAATGCTTTCTAGATTAAAATCTGAAGGTTGGCCCAAAGATTTGTTGGATATGATGTATTTAGAACCTGAGGTTTTAGATTGGGCAAAGGCTACGGGAGAAGGTTTGGCAGAAAGTGAGAAGATAATTCACCGTGATGTCAATGGTGTAATCTTACAAAATGGTGATAGTGTTGTATTGGTGAAAGACCTAAAGATTAAAGGTTCTAGTCAAGTAGCCAAACAAGGTACTGCAGTAAGGCGAATTTCGTTAGATAGGGAAAATGCTGAATATATTGAAGGCAAAGTAGGACCTACCCTTACCGTAATCATCACTAAATACGTGAAAAAAATATAGTTGTTCGTTATTGGTTCTCGGTATCAATTTATCATCAACAAAATATACTTCTACAATAAAAAACGTCTTTGTAAGCAAAGACGTTTTTTAATTTACTGTCAACTGTCAACTGTCAACTGTCAACTGTCAACTGTCAACTGTCAACTACTTCTTGGTCATTTCCGTGAAGTATTGATAAAAATAAGGGATGGTTTCAATGCCTTTTAAGTAGTTCCATACCCCAAAATGTTCGTTAGGGGAGTGTATGGCATCACTATCTAAACCAAAGCCCATAAGAATAGTTTTACTCTTTAGTTCTTTTTCAAATAGAGAGACTATAGGAATACTACCACCACTACGTTGCGGTATCGGTTTTTTTCCAAATGTGGTTTCGTATGCTTTTGATGCTGCTTGGTATGCATCAGTATCTATTGGCGTTACATAACCTTGACCACCATGATGAGGTTTTACTACTACGGTAACACCTTTAGGTGCAATAGATTCAAAATGAGTTTTAAATAGCTCGGTAATTTCTCTCCAATCTTGGTAGGGTACCAATCTCATGGATATTTTAGCATATGCTTTACTTGCTATAACCGTTTTGGCTCCTTCCCCAATATAACCGCCCCAAATGCCATTGACATCTAAGGTAGGTCTAATGGAGTTACGTTCGTTTGTAGAATAACCTGCTTCACCATAGACTGAATCAATATCCAAAGCTTTTTGATATTTTTCTATGCTAAATGGTGCTTTTGCCATTTCTGCGCGTTCTTCGGCGGAAAGTTCCTCTACCTTGTCATAAAACCCTGGAATGGTAATATGGTTATTTTCGTCATGTAAACTAGCGATCATTTTTGTTAAAATGTTGATCGGATTTGCAACGGCACCACCGTATAAACCAGAATGTAAATCACGATTAGGACCCGTAACTTCCACTTCAACATAGCTAAGTCCGCGTAAACCCGTGGTAATTGACGGCACATCATTGGCAATCATGCCCGTGTCCGATATTAAAATAACATCGTTTGCCAATTTTTCTTTATTCTCGGCAACATAAATACTTAAGTTATTACTCCCAACTTCCTCTTCGCCTTCGATCATGAATTTTACATTACATGGCAGCTGATCGGTTTTTACCATCAATTCCAATGCCTTTACATGCATGTACATTTGCCCTTTGTCATCGCAAGCACCACGTGCAAAAATGGCTCCTTCTGGGTGTAAGTCGGTTTTTTTGATTACCGGTTCATAAGGTGGGGAAGTCCATAATTCCAATGGTTCGGCCGGTTGTACATCATAATGGCCGTATACTAGTACCGTTGGTAGGTCTTTGTTTATGATTTTTTCACCATAAACTATAGGGTAACCGGCTGTTTCATGAATTTCAACAATATCACAACCTGCATCTTCTAGTTTTGATTTTACCATTTCCGCAGCGTTTAAAACATCTTGAGAGAAGGCAGGATCTGCGCTAACAGACGGTATTTTAAGTAGTTCTATGATTTCATTTAGAAATCGGTCCTTGTTTTCGGAGATATAATTCTTTACGTTTTTCATGCAATTTTTTATCTGACTTTTGATAAAAGTACAAAAAGCGTAATTTTTAAATAGCTAAAATTTAGAGAATTGATTTTTTGCATTATATTTGCACCCCGATAATCACATATCGTGATTTTGGAAAGAATGCAGGCGTGGTGGAATTGGTAGACACGCTAGACTTAGGACATAGCGAAATAAAAAATGTTAAAATATTAAAATGCGGGCGTGGTGGAATTGGTAGACACGTCAGACTTAGGATCTGATGCCGTGAGGTGTGGGAGTTCGAGTCTCCCCGCCCGTACGAAAGCCGAAGAGAAATCTTCGGCTTTTTTTGTTTAAAATACTTCTCAAAAAATTGTTAGGTACAACATAGGTACAACATTTTGCTTTTTTCAAAGCGAAATTTGTTTTAGTACCGAATCGAATCATTTGTCATCAATCATTATAAATTCTTAGTCCGACTAATAAATTTTACTAAGCTGCAACCCTATTCCTTCGTAAGGGAAGTTTATTATCATACAATATAACCGCAATTTAAACTCGTAAAATACTTCCATCAAAAGACTACGGCATAAAGCCGTTCGTGCCTCACTTTTTATTCCGTTTCCTTTTGAGCCAAGATTTTATCTTCCGTTTGGTTCCTGCTTAAATATTGTTTAATCAAAAATTTAAGTATTATGACAACAAAAGCAGTTAAAACGAGAAGGAACGGTAAAGCCAATACAACCGTTAAAAATGAAGTCAAAGAAAAATTGACTCGAAAAGCTATTGGACTGGAAATTCAAAATTTGAATATCGAAAAGGTTATACCAGACCCCATGCAGCCTAGGAAAACTTTCAATGAATTATTATTAAAAGAGCTTTCAGAAAGCATCGAAAAACACGGGGTACTTCAACCGATTACAGTTCGAAAATCAGAAAAAGAATACATCATCGTGATGGGCGAACGACGTTATCGTGCCAGTAAGTTAGCAGGTAAAGAGACTGTGCCTTGTATCGTGAGAGATTACGAAAGCAATACAATCTTGGAAATTCAAATCATCGAAAATCTACAAAGACAAGATGTTGAACCTACAGAGGAAGCAGATGCCATTGCTTATCTAAGTGAGAAGTATTCGGCTTCGGAAATTGCTAAGCGATTAGGAAGAAGTGATAATTTTATTCGTCAGCGATGAAAATTGGCTGGACTAATCGAAGGTTTTAAAGTATTCGTTCGTAATGACGAAATGACCATTTCATTAGGTGTCGGTGTCGCACTTTTTGAGCCAGAAGAACAACAAATGATGTTGGAAACGATGGGCGAAGAATTTAGTGCCCATCAAATCAATAGGATGATAAAAAATCAGACCTATGATTTAGAGAAAGCACCGTTTGATGTCGAAGATTCAACATTAGTTGCAAAAGCTGGGGCGTGCACTATGTGTCCGTTCAACGCTGCGAATCAAGGAAATCTATTTGGGGAAGGAAAGAAGGTCTGTACAAAGGCATCTTGTTTTGAGTCGAAGAAAAATAAATCGTTCTTAAACCTGATTGAGACATCCAAAAAAGAGAATGTGCTGTTAATTCCTGAAATACGGAAGTATTGGGCGGACGACGAACGTAATCAGCTTGTGATTTCACAACTAGAGAAAAATGGCTTAAAAGTCTATTTGCTGGACGATGTGGAACTTATAGAAAAACCAATACAGCCTACCTTGGAAACTATCAAGGAAGAATATCGCAACTATGATTATAGCGAAGATGAATTTGACGAGGCCACCAAGACCTATAACGAGGAATTGGAAAAATACAATTCGGCCAAAGGGAATGGATTTAAAAATGGCATTGTTTTTCATCCTGAATCTTACCTGCACAAAGAAGTGTTTTTAAAGCTTATCGAAAAATCAGAAGATGAAAGCGAAGTTCATTCCGTGCCGTTATCGAATAGAAAAATGGATGATTGTACACCAGACGAACAAATCATCAAAATTAACGAAAGGGAAATTAGAAAGAAACAAATCGAGAATAACCGACAGTTTGAAGAAGTTGTCACAATGATTCGAGAGACCAACTACATCGAGACCAAGAAAACACTTTCGGTAGATGAAATGGTTGCCTTTTCAATTTCGCTCTACGAAAACAATGTGGATTATTTTAGTCAGTAAAAGTACTTTTCAGGATTATTGGACGATACGTCAAAAATGACAAAAGTTGAAATTATACAGAATTTCAAAGAAAAGTTCAAAAAAGAAATCTTTCATAAGTTGATACGGTATATACTTACCAAACAAGTCCATTTTGGGGAAAGTAATCATACTAGTAATTTGACGAATATGTCTTTCTACAATGCCATACTAGGATATCATAAAACCAAGATTACGGATATCGAAAAGGAATACATTGAAAGAAGAGATATACGTGAAGAACGTTTGAAAGCCAGAATAGAAATCCTTGAAAAAGAAATCAAGGAATTGAAAGCGTAGCTTTTGTTGTTGGAAGGAAGGGTCGGCATTTGTGCTGGCTCTACTTTTTTTTTAGATAAGTTTTTTGGGAAGGTAGTACTTTAAAAGGAAGAAATAATCAATCAATAGTAGCGCAAAGGTAAACTCGTAAAATACACCCATCAAAAGACTACGGCATAAAGCCGTTCGCACACTCACTATTTATTCCGTTTCCTTTTGAGCTGAGATTTTAGCTTCCGTTTGGGTTCTGCTCAAATATTGTTTAATCACTAAAATTTAAAATTATGAAAAAAGCAACATCAAAATCCCAAGTTTCATTAAAAAAAGCAGAAGAGCATTATCAACTAAGTAGCAACAATTACAAAATTGAAAGTGCAGAGAGTCATTTAGCATACTACAGAGAAAAGCATCCAATCTATTACGCTGTACTGTCACAAATTGTTTAATCTAAAATCAAAAGTTATGTATTTACACAAATTACAACAAGATGAAATTTTCGTTTCCAATGAAATGAAATCCTTAGAAAGTATTACCGGAATGCCATCCAGAAAAGGACTGGAAAATACCATTATATCCAATGGACAAATTGTCAATGTATTGTCTAGCAGTTATGGACACATTCCAAATGAACTCTTCTTCAAGAAAGCGGAACAGCTCTTGATAGACGCACATCTAAAATACCATAAGCGAACTATCAACAGAGATGACAGGGCTTTTGTAACCGACTTTATCATCGAGGATGACAATCAGTTTTCCCTGAAAAATGAAAAGGGTAAAATATTACCAATGCTTCGTTTCAAAAATTCCTATGATGGCCGAGAGAAAACTTCAGGACATTTTGGATTTTACAGAGAAGTTTGTACGAACGGATTACACGTCTCAAATGCACAGATTGACTTTTCAATAAAACACACAAAAAATAATACAGAGTTGATACTGCCGAAACTGAACGGACTGTTCGAGCAGTTTTTGGATAACGAGTTTTACGAAATCACTAAAAAATTCAGGGAAATGGAAGAAATAGTACTTATCGATACTAAAGCTTTCGTGAAGGAGATACTAGAAAAAACGAAACTGTTCCGATATGAATGTAGCGACAAGAACGATAGCCCTTCCAAAAAATCTAGAGAATTACTAGATTTAATTGCTGAGGAAGGACACGATTGGTACTGCACACCGACTTTATGGGATGGCTACAATGCCTTCAACTGGATGCTTCATAATACCTTAAAAAAGACTTTTTCCCAACAAGAAAAGTTAGATAAGTTGATATTCGATGAAGTATATGCGATGGTGTAGATTTCGCAAATAGGTTTATCTAGTGCCATAAACTGGATACTTAATTTGAGGTCAAGGCAAAGAATTAACAAGCTTATACACCAAACCGTTCAGCACATTCCCCTACATTCCGAAAAAAGCTTCATTCCAGGAAAAGAGCTTCCCTACACAGGTCTTGGACACAACTTCAAAGCTTCCGAATTCCATTTCACTTGCCCGTTCAATTCCGAAAAAACGGAAAACGGTCAAAGTACATTTCAAGCTACAGCTTTAAAGTTAAGTCCGCTTTAAATCCTACTAAATAAGAATATACAGTTTTCATAATCCGTTCAGCACATTCCCCTGCATTTCGCGAAAAGCTGCATTACAGGAAAAGAGCTTCTCTGCAAAGGTCTTGTACATAATCCCCAATTTCAGCTTTCCATTCCGTTAACCCTTTCCGCTACGCTGGAAAGGAACACTTCATTCCCTAGCCAAAATTATGAATCAAGTCCGCTTTTTCATCGGAAAGTCATCACTTCGATTTTCTTAACGGAATTTTCGGTGCGGTCTTCTTGAGGCCTTACTCGAAAATGACTAAAAACCGAACCGCAGCCTTACACATTTTAAGGGGTTTATAATGGATAAAGCCTTTATTGTTTTTCGGGTCGTCGAAAAACAGGCAGTGCATAACCAATTTTAGATTAACCCCAGCTTCATATTTCGCTAAACTGTCTGTACGCTCAAACGCAACTGCGTTTAAAATAATTGCTAATGCCCTTATGGAACTTGTCAAGACCATAGCAAGTTTTAGTGAAAAATAAGGTTTCTACTTCCTTGAAAATGCAAGCATTTTTCTACGTCGCAAACACACCTGATTTGTTCCTGAAAAGTCTTGACAAAACCCACTCTATCCATTGTGCGGTGCACAGAAGAAAAGAACAAACACCCCTTAAAATTTAATCTGTTTTAAATCAATGGGGAAAATATAAATCACTTAAATATTTTATTATGACAAGTATTAAAAATCAGGTACAGTTAATTGGAAACGTTGGACAAGAACCAACCATTACAAACCTTGAAAGTGGGAAGAAAGTAGCTCGTTTTTCAATCGCCACAAACGAGTATTACAAGGACGCTAAAGGCGAGAAACAAACGGACACGAACTGGCATACCGTAGTTGCTCGGGGCAAGACTGCCGAAATTGTTGAAAAATTTGTAGGTAAAGGCAAAGAAGTAGGAATAACAGGAAAGTTAAAAACAAGAACCTACACCACAGACGACGGAAACCAACGCTATGTAACGGAAGTTGTAGCCGATGAAATTCTTTTACTTGGAAGTAAAGGCGATAAGTAAGACTAAAATTAAAGAGGGCGTAACCGTCGAAAGTTGCGCCCTCTTTTTCATTATTCACTAATTTAAAAAAGCAAAACAATGAAAGTTCAAGTTAATGAAATCAAAGAAAATTTACAGACATTTAGTGGTACTAATTTCTTTTATCAAATTCCACTTTTGAAAACCCGATTTACGGATGGGTTAAAATATTTAGCTGAAGTTGCCGAATGTTTTTGGCTCATTACGGACACCTCCGTAACTGCAAAAAGTCTGATGAATCGTAGTGAATTTGTAACCATAGACTTTAAAAGATTGTCCGAAGAAAAACAAGATTTTACAGGTTATGAAGCCGAAATTATTTACACAGATGGCAACGATAATATTTTAGAAAAACACGGGTATCGAGCGACTGATTTTCCACTCGATGAACTGCGGTTATTTTTTGTAAATAATACGCTGATGTTACCTAGCGAATATTAAAATCTGTAGCTATGGTATATCTGAATTTTACAGACCTGAGCGAAGAGGCTCAAAACCGACTTTTGGAAACTTCCAAAGAAGATGTGAAACGAAAATTTGGCGATAGTATTCGCAAATACTTAAAAGAAAATTATGGCTGTTTTGAAACGTTGATAGAGGAAGAAGCACTTCGGAATTTATATTCCTATACCTACGTTTTCAATATATAGTTTTCGGCAAAACTGAACCAAGCACCTCTAAAATTTTAGGGGTGTTTTTGTGTGTAATTAAACCTATATCAAGAAAAAATCACTATCTTTATTTCGCTGAAATTCAGCATTCAAATTAAAGTAAGGTTATCCACTTTTCGACTTTCGCCGTTACCCTTGCACATCGAAAAATAACATATTGGAAAATCATTTTCCCTGAAAATGGCAATCGGCTTTTTAGCCGGATTGTATGGATTTTTGTCACGCTTGCGCGTGACGAAAAGGAATAGCAAGAGGGTAACGGGCTGCGCCGCGTTACATATTCCATTTTCGTTTTAATCCATTGATTTTTAATCACTTAAAAGCAAGCAGTATTTAAAAATTCCAACAATTTGCGTCAAATGGTCTTGGAACACCAGTAAATAGGGATGGATTTACGTCAAATCTTTAAAAAAAGCGAAAGGAAATGGATTCATTCATCACTATCAGGTTCAAAAGAAAAACGGCCAAGCGGTTTCAGGAATTTTCAAAAATGCACTTTAAAACGCACACCGAAGCGATGGAAAACATCCTCGATTTTTTCCTCTATAACGAGATTTCCCCAAAGGAAAAATTAGGACCTACAGGTAGAACCATTGAAGCCAAGCTCTTAAAAAGAATCAATGCGGTCATTGCCATAATGCGTGATGTCGAAAAGACACAAACCAAACCTACGGTCGCAATGTTGCAGTCCCTTTTTGTGATGGAAGAACCCAACAAAAAACCATTAATAGTTGAAAAGAAATATGCTGAAGAAAATAAAGAAGTGCGCTTTCGCGAAAAGCGAAATCTAAAAAACGAACTCTAATATTCGAGCTATGTATATCACAATAACACCCCAAAAAATGGGCGGTAATTTTTCCAAAAGTTCGGCAGATTTTGTTGGGTATTTAGAGAAAGAAAATCAAGGTTTGGAACAGCGAGAAATGGAACATTTTTTCAATCAATACGGCGATGAGATTTCTGCTGAGGAAGTCATTAAGGAAATCGATGGGAATACCGCAAAATTGGAAAAACACGAACCAAGATTCTATTCAATTACCGTTAGTCCTTCAAAATATGAATTGCAAAAACTTCAGAACAGTAGCGAAGATTTAAAACGATACACAAGAGAGCTAATGAAAGATTATGTGGCTTCATTCAATAGGGAAATCAAAGGGCGGCCGGTTAACATCGATGATATAAAGTACTATGCAAAAATAGAGCATCAACGCACCTTTAAGGGAACAGATTTTCAGGTAAAAGAGAACCAACCGTACGCCACCAAAATTCTTCAGCTCAAAACGGAAATCCGAAATATCCAAGAAGGAAGAGCTGAAGGAAATATTAAAAGGATGGAAAAGGAAATCGCCAAACTGGAAAGCCAAGCGACCCACCAACAAAACGGAAAACGGATTGTCCAGGGAATGCAAAAAGATGGTAACCAAAGCCACATCCATATTATCGTGAGTCGTAAGGATGCGTCCAACAGATTCAGTTTATCGCCCGGAAGCAAATACAAAGCATCTGATGTAAAGTTGAATGGGGAAACCGTAAAACGGGGATTTGACCGTGATTCATTTTTCGAGAATGCAGAAAAAACATTTGATAAGACTTTTGGCTATAAACGAAACTTTGCTGAGACATACAAAGCCCGAAAGGATTTTGTAAAAAACCCCAATCTATATTTCGCTGCCTTGATGAAACTACCAGCTAACGAAAAAGCATTGGCTTTCAAAATGATAGCAAAAACTGGATTGCCGATAGTGCCAAATATTCCACTTAGTCAAACACAGATTGCACTTCGGATTCTTAAACGATTAAGGCGTGGTGCTGAAATAGCGATTAAATCAAGTTCCATAGGAATCTAATAGTTATGCAGATAGATAATTTCATAACGATACTTTCAATTATTGGTCTGGCCAGTATTGTTTTCTATACGATGTTTCGGGCAAGTAGGTATGCATTCATCGTTAATTTTCTGGTGCTTGGTGCGATGGTGTTCTATTTGAATGAGGAAAACCGACTAATTCTGATTTCTCTCTATCTGGTTTGCCCTCTCATATTAATTAACATAGGAATGTATGTGTTCCTGCATAAAACGGACAAGCCGTTAAATGGCGATAGCAAATATCAGGTCAATTTTGACACCACTAAGGGTAATTTTAAACTGGACAATATTAAACGTGGTGCATCCATTATCGGTTCTGCTGGAAGTGGTAAGACCGAAAGTGTGGTGTATGGATTTTTGAAACACTTCCGAAAAGAAAGCTTTTGTGGCATTATACACGATTATAAAGATTTTGAACTTACCGAAATAGCATATCCTCTTTTTAAGGATGGCGATATTCCGTTTAAGGTTATATCCTTCGATAAAATCATCCATCGGGTAAATCCTATTGCACCACGCTATTTAGAGAACGAGGAAAGCGTAAACGAGGTGTCACGGGTTTTAATCGAGAACCTTTTAGAACAAAGAGAAAGCGGAACAACGGGAACAACCAAATTTTTTAATGATGCTGCGGAAGGTTTGATTGGTGGGTTGATTTGGAAACTAAAAACCGACTATCCTAAATACAGTACTTTGCCACATTTGATAGCAATTTATCAATTGTTGGACACCGATAGCCTTATACAGTTTTTGGAAACCAATACTACATCGAGAGCAATGGCAGATGCTTTTATTAGCAGTAAGGATTCGGATAGGCAGACAGCTGGCGTTAAAAGCACCTTAGCCAATGCGCTAAAACGAATTAGCACACAACGCATTTTTATGGCATTATCCGCAGATGAAGTGCCACTCAATATAAACAATGAGGAAAATCCAGCAGTCATTTCAATAGTCAATAACCCGAAATTTGAAACGTCCTATTCGCCAGTAATTGCCACCATTATCCACACCATTACTAAGCAAATGAGCGTGCGAAATTCCAAGCCTTCATTTCTGCTAATGGAAGAAGCACCGACCATACGCTTATTAAATATGCACCGTATTCCAGCAACATTGCGAAGCTTTGATATTGCTACAATTTATGTGATGCAAGACAAAATTCAAAACGATATGATGTATGGTGATAAGGCGAGTAAAGCGATTTTAAGCAATCTTTCTTATCAGTTTTTCGGAAAGGTAAATGACCCGGATACCGCAAAGTATTACGAACGCTTTTTTGAAATCATTAAAGACCCAACCAAAAGCATAAGTCGTGGTCATAACCTTGATTTTGATACACGCATTACTACAGGCGAAAAGGAAATTCCCAAAATAAGAGCTGATGTGTTTTTTAGACTGAAACAGGGCCAGTTCATTGCGTATGCTGATGGGGAGGATAAGAAAGTTCAATTCAAATTGGCAGATATCCAAAGAGAGTTACCAAAGGAAACTAAGCAGTTTTCACAGGTTGATTTGGTAGAAAACTTTGAACGAATTTATGACGAGGCGAAGTCGATTTTTAAATGATTAGAAGGTGGTGTAACTAGTGGTGTAATGGGGGGTGCAATAGAACTGATTTTTAAAGGAATTGATTTTAATATTAAAACGGTAGCACATTAAACTATCGCATCCATAAATTTGGAAATATTCCAAATAATAGTAAAACTTCGATTATCAAAATCGCAAAATCATTTGTACCTTTGGAATTAATTTAGTATGTAACTAGCTATCAGATATTTTGGACAACTTTCGATATGATTGATTTTGATATAATAGAAAATTTAGGCTTGGATAAGGCCGTCTCTGTCACTTCGGAATCTACTCAAATTTCGGAAAGTCAATTAGTTGTAATCAATCAAGTAAAAGATTTCGGTATTGATGAAATTTATTTCAGTACCGACGAAAATCATAATAGTTATCCTGCGGTTTTTTTAAAAAAGGTTGAAAAATTTGATGATAGGGCTCTTCATCAAGTTGCAAAGACTCAAAAAAAAATCTGGAACTTCAAAAAGGTAATTTTTCTATACGTTTATTCGGAAACTGAAATCCGTATTTACAATTGTGCCGAGAAACCTCTTATAATCAAATCAGATGATTTTGATTATAAGAAAGAACTTAAAACACTCGAAATAGAGTCTTATAAGTTCAAGGATAAAACCAAACTCAAACAGCTTCAAAATCTTTTTTCCACTATTGCCATTGATACAGGTATTATATGGACATTAGAGGAAGCCTTTGAGATTAGAAAGAAAATAAGCCTTCAACGAAGGGTTGATAAATACCTTGTAGAGAGCCTAACCCATACTGCCAAGCAATTACAAGATGAAGGGTTAGAAATTAACCTCATTCATAAAATAATAATGCGCTCTCTATTCCTTTTGTACTTAGAGGACAGGGGAGCAACTGATGAAAAGTTTTATTCTAAAATAAAAATAGGGGCTAAGTCTTATTTTGACATTTTGGACGATGCTGATAAGACATACTCACTTTTTAAGAAACTGGAAGAATATTTTAATGGTAATGTTTTTACTATAGATAGCAATGAATCAATTTCTAGAGAGCATCTAAAAATTATCCGAAAGTGTTTTATAAACGGTAATGATAATTCCTTACAGCAGAATCTTTTTGAAGATTTACGCCTGTTCGATTTCAGTATTATTCAAATAGAATTGTTGAGTGAAATCTATGAGAACTTCCTTGCTGAAATAAACCCTACTTTAAAACAAGATACAGGTACTTATTACACACCACCTTCCCTAGTTGAACTCATATTAAATGAAAAATTACCAATCTCTAGGACAGAAAAAGAATTTAATATTAAGGTGTTAGACCCAACGTGTGGTTCGGGGATTTTTTTGGTTGAAAGTTTTAAACGTCTAGTCAAGCGTCACGAAAATGCAAATGCAGAAAAGCTTACGGATTTTAACGAATTGAAGAAGCTACTGACGGACAATATATTTGGTATAGAAATACACCCTCAGTCTATCAAAGTAGCAGCTTTCAGTCTTTATCTGGCTTTAGTAGACAACTTGAATCCTAAGACAATTTGGCAAAATAAAGACTATCGCTTACCATATTTGATAAATGACCCTTCGGATGATACTTTGGTCGAACAAGGCAATAATCTATTCCGAAGTGATACTATTCAGAAAAATCCACAAGTAGAACAAATAGATTTTGATTTGGTGGTGGGCAATCCGCCTTTTGGCACTAAGAACTTATCCCAATCTCTTCGAGATTATAGTGATAAATATGGATTTGCTAAAGAAATGGTTCTACCATTCTTACATAAGGCAACTAACTTCTCTGAAAATGGGGAAATTGCTTTGATTTTCAATACCAAAATACTGACGAACACCAAAATAACGTATCAAAATTTTAGAAAGTGGCTCTTTAATGAATGTTATGTAGAGAAAATATATAATTTCTCGATTTTACGAAATGCACCTAAAGATTTCGGTGGTCAATTGTTTGGTTCAGCAACTGGACCAATCAGTATTGCATTTTATAGAAAAAATCCACCAAAGAAAAAATCGGACACAATTGTCTATTATGCCCCTAAGACCTACATTAAATCTAATGTTATTGAAGGTGTTAGCATTGATGGAACAGATTTAAAATATCTTCCACGGGAAGAATGCAATAAACCAACTTCAAAAATTTGGAAAATTGCAATGTGGGGTGGAATTGGAGATATTAATTTAATACAAAAACTAAATGCTTTAGGCAGTCTGGAACAGTTTATATCGGATGAGAAAATTGACAAGGGCTCTGGATTACAATTTTTGAATAATTCTACTAAGAACCCGAAAGTAGATAACGAAATTCCAAATAGATACATTGCCCCTAAGAATATTAGACGTTACGTTTCACACTCATTTTTAGATTTGAATTCTGGGCTTACTCAGCGGTCTAAGGAAATATATGCTAAGTATTATGGCGTGCAAGTGGAAGACTTACCCACAATCAATGTATTTAGACGCGTCGGAGCAAAAAAAACTTATTTTGCACCACATATCTTAATTAAGGAAGGGCTTTCCAATTGGAAAATTTGTGCTTCTTATGAAGATGAAGCCTGTTCGTTTAATAGTAAAGTCTTAGGGCTTAGTCATCCTGATTCAAAAGTACTTAAAGGATTAACTTGTTTTATAAACTCAAAGCTTGCTTATTATTATCTTTTCTTATGTTCAGCATCTATCGGAATAGAAAGAGAAGAAATCAAACCTAATGAAGTTTATCGACTGCCATTTTCTTTGTCCAAAAAGAACCTATATCATCTTGCTGATATTTATGATAAGATGATAATTGAGGAATCTAAAATTTTCAATACAAATTCAAAAAAATTTGAAAAGGAGATTGATAGCTATATATCTAAATGTTTTGACTTTTCAATCAATGAAAGCTTAATTGTAGACAATTTTGTAGAATTTACAATTCCATTATTGATTAAGAGATATCAATATGTTCTCGGTCCAACTAACAAAAATGAAATTCAAGATTATGCCATAAAGGTTTCGCAACATCTAAATGACTTTTTGCAAAATCAGAATCTCTATGCTAATTGTACCATTTATGGAAACATAAGTCATTTCTCACCTTTAATGATAACTAAGGTTGCGTTTGAAGATTCTGAAAGAGAAGTTTCAATTTCTAGCGTGGATATACACGACATATTGCGGGACCTGGATAAAGAATTGTGGCAAAAGAAAGCAACCAACATTTATTTCAGAAAAAAACTAAATTATAAAACAGGCAACGAGATTTTTATTGTTCGTCCCAATCAGAGGCGATTCTGGACTCAATCGATGGCGATTGAAGATGCTTCGGAATTAATACTGGAAATTCTTAATGAGGTATAGTAAATGGGATTAAACAAAGTAATAGTTGCCAGCTTCAAAAGAGGCTTTGAAGAAAAATGCTTTCAGCTGATAACAGAATCTTATGTTTCAGCTATGGAAACAAAAGTCATCAAACTAAACTGGGATGAAAACGACATTACTTCGGAATTGCACGGACACATTAAGGAAAATCCACTAAGATTAAAGTGGAGCATCGTTACAAATGTTGAGCAGCATCTGCCTAAAGATGATATAGAAAAGGAAAAGGGTTTTGCAGCGAAACTTCCTAGAATAGACCTTAGATTGGTAACCATAAATTCATCCCTAGAATACGAATACCATATGGAAGCCAAAAACCTCAAGGAAAAAGATTCTGGTTTAAAACGACGATATATTGATACTGGAATTAACAGTTTTGTTACTCATAAATATGAGAACGGATGCCTACTTGGGTATGTACTCGAAGGAGATTTGGAAAAAACCGTAAATGGGGTTAATAAGCTTTTGGAAAAAGACGAAAGGGAACTTGAATTTTTGAAACCCAAACCCTATCACTTTCACGATAAGTATTACGAATCAAAGCACCCTGACAATATGGTAATAAAACATTTTATGTTTGATTTCACTTCTTTAAATAGTGCCTAGAAGCATATAAAAGAGGTGTTTTTACTTTCCGAAAAGACTTTAACTAATACCATAATTTCATTTGGAAAACAATACAGAATTATCAAGGGAAATACTCAACGAATTTCTTGAAAGGTGGGACATCGAGACCATCAAATCTATGAACTTAGAACAGTATGTTTCTATTGGGAATAAAGATACATTCTGCCAATGGTTGGAAACCAAAACTAGAGCTCTGGGAAGTATTAAGGGTATAAATTCTAGCAAATTTGGAATTTATAAACGAAGTGACACAAATGCAAATCCAAAAAACTTAATAAACGACAATCTTTATTCCTGGCAACGTTACTATGGAGAGAATAGAAAAGAAGCATTTGAAAACGTAAAAGCTGAAATCTTAAAGATTATTGAATATTCCGAAAAGGGAGACTTTGAAAAAATTGATGATTTACATCTAACTCTTTTTGTAAAATGGAAAATAGCCTATCTCTATTCAAACGAAAGATTGATTCCAATTTTTAAGAAAGCCGTACTTCATAAAATTGCTGAACATTATGGGTTGAATGTTACTAGAAAAACTAGAACTTCTGAAATTCAGAATTTGATTATTGCCAATAAACCATCCCATTTATCAATATATCAATTTGCTGATTTTCTATATGAGAAATTTGGTCGTGATAACGGAAAAACGACAAACACCGGAAAAAAGAGAAAAACTAACAGAAAGGGAACTAAATTGAGAAGTTCATCTAAACAGAAAAGAAGGGGAAGCACCAGTTACATGGCAGAACAAAAACACAACAAAATTCAAGAAATACTACAGAAACAGCTGGAACAAAAATACGGTAAAGACAATGTTATACTTGAGGAAAACTATGTTGACATAAAAGTTAAATTAGAAAATGAAATTCATTTCTATGAAGTAAAGTCATCGTCCTTTGCCTCTGATTGCATTAGAGAGGGTTTAGGTCAATTTTTATCATATATGCAAAAGGACGATGACAATAGAACAAAATTATTGTTCATTGCAGGACAGTACCCGCCTAACCAAGATGAAATTGATTATTTGAATTTCGTAAAGAAAAAATTAAAAATCGATTTTGATTATGTTAATGTTGAACTAAAAGATTAACCATTAAAAAGGCCCTTTTTCCCTCGGTCCTTTGCTCGTTACTTTCCATTGACCATCTTCCTTGATGAGTTTAAAGATACCAAGCTTATTATCATAATTAGAACTGTATTTGACCCACGCAGTATCGGTCTCAATAACTTCATCCGATATGGTAACCTTTGCATCATTATCTGCATCTGGCACTAAACCTTGAATCATCATTAAACTATCATAACCATCAGAAGTTGTATGCTTTTTTAAAGTGCCATTGTCCTTAGCATAAAAGCTTTCAACAACAATCTTCACAGTTTCGGATGGCGACATATTCTTGGTTTCAGAGCAAGAAATGAATAAAAGTACGAGTGAGCAAATGACTAATCTTTTCATAATATTATTAATTTGGGTTATTGATATATCTGTGCGATATATTCAGTTTTATATTGCGTTCGCCATCTTTCTCGTTCAATTCTAAAATTGCCCTACGGTCATTGGATAATGAGAATTTGGGCATTACATAAACTAATCGAACCATTTTGCCTTCTGCAATTTTTGAAGGCAGACGATGCTTGCAAATAGGTTCTTGATATAAACTCTGTAAAGATTTCCTTTTCCCTTTTTGTCGAGTCTCGATTGAGAGGTTCAAGAAATTCAAATCGTAATCCATCGTAGAATTATTCTCAATATGGATAACGAAGTAGAGTTCTTCTTTATCAAAAACAACATTCTCAACGGTCAAGACAATGCCTTGCGTTCGCTTCTTAATCCGACCAATACGTTGGTTTCTGTTAAGAAGATAGGAGCAGAATTTTTGATAATAGTAGGTTCTGTTATCTATATTTTTTTCAGAAGTTACAACCTGAATCGAATCGGCTACGATTGGCTTCTCATTACCAATACTATTTGATAATGGGATAAAATAATTGAGCTTTGATAGCTGCTTTTTATATCTTACAATATACGAAAAAATTGCATCATTTCTATTGACTACCAGTAGATTACTTTCTTTCCCGGGCTTTGCCTGAAGTAATCCAAAATACTGTTCTTTTTCACGATTATAACTAAAGACAAAATTATCCGAACCGGTTATGCCTTGTCTTATGGGTTCTGGAAAAAAAAGCGCAACGTTTTTAGTATCGTTTGCATAAATGGTATCGAGTACGTGTGTTGCTTGTGCATTAACTTTCGTAAAAGTTGAAACTGACACAATCAATATTAGGATTATTGTTCTCATAATTTTGGTTTTAGGATTAATCTATAATTGTTCAACACGGTCACTTTTACCCTTCGATTAGAACGCCGAAATACTTGAGTAAGTCCACCCACTTGTGGAAAACTAGGAATATTGATATCACCAATGACATCATCCAGCACTTCTCTCGTTGCTTCCGCTCTAAAATTGTTCTCAACATAAATGCCTTCGCTTCCATCTTGCAAATCAAATGCTTTGAGCTTTGTAGGATGATGATTAATATTTTCGATTTCAATGAACGCACGATTTGGCTGAAAACTCATAAATCCAAAAACAGGCGTATTCTTTGGTATCAACTTACCATTGATAGTTGCCGATTTAGTAACGCGCATTCTTAATCTAGTATTTGCCGTTACGATTTGGTCGCCATCGACGATGACGTAAATACTTTCATCTGTATTGCCAATAATCGAAAATTCATTGGGTTTAGGCGAGGCGGCAAAGAACAATTGATGTTCCAGACCCAATTCTTTCACTTCAATTTTTTGTTCTCTTTTGATATCGGCAGAATCAATTTGTCGTGTATTCTTTTGAGCTACTTTCTTTTTTCCAAAGTTTTGATATTGCTTTTCAGAGTATTGAATCTTACTGGCCTCATAAATACTATCAACAATGCGTTCTTTTTCCTGTTCCGGTAAATCAGGATTGTATAGACCTGTTGAATCCAAAAATTTTTCATCGTAGATGCTGGGTGCATTATTTTCGCGCACTTCCTTCAAATCATTGATAGCATCAAGTTTGGAATCGTATTCTTTTTGATTTTCGTCCAAATCTGGTATCAAGGTCTGTTCGAGGTTTTCATTCTCATTTTCGTCATCGCCCATAACCATCATAGAATAGGAAATCAGAAATATGAAAATCACGACCAATACCGCTGCAAAAACTATTTTGTTCTTTTCTACTTTCATAATAGTGGTTTTTAAATGCCGATTATCGGCTTAACTTTCATCGTTTAATTTTTTTAAGGTGTTCTCGAAATAGTTTGTAATCAACAAACCGTGGGGATTATTTGGAAAGTTCCTGTCAACAGGAATTAGGTTTCCACTAGAAACAAGTTCGTAGGTGTCAATTATTGAACCTCTATTGATTTCAAAGACGGTAACCGTTCTAAAGACGTATGTTCCGTTTTGTTCTTCAATTTGTGAATCAATACTCAGTACTTTTTGAACGAGTGAATACTGAAGTAATCTGTTGTATACACCATCCGCTTTTTTCTGGCGATAGAGATTGTCCACGGAACTATTACCCAGCCAAAGCGCCTTTTCCAAATTGCGTTCATAATTACTCGCATCTATATTATAGAAGTAGTTGTGAAAAAGGTCTAAATGGGCTAATGCCTCTACTTTAAAATTTTCTTTTTGGGTAACGAGCTTCAACGGAATAATAGTGCCATCCGTATTAATAGCAAAGGCACTATTAAGGGCTTCTTTATTTGTCTTGAATGCCATCCATAATGAAAAGGTACTTGAGAACATTGCAAAAATGACAACTGCCAACACGATAAACCTGTTCAACTTTAATACTGCATAAATGTTTTTATAAGGTGTTTTCATTTTCATTGGAATTAACTGGTAAACAATCTGAGCGTGAATGATGTGGCACGTTTATACAATTTGAACTTTAGGAAGACAATAAAAAATACAGACCCTAACTGTACAACAGGTGCGAAAAAACCCTGGCCAGCATCTGTTCCAAATAGGTTCGTCCAGAAATTTGTATTGATTTCGGTGTAGAGTGCATTTACAAACACATTGACCAAAAAGAAAGCTGGCACCAACATATAGACCGCAGCGTATAATTTAAAAAAGGTATAGGCAAGCGAACGGAATTTTTCAAAAACTGCTAGACTTATCACTAATGGGAAAAAGGCCTGCATTATACCCAATAAAAAATAACGTTCCGCAAGGAATAGCGGGTAAATAAATAAGTCCAAAATCCAGAGGATAAGACTTATGATAAATGCAAAGATTTTAAATCCATAGAGTGGCGTAACGAGAGCCTCGTATAATAATGCCATTGCTGCTTGAGCCGCCTCTAAAAAATTGATTTCCTCTTCTATAGGAATATCCTGCATCTGTAATGGTAATAAGGCTGGTGCCGTGCCACGATATTGCGCTTCTATGGAAACCAGAATACTATCGAAGAAGCCCAAAACCTGTGTTGAAAATATAACCAGAAGTACAACCGCAAAATTCTTGGTCAATTCCCCTGGACTTAACCCCCAAGTGTAACCGTCCTTATCCGCAATGCCTTCATTATATTTTTTTAGGATATTGACCAGAAAGAACAATACAGCAAGCGTTTTCATTCCTGCAATGGTATATTGCGAGAAACTACTATTCTGTATGGTTTGAAATACCGCATCGACGTATTCCAGTCCAATCCCTAAAAGTATGGCTGCGGTCATTATTAATACTCCGTTTCTCGATTATTGATTTTATCCTGCATTTTTCTGAAGGATATAATATCCTTGTAGCGTTTCGTTCTTGTATGAATATTTGAAACCATTTCCTTAGATTCTTTCTCTTTCTGTTTTAAAACTTTAGCACGTTCAGCATCAGACATTTTAAGATTATCGCTGGATAAGATTTCACTCATAAAATCAACCGTGTCCAAAGAGTTTTGAACTATGGCATCAAATGATTCCGCAACTCGTGTTACTTCCTCTGGTTTGATATAAGGCGAGTTTAAAATATCTTGTAAATCATTTTGCATTATATTGATAAGGCGTTGATTGTTCTGTGCAATTTCCTCAACCGCCCTAAGCTGTTGAACAACACTAGATACTTTCTCTATAGCTTCCTTTGCATCTTTCAAAAACTTTACGGACTTTATAAGTTGAGAGGTCTGTTTTGCCGATTCTACAAGCGATTTTACCAAACTGATAAAGTTGGTATTGTCATAAACTGGCATCCCCTGAGCGGTAGCACCACTAGGTAATAAAAGGGCAACCATTAAGAATAGCCCGAACAAGAATGTTTTGATTTTTGTTTTACTCATTGCTGAATATTTCTTCTGGTATTCGTGAATCTTCGATTTCATAATATTATGTTTTAGATGTGAATTGAATTATTGCTTTTTCCATATCGTGATGCTCTTCATAGAGCTTCATTATTTCCTCGTTTTCCTTTCCATCGGTTAAGTAAGCTGCATAGACTTCTTTAGGAACTTCAAGCCGAAAGATGTTGCTTTCCTTCCCAATCTTGATAAACATTTCGGTATACTTCCGTGGTCCAGAAAGATTGTTTTTGATGGACTTTAGTTGGTTTAAATCGTGGCTAGATAGATTGAGACGTTTGACCAATTCGTCATAGCCTTTTTCATTATTTAAGCTGTAAATGACTTGTGTGTTTTCAAGTATGCTCTCAGAAGTAGAATTATTCGGAAGTTGATTGATGGATTGCAGAATAATCCCAATCGCACCATTTTGTTTACGGATGGCTTGATAGTAGAATTCCACACTTTCCAGTACATTTTCAAACTTCAGTTGCTTTGCAAACTCATCAAATAGGATGATGCCTTTTTCGGCCCTGTTTTTCCAAATGGTTCTTTGGATGGCCGACTTTATCAGCTTCAACATTACGGACAAGATTTCCTTGTTATCCTTTACTTCATCCAGTTCAAAAACAATTAGGCGTTTGTCCTCAATTTTATAGGTCTGGTCTTCGCTTACTTCAAAGAGGAAGCTATATAGACCATCGCCGACATATTCGGACATTACGTGCAAAAAGCTGGTAATATTGAAATAGTCGGGATGGATTTTTAAGGTGTTCAGAAGGTCTTTCTGATTCCTCTCTATAAAGTTGCAAAAACCATCTAGCGAATGATTTTCTGATGTACTGTTGTAATAGTGGCGCAATATCTTTTTAACCGAAACCGATTGTGCCTTGGAAACTTTTAAATCTGATGCGAATAGTTCAAACAGAAAGACTGATAAATCTTCCAGTCGCTCAGGTGTCAAGTCATTTACATCACTTATATAAAAAGGATTGATACCGAGATTTTTACCACTTTCATAACGAAGCACGGTATATTTTTCTGGATAGAGTTTGGCAAATTTTGTGTAGGATCCGCCAAGGTCAATTATGACCAGACGGACACCACTCTCAAAATATTGCCTCAGTATATTGTTTGCCAAGAACGATTTACCCTCACCCGTTGGCGCAAAAATGGCAAAATTGCGTGCCTTGATGCGCTTCTTGCGCTCGTCCCAAACATCCTTTAGAACTGGAACGTTATGTTCCCTGTCATTAAAGATAATTCCAGTAGCATCCGAGTTGTAGTTTGTATTATTAATAAACAAGCATAGTGCGTGTTTTAAATCCGTTACATATAAATCGTTATTTGAAAAGTTTGAAGAAAAACAGCAGTAACTATTTAGTATATAGTTCTTCCGTTCCTCACCTCTTGGATAATATGGGATAATATCCAGTTCCTTAAATTCAGTTTTGATTTTAGAACCGATTCGGCTTAAATTTTCTGGGTTTTTATCCCAGTACACTATGTTTAAATGACCCCGTATAATACGTGCATTATCATCGGCATTGATTTGGTCAAGAATGTGTTGAATTTTACCTAGTACGACTTTGTTCTGTGAACCGAAGTTGGAACTTTTATTGAGTTCCTCGACTTTCTTATCGAGTAGCTTGCGCCACTTCTGTTTATCATCCAAATACAGGATTTGATTAACAATATGATTCTCATTAAGCGTAAGCCCTAAGCCATCAATAAACCCTTGATGAAACACAAAATCGTCAGATGTGAATTTCTCATTGGTCTTGCTACTCTGTACACTTTCGCCAAAGCACAGTTCGCTATTGATAGCCAGGGCATCAAAATGGTTTTCGCCAATATTGACGCTTTTTTTATCTAGTATGATATCGGTATCAAACCCATCATTGAAGCCATTGAAATAGCCATTTGTGAGTTGCTGTATCTCTTTCGCTTTAAGCGAAACGAAGGTCATCTTTCGGCTATTGTTTATAAAGGAGATAGAATCGCTTACTGAACCGATGAAGCTCTTAACGTTATCATCCAATTGTTGAACAATTCCTTTGGAAACTTTACGAAAAGGATTGACATATTTTGAATTATTCAACGCTTTGTTCTTAGTGAGCGTAAAGAACAAAAAGCAACGATGTTCCATATAATCCCTCCCTTTGAAGTGGTCGTGGGTCGCTTTTTCTAGAAAGGTTGTATTCGGAAGCTTTTCTGAAGTGTATGTTTTCTTTAGGTAGATATCCTGTTTTTGCACTACCGTACCAATAGGCAATGATTTTAAAGCCTGAAACCAAGCACCGTGTATGTCCTCGAAGTCTTTTTCAGATTGTGAATAGATTTCTGGTAGCGTTCCTTCATAGCATAGGACGACATTGCCATTATTGGCAAATACGATATTGTCTTGAATATCCGCAATAGGGTTATATGCTGAAAGATTAATCTTGTTCATAATAGAAGCCAGAATTTCTTTTGTTACTTATTATTTTAGGGAAGGCTTTAGCTGTTTGAAAAAGTTGTGGATTATTAGCCATCCTTGTAAGAGCGATGTATAAGGCTGCATTAAAAACCATAACACCTATT
This sequence comes from Maribacter sp. UBA3344, assembly GCF_002362375.1. Lineage (NCBI taxonomy): Bacteria > Pseudomonadati > Bacteroidota > Flavobacteriia > Flavobacteriales > Flavobacteriaceae > Maribacter > Maribacter sp. UBA3344. The sequence continues at coordinate 80,046 of NZ_DERI01000026.1, read as the reverse complement.
ATCATTAAGAAGCTGAATGAAAAAATGATGATTAATAACGAAGCAAGAATCGCAACCATCATTAATGCAAACAAGGAAATAGGCAACCCAAAAATGACCGCTCGTTTCCTGATGTTTTTATAGACCTCAAACTTCTTCATAGTTACACTACGATTCCGATTAAGTATGTGAAGATGCCGACTACTGCGCCAGCAATCAAAACAAATACTAGTACTCTAGTAATTCCTTTTTTAAGGTCTACATTTTCCCCAAAGAAATGCCCTGCATTAAACAGGAAGCCAACTAGGAAAATGACACCCAATAAAATTGGAAAAATGGTTCTGATGGTATCGCCAACATCATTAACTGAATCTTCTATGCCACCAATTTGAGCAAAAAGCGAAGTGGATAAGAGCGAAAGAACTGATGCTAAAAAGTGTGATTTTTTCATAATAAAATTGTTTAGATTTTCGTGTTGTTTTCGTTGTTAGAAATTTACATATATTTGTTTATAAATAACTGAAAATCAAATATTTGTGAATAAAATATTATTTGAAATCAATTGAATTTAATTGCTATTATTTGGTATCAAATTCTATGAGGTTTTGAAAGAAAGTTGTTGATAACCTGAAAATTGAAAATGAAAAAAGTGTTCAAAAACGTCAATTTTGTCTTTTTGCTTCTAAAAATGAGCATCATTTTTGGACAAGAAATGAGTGCTCAAAAACGAATAATTATAGACGTTGGACACGGTGGAAAAGATGCTGGTGCAATTGGTATAATTAAAATCCAAGAAAAGGACATCGTATTGGATATTGCGAATGCCATTTTGAAGCTGAATTATGACTTAGATAAACCTTTAGATATTTATTTGACCAGATATAAGGATACGCTTATTTCATTATCTGATAGAACAAGGCTTGCCAAAATCTTAAAAGCAGATTTATTTGTGTCTTTGCATTGTAATCATTCGGATAATCCAAATGCAAGAGGAATTGAAATTTATGCTTCAAAAACGCAAGGGGAATTTTCTAAAGAATCTGTTTTTGTCGGTTATCAAATAGAAAAGACACTTTGCGCAGCGATAGGATATGAAAGTAGAGGTGTGAAGTTTGCTAATTTTCAGGTGCTACGGGAAACGGTTGGTTATTGTCCTTCCGTGCTTTTGGAATTGGGGTTTTTGAGTAATGAGGATGAGGGTAATTATATTTCAAGTTATGTAAATATTAAGCAAATCGCATCAACCATTTTAAAATCGATAGAATTATGAAAGAGTTTAGAATTGAAGTGGTAAAATGTTTAAGAGATTTAATTATAACGGTAATCCGTACACTAAATAAAAAAAAGAATTAAGTTAAAGGATTTGAACCAAGTATCACATTGGTTCTCTGTAAACCTACAAAGGTGTTCTTGCCTTGTTCGATGAATTTATTTAAAAGGGAATCTTCGATGTTATCAAGCTTTGCTAGCAGTAAATAGGCTATAGTGTAATCAAACAAGAAACTGATATAGAGTAATTCGAATTCAGAGTAGATATTTTTATTATCAAGATTGCTGTGAATATGATAGTCTCTAGCTCTTACAACTTTATTTGGGAATGTTTTCCAAATGTCATCTGCAAAATCGCCAATTTTTATGAAGATTTCTTCATTCTCTTTTATACGCTTGTATAATTGATTTTTTCCCTCTTTTGAATAATTTTTACAATAAGCTTCATAGGCTGAAATACTATTTATGAAACGTTTATTATGACTTGGGTGCTTGCCTATAAAGTTTTCCATCAATTTATCTAAACAAAACTTAAAAGTATCATCTGTGTATGCAGCTGCTAATATCGATTTGAGACTGCTTTTTACTTTTTCGTAATCTGTATGGATAAAGGTTGAAGTAGATTTTGTTAGTTGAGTATCGTTATAATAGAAATCCTTGTCTTCACCGCAGCCTAGACATTTAAAACTAAATTTTCTAAATTTCTCTGAACGACCAAAAGTTAATTGTAATACTTTTTGAAATTGATTGTAATACGCAATTGCCCCTAGAATATCTATAGGCTCTTCTAATTCAAATTTTATAGCACCTCGATTAGAAATATCCAAGCCAGTTTGTCTTTTTGTATTGATATTTTGATAGTGGCATATTGTAATCTTTAAATTAATATTTTCAATTAAGTACTCATCTTTAAAAATCTTCTTATGAAGTTTATCTTCTGTATGGTCATACCAAAGCGTATGGCTAACCCATTTTGAAATAACGTCATTTACAATATAGAATTCCTTAATTTTGAGCGTTTGGGTGTCGATTAAGTGTTTATGACTAACGAATGAATATTTTGCTCTATAAATTCTAGTTTCAGTTATGCCACTAGATGAGTGTTGTATGCGGCAATCAATAAATGTTATATATCCGAGACCAGTAAATAGTCCTAAAATTTGAGGTTCTTTATAATTTCTTTGTTTTGAGTGTAGGTTGGTTTCTAACCAAATATCATCATCGTTAAATGACATCACACAGAATTGCTTTTCGTCTTCTTTTTCTACAAACCAGACCTCGCCATAATATTTTTTATTTTTATCAAAGCCATCAATCATAGAAGCAACATATTGAATATTTTAGAACATTAGATAAGAATATCGATTTGATTTAATACAGGGTTATATAAGTCAATATCATTATTAGAAGAGTCTATTGATAAGATTAAGCTATATCTAACAGAGTTATTGTAACGAAGTAATTTCTTTCTAGTGCGCCACCACCCATTAACAGGAAAAATGGCAACAGTATTTCTGGTGGCAAGGTCAGCCGCTGTCCCTTTCCAAATATCTTTATGAGTTGAACCTTTATCTCTTACTTTGTTACCAATAATCCAACTTTCACCAGAATAAGTACCACCTTGGTCTTCCATTCTTGCTTCCCTATTTACCCTTTCACGAAAGTGTTCAATAGATTCACCAGAATCTATCATTTTAAACCTAAGACCGTGTGATTGATAATAATATGATTTACTATATTGTTTGTTCCCAGGATTTGGTTCTATGAAATAACATAAAGTGGCCGTTAGCGTTACTTCACTATCAAAAAGAGCAGTTAAAACCTCGGTAGGCCAAGGTAAACTATGCAGATGCATTTCGTTAGTTTTCACTGTGCTACCGTCAAGTACAAAAGGGCTCAAAGATTCCTGAGCTATAAGCGTAAGTGAGTTATTTGCGCTTCGAACCGCTTTTTGAAAATCGGGCATTCCGTAACCATAGGTTCGTAATAAGTCTCTTTGTTCAGGATTATTCAGTTCTTCAATATTTCGATTTGCTAGCATTTCGGAATTCCAGTCTGCCGAATGCACAAGAAGACCTTTTATAGTTTCTGGCCACAACATAGGATATTGCGATGTCAACATTGCAGCATATCTCGATGCCAAGGCAGTAGCGCCACTAGTATCACCAAAACTATGAAGTGGCTCTGTTCTAAAATTCTTACCGATAGATAGTAATCGTAGAGAATCTGGGTCAATGATGCCATCGTTGTGAATACCATAATTACCACCTTCCAATACTAATTCAGGTTTCAATGCCCAATTGTTTTCCCACGAAAGTGAGGTACTATTACTAGGGGACATACCACCTGCTTGAACCAAAGGGGTCGCACCTCTAAATTGAGCTTGGTCTATTACAGTTTTATGAGTGATTGAACCAATCGTTAATGCGTTGAATGCCTGAGCTGGGTCGTGTATAGATTCTTCAATATTTTTTTGGGGATATTCAGAAACGTGATTTATATCGGTGTTGCCACTTGAGATGCAAAATAATGATTTATCATTTGTAGTTCCTGCTTCACCAAAGGCAATCTTGTCAATTGAACTTGACCACGATGACGGTTTCCCTTTGTCTCGACCATCTGTTGCAGTAACTGCCATTGTAAGAATACGTTTGTTTACAGGATTGAGAATGGTTGCCCTAGCAATAGCTTCTTCTGTCACCGCACCATAGAGCTCTGGTTGATGTGGATTATTTGGATGAATTAGTTTGATGGATTCAAGACGATGGAATATTTCAATGTTTGAAGCGTCTTGTAATATATCGGTAAGGTCACCATACAATGAGGTTCCTGCCATTGGTGTTCCGTGTCCGTGTCTATCTGTATCAGCGTTTCCCCATTCAGGATTTACAGAATCCATATTCCTTTCTGGAAGAAAATCTTCTAAAAGAGGATGACCACGGTTCACACCTGTATCCAAAATACAGATAATTACTGAATCATCAGTAGTTCTATTAATTGTGCGGTTTCTTAAGTCTTGCACCCAATCATTTGCATCAGCATTATCTAGTCCTGTAAAAAAATTAGCTGCTTCTTTGGGTTTTCTTAGTTCAGCTAATTTGTCTGAATATAGTATTGTGGTTGAAAGTTCTCGTGCTGTACATCTTACCATTCGAACAATGTGTTCTGGAAACAACAATCTACGTTCAGCAACCACAATTATGTTATCGACCAGCATATTAATGACAGCTTCATCTTCACGAATGTCATTTTGAGTATCTTCTCGTCTCAACCAAACTTCCCACCAAACTTCTTCATCTAATTCGGGAAAATCGATTTCATTTTCTTGCCAAAAGCTAGATAGTGTTGCTCTTTGAATATCAGCAATATTGTTTAATAACTTGGTGTTGCGCGGATTACCTGATGCACTATCATTTTCAGGATTTAAATACGCTTCAATTTTTCCTAGAAACTTTGATATTCCGTTTGTATTTAGGTAAATACAAGCTCTATATTGCTCGTGTTCTTGACCGCCAATGATTAATTTTTCTAATTTCGAGGATACAAAACGATGGTCACCGCTTCGACCATCCTCAAAACTATCGAATGCCAAAAGACAGTCTTTTTCAGAAATAAACTCTAGATATACGAAATCGATTTCAGTATTCTCTCTAAACGACTCAACTGCCATACCGAGTTGATTCCGCAAGGTATTACCGTGATTGTTTCTATTCCTTCCAGTAGGATTTACTGGGTCACGACCTGTACCAGGACTTGTGTAAGACTAGGTAGATACATACCCAGAAAGAATTATGTGGTCTAAATTTCTTGGCATTTATCTATTAAAACTGGGTCTTTTTACTTTTAATGAATTTAAGAAGTATTGTTGATGAAACTTTATCGGTATTATGTACAATCATTTCCTTTATGGCATCTTTACAAGCATTTGAAACATCTGCAAAGCTTAAACCTACTGCCTCTTTTGAAAGCGCATTTATGGTTTTACCTTTAGCGAGAGAATATCCCTTAAGCTGAACTTTTAGTAGTTTGACTATTTCTTTATCACTAGGAAGTGGATATTGTATAATGTCATCAAAACGTCTAAATAAAGCTTTATCTAATGATTCAGGAATATTTGTGGCTGCAATAAGTAAACTATTTGATTCATCTTTTTCGATATTCATCAAAAAACTAATTAGAACCCTTTTTATTTCCCCAACATCGTTTCCATAACTTCTATTCGACCCAATTGAATCAAATTCATCGAACAAATAAACAGCTCTATGTTGATACATAGAATCAAAAATCAGTTTAAGCTTTGCAATAGACTCACCCATATATCTACTAATCAACCCATCAAGACGAATTATGAATAATGGTATTTCTAAATCACCAGCAATTGCCTTTGCCGTCATTGTTTTACCACAACCCGGTGGTCCAACGAGCATTAATTTTCTTCTAGGTGCTAAATTGTGTTGTAAGAGTTGGTCAAACTTTTGCTGTTCGGAAAGAACACGAGTAATTGCTTCTGAAACTTGCTCGGTCAAAACCATATCCTTTGTTTTGATATGCGGACGGTAAACTTCTAGTAAATCTTTTAATTCTCTTTGAGCTTCATTTACAGGAAGAATTCTTGTCTTAGTAACTGATTTTACATTTCGCTTTGACTTTATTTTTTCAATAAGTCCCTTCAGTTCCTCGGCAAGCTTAATGTGCCCTTTTTTAGCTTCAGCGGCGGCAATCTGCATAGCTGTTGTATAGAAACGACTATCGTCTTCGTCACCATAACTTTGTAATAATGCCTTTATCTTTTCTGCTGCTGCCATAAAACAAAAGTACTGAATTCCAAATTATTTATAACTAAAATTTTAAACTGATAAGTATATTTTAAGTTTTAAATCACTTCCGCTTATCCCCAGCCTTAGTGTCAAACGCAATTAAGTTAAATAGTTCTCGCATTCTGCTACGAACCCGATTGCCGTAGCGTTCTTCCAGTTCTTCGGCATTGAGATTTGTGGTAGCGTGTGTCTTGATTTTATGTTTGGTCTGAAGATAAAGTTCATATCGGGAAAGCAACACTTCGCCCATTACGTTCAAGTCTTTGCCATAGAATCTTCCGGCAGGTTCAATGCCTAAATCATCAAAGCAATAAAATCTGGTATTGCCATAGTCTTCAATAGTTTTAAAACCAAGGTGGTTAAAACTGAAGGCTACATTCCTGCACGGAATCATTTCATAAGGTCTTTGCATTGGTACGATATGGCGCAGTAGTTTCATCAAGGTTGTTTTTCCGCATCCTACTGGGCCAGAAAGTAAAATACCTTTGTCGATATCAATTCCGTTCTTTTCACAATTTTCTTTGTCCTTGATGAAATAATGGCAAAGATTACGAATGATAACGGTGTCTTCATCATAGATTCTAAATTGCTGACCAAAGAGTTTCATTCCCTTTGCATTTAGATAAATCAAGATTTTGTCAAAATCGTAAAGAACGCTTTTGCCATCAAACTTTCCGAGCGAATATTCCACGCCACCTTCGTTAATTTTAGAGGGGTTGTCCATAATCTTTGTTTTTAGTGGTTCGCAAGTTGTCCTTGATTTGGGACGCCTGTTTTTTATTTGAATTGTTTTCATTGTTGAATAATTCGGTTCTATCCATCCAATTCATAGCTAAAGCTCGCCAATCTCGAATTTCATTTCCATCGCTCGTTTGCCAATTCCGAGTTTCGTAATGCTCGAAGAATTTTTTTCCTTCATCAGCATTAAAACCTTTTTCAATAAAAAAATCAATAACAGCCTGCCAGCCCTTTGGTTGTTTTATAGTATTTACTTGTTTGGTATTGTTTATAGTAGATACCAATGCTTGTCCACCTATGGGACGGTGCGGGTCCAGAGCTTGTCCGTTAATGGGACGGTGCTGTCCCACAACTGGTTCCCGTATGGGATGGTACTGTTCCGCAAGCTGTTCTAATGTGGGATTGTACCGTCCCATATCAGGTTCATCACTTGTACCGATAATGGTCATCTTAATTTTACTGCCTTTGTATGGATTGTTTGACGGAAAATAGGATAAGTATTCCCAAGAGTCTAAATCGGTAACACACCTATGGTACGTAGATTTCGAACCGATTTTTGAAGCCATCATTAAGTCTCGTCGGTTCACGTAGAACTCACCTGCAAACCGGCTACTATTCCATTCTTGGAACAGCGCCATATACAGACTTATATGTGTTGTGTTGAGGCGATCGTCGAATAAGAACTTTTCAAAAGCCGCATTTAGTAGCTTTATGTAGTTCATCGTTTATGAATTTAGCTTGTGCTGCACACGATTTGATGTCATCACACCTTGAATTTCCTCGGCATCATAGTAGATAATACCGCCAACTTTTGTGTATGGTAGCGTACCATTTATGCGAAGATTCTGTAATGTTCCTGGACTGACTTGAAGCATATCCATTACTTCGGAAGATTTTAGATATTTCTTAAGTTTTCCAGTTGCTTGTTTAGATAGAAGATTTTTAATATCATCGAGCAATTCCATTTTGAATTCTCGAAGATCATCGGTAGTAATAATATTTGCTGGCATAATAGAACGATTTTAAAGAAAGGGACTATCGTTTTAATTTCAACTAATTTGATAGCCCCTAACCTGATTTGACTTTCGTTCTACAAATTTGGGATGGTTTATTGGATTTTAATCCCAAGTTGCACCCAAGTTGGGTGTTTTTATTTACTCATTTTCAATGGTTTAGATTAGTTTGATTTAGAGGCTATTTTTTAATTCACCCATACCAAATGATGATAAATAAAATTAATTTTATTTTTTCCCAAGTTACACCCAACTTGGGAAAAAATTTAACATTTTGAGCTTATTGATTATTACCCATCCGTTTCTTGCATTCGCCTCAAAAGTGTAGCTTTTAATCTATCAATAAATTTAGTCTGGTCACTTTTTCGTTCTCTTATTTCTAGAAAAGTTCGATACACATTACCAAGTTTTAAATCGAACATACTCTCACAAGCTGAAGCCATTTCTTTAATGCCTGCTGTGCCACTTTTTATTGCTCCTGACGCTTGTAATGCATAAATCAATTCAATTAAGTCTGTTTTTGAGGCTGTCCACCCAAGTTGCTCACCGTTTGATAAAGTGTTCCACTTACTTGGTATGCCGTTGGATAGATCTCTTAAATAGCTTAATTCCTCAACGTAGTGGCTAATTAATAGATCATAGGCCATAATTTGGGCAATTGTATTATCATGGCTTGTAGAAAATTCAGCATCTGTATAAAAATGGGAAGTGTCTGATACCAAGCTAATTTTATCATGTCCTCTTACAAAATAAAATTCATCTAGAAGTTCAGAATCCTCCCTGTAATATTTTACAAAATCTATATTTTGTCGATTACTTTCTTGTAACCTATTTATTTCTGAATCAATAAATTTCTCTTGGGATTTTATTGTTCCTGCAGGCCTGTTTATCAAAAAATTATAGAGCATAGCATAAAATTTTAATCTACTGTAGATGTAGGGCTTATGCTTTTTAAAGAATATTATTTCATTTTGTTGATCGACAAATTTATTTTTCCTTACGCATATGCGTAACTTCTGTAAATATTCTCTTGAAATAGAAATACCTTGTTCAACATTGTTGAAATCGCCAAGATTAGATTCCTCAACTACTTTTATTTCCTCTTTGTAATTATCTAGTATTATATGAATTAACTTATGCAAAATGTTTTTGGGGCTTTAGACTTGGGTTAATTATCAATAAGTAATATGTATATGATATATCTTTTTATGGGGGATTTTTAAAAAATAACAGACAACCAATAGCAACCAAAACAATGATTCCAGCAATTATGAAAGGATAGTAAAAACCGCCTGTAATCAGCCAAGTTCCTAAAACGGGACCTAGAATTTGACCAATACTATTTGTCGAACTCTGTATGGAAATGTTCCTGCCAGTATTGTTTTTTGATATTAATGAAACCGCAGAAAGTAAATTGGGCGTTACCATTGCACCTCCAGCAGCAAAAACAATGATTAATGCATAGACCAAAAATTCATTATTAAAAAATGGAAAGGCAATTAAGGATAATCCAGATATTAATAATCCTAAAGCAATTTGTTTCTTTGTGGATAAAAACTTCTCTCCGTAAGTAGCGAACACGGGTTGTAAAACAGCCATTATTGAACCACATAGCATAAAACCTATACCAACTTGATTACTGTTAAATCCTAATTCATCTTTCCCATAGATTGAAAAGACAGTTTCAAATAGCGTCACTACAAATTGGATGACAAACGATAGCACTAGTAACACGATAAAATATTTGGTAAATGTGAACCGCAAGCTCACTTTTTGTGTTCTGAACTTATGTACGCGAGTGGTGTTTTTTAACCATTTCATTACAACCAATAAGACAATCAATCCTAAAAGGGCAGCAAATAAAAAGGGGACTGAAAATCGGTCTAAATGTAGCAGACCAATTGTATATTTTAAATGAAGGTCAGTCTGGGACAAAAAACCACCGATGACAGGGCCGAAAATAACCCCAGAGCTAATAGCAACGCCAGACCAAGCCATTATTTTTGTTCTCCGTTTTTCAGAAGTAATATCGCTTAAATATGCGTTGCTAACTGGAATAACTGAAGACGTGAAAATACCACCAAAGATTCGAGCGATATAGAGCATTGTCAAAGATGTGGCTAGGCCAGTAAGTAATTGCATAATTACAAAGCCGATTAGTCCACAAATGATAATAGGTTTACGACCGTACTTGTCTGATAGCTTTCCCCAAACCACCACAAACAGTAATTGAAAAAACGGATAGATGCTCGTGAGCAGTCCAATGTGGAAGTTGATAAGGTCAGTATCGAGATTGTCTTTTAAAGCTAATCTTTCGGTATAGTAGGGAAGGGTTGGTAATAAAATACCATACCCTAACATTACTACAAATAAACTCAATAGGATTAAAAATATCCTGTTGAGTTTTTCTTTCCTATCCATTTACTTTTTACCAATTTTTCGCTTCAATAATTGAGCATTAATAGCCACTATAATAGTACTTAAACTCATAAATACCGCACCTACTGCCGGCCCTAAAACAAACCCTGAAGAATACAGTACTCCAGCAGCTAAAGGAATGGCTACTACATTATAACCCGTCGCCCATATTAAGTTCTGAATCATTTTATTATAAGTAGCTTTACCAAATAAAATTAGGTTAGCTATATCTTGTGGATTGCTATTGACTAATATAATATCAGCAGTTTCAGCAGCTACATCAGTACCAGAGCCTACTGCGATTCCAACATTAGCTTTAGCAAGAGCAGGCGCATCGTTTACACCATCTCCTGTCATTGCAACAAATTCACCTTCTACTTGAAGCTTTTCTACGATTTCCACTTTTTGATGTGGTAACACCTCTGCGTAGTAACCGTCCAATCCTAATTTTTCACTTACGGCTTTAGCTGTCTTTTCGTTATCGCCAGTAGCCATTAATACCTTGATGTTGTTCTTTTTGAACACTTTAATCGCATCCGCAGATTCTGGTCTTATTTCATCAGCAAGAGCGATGTATCCTGCTAGCTGACCATCGATTAATACAAACACAACAGTTTCAGCAGCGTCACTATAAGCATCTTCAGGAATAGTGATTTTTTCATCCCTTAAATAACCAGGACTAACCACTTTTACTTGCTTACCTTCTACATTTGCCTCTACACCTTTACCAGTAATCGCATTAAAGCTTTCAGGCTTTGGGATTGTAATATTGTCTTCTTTAACTTTTTTAATAATCCCAACAGCAATTGGATGTTCTGAACTTTGTTCCAATGCACTTGACAGTCTTAAGATTTCTTCGTTTGAATAAGTCGCATTTACAGATTTGATTCGAGTAACGCCAAAGTCCCCTTTGGTCAAAGTCCCTGTTTTGTCAAATAGTAAGGCGGATATCTTTCGTGATTCTTCAAATGCAGTTCTATTGCGGATTAATAATCCATTTTGTGCAGATACAGCGGTAGAAATGGCAACTACAAGAGGAATTGCAAGACCGAGTGCGTGTGGGCAAGCGATAACCATAACGGTAACCATTCTTTCTAAAGCATAGACAAAAGGAAAGCCTAAAATCAACCAAACTGCCAACGTACCAAAACCAATAGCCAAAGCTATATAAGTCAACCATTTTGCAGCTCTATCGGAAAGATTTTGCATTTTAGATTTGGTCTTTTGCGCTTCCTCAACCATCGTAATAACCTTGTTGAGATAGCTATCTTTTCCAGTATGTTCAACCTTTACTTTTAAGGTGCTATTGCCATTTACAGAACCACCGATTACTTTATCTTTTTCTTCTTTTTTTACAGGTTTAGATTCCCCTGTTAGCATTGATTCGTTCAAGTAACTTGAACCTTCTACTATAATACCGTCAGCTGGCACTTTCTCTCCGGGTTTTACCAATATCACATCATCTTTTAATAAATCTTCAAGTGCGATATCTTCAATAGTATCTCCTTTAACGCGATGCGCTTCCGCAGGCATCATACTTACCAAAAGCTGTAATGCTTTTGATGCACCCAGCACGCTTTTCATCTCAATCCAATGCCCTATGAGCATAATGGCGATAAGAGTCGCTAATTCCCAAAAGAAGTCAACGCCTTGTAAACCAAAAACGGTTGCAGAACTATAGAAGTAAGCGACACTTATTGCCATAGATATAAGTGTCATCATCCCTGGTGCACCATTCTTTACTTCGGAAACAAATCCTTTAAGAAAAGGCCAGCCACCATAGAAATATACAATGGTAGAAAGCGCAAAAAGGACATACGAATTGCCAGGAAGTAAAAATTCATATCCAAAAAACTCTTGAATCATTGGCGAGAAGAACAAAATTGGAATGGTAAGGACTAGCGTTACCCAAAATCGTTTTCTAAAGTCTGCAATCATCATTTTATGATGGTCGTGACCCATTTGTCCGTGACCCGGATTATGGCCCGAATGGTCTCCACCGCCCTTTTTCATTTTGGAATGATCCATTTTGGAATGGTCTTCTTTTTCGTGGTTCATTTTAGAATGATCCATTTTCGAATGGTCCATTTCGTTGTGTTTGTGCTGCTCGTGATTTTCCATTATAGTATTGTTTAAGTGTTATCGTAATTTTTTTCTCATTGCTTCCGAAATGTTTTCGGCATAGACGCCATAAGCATCTACTAAAAGACCTTTGATGCCATCTTTAGAAGATATTGCATATAAAATGCTGTTATCATCTGTACTGCTCATTCCTTCAAAGCGGTAAGTTTTATCTACTTTAAAATCTTCTGGTCGAATCTCAATTTTCAGAGAAGCACATTCCAGACATTCAGGTTTTAAGTTGAAATCATAAGGATATTCGTTTACCTGTAAATCGTTTATAGCCTCTGATAGTGTATCGTAATTTTTCATTTTCTTTTATTTATAGTTTATTGTAAAATAACTACCATCGGCTTCAGTAAATTTCTGAAAGGTCAATAGGCCTTTACGATTTAATTCTTCTTTGACATTATAATTGAGTTGCTTAATGCGAATTCCCCAGGCATAGGCCTTGATATCGATTTTGGAATTAATAGTATTATAGGTTTGTCCAGTATCTAACTCACGGTTAAAAATCTTTATCACGCTTTTTGAACCGAAGAAATTCAACAAGCCAGAGTCAAAACTCATTTCTAATTCTATGTCTTTTAAGTTTTTCAGATCGTAGAGCTCTTTAAAATTTTTAGATGTGGTATTGATTTCGGTTTCCTTTGATTTTGGGTTGGAAAATGGAAATGCCATTACCATTATACTGGCTTCATCAGGCTTACAACGATAAGTCGTGGTGTATTTGTCAGTAGATTTTTTATCCTTATCAAATAGTTCTGTAACGACCTCAATTTCATAATAACCGTTCTTATCGATGACTTTTCCAGACTTAAAAGTTTGCTTATTCAAAAAAGCACCTTCTTCATTGAAATTTTCCCTAACGACAAGTCTGTCTGAAATCTGCCCGATAAGCATTTCAGTTTGTCCAGTCATTGTGATGCTGAATAATGTGATTAGTACTATGAAAACTCGTTTTCTCATATATGGTGCATTAATTTTTTTACTTCTTTTGCCAGTATATCGCTCAAATCAATAGCATTTGAAGGGTGTGGAATGGTATTGCAGGTCACTATTTTTTCTACGCCGGAATCTAACAAATCCTGATAGGCACTACCTGAAAAAACTGCGTGAATACCCACACAAATAGGTGGTCTCATTCCTGCTTTTTTCAAATGCACCACGGTTTCAATCATCGTTCGAGCGGTCGAGATAATATCGTCTACCAAAATAGGTGTGGCGTTTTTATATTTTTCCACATCTGGGACAGAAACCTCCACATCACGGTCGCCGTGACGCACTTTTTGCAGTACCGTAAATGGTGCTCCCGCTTTTTTAGCAACTTCGGAAACCCATTGTTCACTTTCTGAATCTGGACCTATAAGTACAGGGTTTTCGACGTTTTCTTTTATCCATTCTGAAATAGCATCGGCTGCGTGGATGACTTTGTTTGGAATTTGATATACTTCCCCTAAAGAGCTAATTCTATGTAAGTGTGGGTCAACCGTGGTAATACTATCGGCAAAACCTGAAATCAGTTTTCCGAAAAAACCAGAAGTAACACCTTCGCCTTCATTGAAAATCTTGTCCTGACGCATATATGCGAGATATGGCGCTACCAAACACGTACACATTGCCCCTAATGATTTGGCAGTATGACTTAAAAAATAAAGAGGCAACAGTTTTTCGTCTGGTTCGTGCAAGGTGCAAACCAGTACAACACATTTATCCTTCACATCAGATAAGATACGTGTGTAGGATTCTCCGTCGGGAAACTTACGTAGGGTCGCTTTCCCGATTTCCGCATCCATTTTTTTTGCCATAAGTGCTGTAAGTTCTTCGTTTCCGGGAAGGCTGAATAATATTGTTTTCATCGTGTGTTTTTTTAAGATATGGTTAATATGTTATTGTGGTAGTTTTTATATTCCAGAGCATAGTTCAGCTCGCCTTTAGATTCTGCGTATATGGTATATAACAATTGGTCTTTTTCAATCTTTTCATTTAAATGGACATTCAAAAGAATCCCAGCCGATTTAGACTGCGGTGCGCCAGAAAGCTTGGCGAGTTTTGCAATCTTTCGATTATCTATCCGCTTTAGACTGCCCGATTTTTCTGCTCTGATTTCAATTTTATAAGGTGCTAAAACAGGTTTTGAAAAGCGGCCTTGGGCTTTACAAATGGCAAGGAATTTTTCATAAGCTTTACCAGATATAAGCACTTCTTTGGCGGTTTCCGTTCCTTTTCCTTTTTCGACTTTGCCCGAAAGCTCTATAAGTTCTCCAGCCAAAAGCAATGACCTTTCCATTAAGTCCATCGGCGCATCTGTCTCATTTTTCAAAACCTTTAGTATATCGATGGCTTCTAAAGTTGGACCAATCCCTCTCCCTACAGGTTGCGTACCATCAGTAATGACCACTTTCACATTCAACCCGACAGTGTTGCCTACCGTTTCCATATGGTTTTTTAGTTTTTGTGCCATTTCTTCACTTCTAACTTTCGCAGTTTTTCCTACGGGAATATCTATAACAACGTGGGTTGAACCTGCCGCAGCCTTTTTGGAAAGTACCGAGGCTATGAGTTGCCCTTCGCTATCAATATCCAAGGCCTTCTCAATCTTAATCAGTACATCATCGGCAGGGCTTAATTGCGCTGTACCACCCCAAACAAAACAACCTCCTTCTTTTTCTACCACAGCCATTATTTCTTCGGAAGAGAGCGTAACATTGGTCAGAACTTCCATAGTATCTGCTGTACCTGCGGGCGAAGTAATGGCTCGCGAGGACGTTTTTGGCATTGTAAGTCCATAAGCAGCTACAATGGCCACTACCAAGGGTGTGGTTCTATTACCGGGTAATCCGCCAATGCAATGTTTATCGACAACGATTTCTTTATTCCAATTCAATTGTTTTCCAGAGGCAATCATAGCTTTTGTGAGGTCGGATATTTCATCAATATCCATTCGGTCACCTGCACAGGCAGTAATGAATGCTGAAAGGTGTATGTTGGAATAGTCGCCTTCAACGATGTCGGTTATGATTTGGTTGTAGGCGTTGTAATCCAGTTTTTGGTTATAGATTTTTGCCCTGACGTGGCTTAACGATTCTATAGGTTCTAAATGGGAAACGTACAGGGTGTCATTGTCGGAAACATTCAACTTTTTTGCAGCAGCATCCGATAGTCCTATTTCGTTGGGCAGCAGGATATCAGAATTTAAGACATTTAGACTTGCAACGATTGAGGTACTTGCATTGGATATCCTTATTCGTGTTAATGCTTCAAAACCTTCTGAAATACACACGTGGCAATCCTCACGCATATACACCACATTTTCGTTTTGGGTGTAGATTCCAAGATGTTTGTATTTTAATATATTTGAATGTTGTTCCATAGTTTATTTTATTTCTTCAATGCTATATAATTGTGGGATTTCAGCATCCCACCCATAGGTCTCCTTGATACCTTTTTGTAGTGCTTCTGCACTTTCTTTTTCACCGTGCACTATGAAAATCCGCTCTGGTTTATTATTTATTTTGCTCATCCAATCCATAAGTTCAGCGTGGTCTGCGTGTGCCGAAAGTCCTTCAATTTCCGCAACTTCCATATGAAATGGCACCCATTTTCCGTACACTTTTAATTCCTTATCGCCTTCCAATAGCTTTCTTCCACGAGTGCCTTCAGCTTGATAACCCACAAAAAGCAAAGTGTTTTTTGGGTTTTGTGCTTGTGTTTCGAGATAGTTGAGCATTCTGCCGCCAGTAAGCATCCCACTTCCCGCAATCACGATTTTTGGCTTGTTATCTGTTCTTAATTCCATAGTTTCCCGATAACTACTTACGACCGTGAAATGTGAGCACATTTCATCACATTCATTGTCCTCTAATCTGTGCCAATCCCTTGTACGGTGGAAGAGTTCGAGTACATTCGCTCCCATTGGACTGTCCATTATCATTTGTACTTTCGGTATTTTGTTCTCTTTTAATAATCTCCAAAAAATGAGCATCATCAATTGGGCACGTTCTACCGAAAAGCTTGGAATAAACAGGCTGCCATCTCTATTGATGGTATCGTTGACCAATTTTTCAATCTGTGGCAGTGCTTCTACTTCATCTGGATGAAATCTTCCGCCATAAGTGGATTCAATGAAAAGCACATCCGCTTTTTTTGGTTTTAGTGGTGGGTAGAGCAATAAATCATTGCTTCTTCCAATATCTCCTGAAAAAACAAACCGTTTTCCGTGCACATCTAGCTCAATGTAAGTTGCACCTAGGATATGTCCGTTGTATTGGAAACGAGCTCTGATATCGTCAAATAACGGAATCCATTGTGCTTGAGGAATGCCCTTAAAATGTGGAATGGTTTTTTCTACATCTTTTAAATCGTAGAGTGGTTCTGCTGGGCTATGCTTTGAATAACCTTCCTTATTGGCACGTTCGGCTTCCTGTTCCTGAATTTTTGCACTATCGTTCAAAATGATTTTTGCAATGTCCAAGGTGGGATTTGTGCCGTAAATCGGGCCTTTAAACCCTTGTTTTACCAATCGAGGTAAATACCCTGTGTGGTCCATATGGCCGTGGGTAAGCAAAACCATATCAATTTCTGAAACTTCAACGGGTGGATATTCCCAGTTTTTAAGGCGCAATTCCTTCAGCCCTTGAAAAAGTCCGCAGTCTATCAATATCTTTCTCTCTCCCGTATCCACTAAATATTTTGAACCGGTTACAGTACCGGCCGCTCCCAAAAAGTGGATGTTGATTTTATTGTTTTTCATCGTATTCTTATGTATTAGTGCCCACCACAACAGGAAGGTGTACTTCCTTTATCTTCGGTCGATTTGTATAACGCTATCACTTCATTATATAGATTTCGTGAATCCTCTTTGATATAGAGTGCTACCTTTTTTATGGATTTAGGTTCAAAGTCTACCATATCCAATAGTATTTCCAAGGCCTCTTCAAGCAGTATTGGGTCGTCTTCCAATGCTTCGTAAAAAGGCTCAAAATCTATGTTGTTCTGTTTTTTTAATTCTTCAGTTTTCATATGACTATTTTTAAAAGTTTATTTTTTAATGGTTTTTACACAACGCTTCTAAATCTTCCAAAATCTTTTTTTGCCTTGATTTATCTATTCCGATTTCATTTAATAAAGAAGGTGTTTCGCTAAGCTCTTTGCAGAGTACAATTCCTTTATCCAATAATTTTGTCTTTTCGGATTTGGTTATTGTCGTTAATGCTGTTAAGGGATGAAATCCGGACTTGTCTATTCTGTCTTTTAAACCATTTCCCATAGGATAATCCCAGCTTGTCAATAACAATCCAACACATTTGCTGTACTGTATTGCATCCGTAGTAAATCGTGTATTGGTATATACACCGCCTTTATGTAGTTTGGCTTCGTGACCTTTTTGATGTTCCCATTGTTTTTCAACATCCAAAAATCGTGAATGGATGTACAAGGGAATCTTGACATTACAAAACCTACCTTGGTCACTATGGTATTTGCACTCAATCATATAATGGTAATTATCCTTTTGGGCTATTACATCTACTTCGTGCTGTACGCAGTTCCCTTGTACAATCACACCAACCTTGGTTTCAAATCCTTCGTGTGCCAATAGTTTTCCCACTAACTTTTCAAATGGGAAGCCAGAAGGGCCCAATTCCATCAATGCTTTTTTGAGCTTGTACTTTGAAGCACTTACACGTGATTTGCCTTTAAGCATTTTAAATGCCATTTTATAGATTTGTTTGGTTGTAATTCCATCGTATAATTGACTTTCAACTTGCTCTACAATTTGCTGAATCAATGCTTCACTCGCTTGTGCACGTCTTAAGGAATTGATGAGTTTATCCACATCAAAAGCTACGACGTCGCCAGAATACTTCACTATGTTGATTGATTGTTTCATTTTTTGATATGTATGGTCATCACAGGAAGTTCTGAATGATTAGTTACACCTTCGGCAATGCTTTTTGAAAATAAGCTCAAAAATCCTGTCTTACCGTGTGTACTCATTGCAATCAAATCTGCGGGCTGATGTTTTAAAAATGTATTGATACCTTCTTCTACTGACGATTCGTTGTGAACGTTCATAGAAAAGTTTTTTAAGGCGGGAAACTTTTCAAGGAATTGCTTGACAGGGTTTAATCCAGCGTTAATATTATTAAAGTCTGTTTCTGTGTTGATACGTAACAAATGAATTTTAGCATCACATTTTTCAGCTATGGAAAGCACAGCTTGAAATGGATGACTAACATCTTCTTCAAAAGAAGAGACGAATAGAATATCCTTAAATGGAAACGTTACTTCCTGCTCTTTGACCACGATAATTGGTGCATTGGCTTTTCGTACAATCTTCTCAACATTACTACCTGTTATCTCCCTCACACGACCTTTAGTGCCACTACTTCCTGTAATGATAAAATCGTGATGAAAATGACCAGAATGCTCCAAAATATCTTTTTGTCCTGAATCGAACTGAAGAAAGGTGCGGCATTTAAGACCTTCGTGTTCTGCAATTTTTTCGAGTTCACGTAAATTAGCCTTTGCAGCGCCTATCTGCTTTAAGGTTTCTGGATAACGCTTTTCTTTAAGCTTATCTAATTTTACCCAATCCACAGGCGTGGTCATTTGATGTAGAAAGTGTATTTCGGCCTTATACAGTTTGGCCATTTTAATGCCTAAATGTGCAGCTTTGGTACAGTTTTCAGAGAAATCGGTGGGTACGAGTATGTTTTTCATAAATTTTTAATTTTTAGGTTATCCATTATTGTGCAGTATAACCACCATCAATGACCAACTCAGAACCGGTCATAAATTTTGATTCGTCCGAAGCTAGGTAAACGACACCGTAACCTATGTCATCCGGCTCTCCCAAGTGTCCAACTGGATGTAGACTTTCTAACTGCTTTTTGCCCTCTTCCACATTGCCTTGGGCTTTTAGGAAATTTTCTACCATTGGGGTCCATATATATGCTGGATGAATGGAATTAACGCGTATTTTGTAACCCTGCTTCGCACAATGTAGTGCTGCCGATTTGGTAAATATGGTTACACCTCCCTTACTTGCATTATAGGCGGGTAGATTAGGGTCTCCAATAAGTCCTTCGATTGAAGAAAAGTTAATAATGGAACCACCTTCTCCAGTTTCCTTCATTCCCTTTATGCCATATTGGGTGCCTAAAAAAGTACCGTGAAGGTTTACGTTTATAAGATTTTTCCAGTCATCTAAAGTTACATCTTCAACCGTTCCACCTATTCCTATTCCGGCAGAATTAGCTACTATATGAAGCTTTCCATATGTTTTGATCGTAGTCTCAATAACCATTTTCCATTCTTCTTCTTTAGAGACATCTTGTTTAATGAAAATTGCCTCACCGCCATCATTGTTAATGTCTTGAACTACTTTAGTTCCGTTTTCATCATCTACATCAGTTATCACAATTTTAGCACCTTCACGAGCCAATAAGATTGCACTTGATTCTCCTAGGCCAGAAGCACCTCCCGTGACAATGGCTACTTTATTTTTTACTCTATCCATAATTTTAAGATTTAAGTGTTATCACTAATTTTTGTTTCTTAATCAAGAAACTTCGTTTCCTGAGACTTTGCCATTTTCAAAACAGTCTATATTATAAATTGTGGTTTCAGCAATATTGGTCAAAGCTGTTTCGGTTAAAAATGCTTGATGGCTGGTTATAAAAACATTGTTGAAGGTCATTAATCGGGCAATCACATCGTCTTGTAAAATGTCATCGGAATGGTCTTCAAAGAACAATCCTTCTTCTTCCTCATAAACATCGATTCCGAAATAGCCAATTTTTTTGGTTTTCAATCCTTCGATAACCGCCTTGGTATCTACTAATCCGCCACGACTGGTATTGATAAGCATTACTCCAGGTTTCATAAGTGCTATGTGTTCTTTGTCAATTAAATGTTTGGTTGTAGCCGTTAATGGTACGTGCAGGCTTATAATATCAGATTGCTTGCAGATGGTTTCACAATTGGTATAGATTACATTATACGAATTGATTAGATTTTGATCTTCAATGACATCTTGGGCAAGTATTTTGCAACCAAAGCCGTGTAGAATCTTTACCAGCACGGACCCAATCTTTCCTGTTCCGATGACACCCACGGTTTTTCCATTGAGGTCGAAACCGGTAAGACCGTTCAATGAGAAATTTTGGTCACGCACCCTATTGTGAGCTTTAATCAATTTTCGGTTTAGGGCAAGTATTAGGGCCATTGTATGTTCTGCAATTGCATAAGGGGAATAGGCAGGGATGCGAGCCACTTTTATACCCAGTTCCGATGCTTTTTTTAAATCGACGTGATTGAAACCTGCTGAACGTAGGGCGAAATTTTGAATACCGATAGCGTTCAATTTTTCTAGAACATTTGCCGAGGCATCATCACCAGTAAATAGACTTACAGTTTTAGAGCCAGTAGCCAGAATAGCAGTTTCTTCTGTTAAACGACTTTCTAACAGTTTTAATTGGTGTTTACCGTTATTTGCTTTTACCAGATATGGTTCTTCAAATTTATGGGTGCTAAATATGGTTGTTTTCATCCTTCTATTTTTAAATTCCGAATTGTATTAAAATATAGGCTATACCGACGACAACGACACTTCCAAAAATGAGCATTACCAGTTTCCCCGTTTTTTTGGAACCTTTGAAATAGGTAATACCCAACTTCACAATCATATTACTTATGGTTGCTGTTATAATGACATTGGTGGCAAGCGCGAGTTTGTCTTCTAAAGACCCAAATTTTGCCATACTAATAGTTATCGCATCCGTATCTGCCAATCCTGCAATTAGCGCTGAATAATATAAACCGCTTTCACCAAAAAATTGATTTCCATAAAAAACTGCAAATAAGATGACCACATAAATACCACCAAAGCCAAGGGCGTTCAATATATTAAGTGGGTTGCCAAGATCAATTGCTGTTTTTGAGACTTCGGTATTCTTTCTAATAAATAGGATGGCACTTATCAAACAGATCAGTGTTAGGATAGTAAAGGGAACGGCCAAATAAGAGAGTATGGCAGTATTAAAAATATAGGCAAGAATGGCAAGCCTTGGAAACATTATGGCCGAAGCTATAATGACACCGGCAGCATATTCTTTTGAAAGTTCTGGCGATTCTTTACTGCGAGAAGCATATATCCAAGATACTGCGGTACTTGAAATCAATCCACCCAAAATTGCAGTGAGCAGAATACCTCGTTTAGAACCTACATATTTTACAAGAAAGTAGCCGATGAAATTCAGAAAAGAGACAATCACTATTATTGTTCCAATCTCAAAAGGGTTCAGCAAACCTTCTGGACCAAAATCGTCATTTGGTAAAAAAGGTAAAATTAAAAGCGCAATAATTGCAAACTTAATAAAGGCAAAAAGTTCTTCTGAAGTAATATTCTTAATGAAGGTATTAAAGGTTGTTTTCAATGATAACAGTGTAACTACTACTACCGCAGTAGCAACTGCTTCTTTATGCAAATGATTAGCAACCATAACCCCTAAAATCAACGTAGCGAACAGTGCCATATTGGTGGTAATACCAGTCATAATATGCTTTTGCACTATGGAAAGATGACTCAAAGACAGAAACAAAAGAAATGCTGCGGCAATTATAATTACCAACCAAGGTGTATAAGCTATAGAAAGATTTCCCAAGATATAACCAATGATGGCGACAATCGGGAAGGTTCTTATTCCAGCAAAACCTTGTTCTTCCTTCAATTTATCGTATTCACGTTCCAATCCCAAAATAAGACCAATGCCCAGACTGATGAGTAGTCCGAGGATAAAGGGATTGATGTTTTTAAAAGCTTCTATCATTTCTACTTTCCAAATAATTCTAAAAGTTCATATAATTCAGTATTTACCTGATGTTGCTTGACCACCTCTTTAAAAGGGGTTAGATGCAATTGATTATTCAAAACACCAACCATTGCATTCTTTTTACCTTGTGAAAGAGCGTTTACACTTGCCACCCCAAGTCTAATTCCCAACATTCTATCTAAAGCAGAAGGATTTCCGCCTCGCTGCACGTGGCCGAGTTTTGTAATTCGTAAATCGACATTGGAATTAACCTCCTTTATTTTTGAGGAAATAAGTTCAGCGCCTAACTCATCACCTTCGGAAACCACGACAAGGAAAGGGTCTTCGCTATCGTAATTTTTAACTTTATCTAATAGGTAAATAAAGTCTTTGCCACTCTCGGGAATTAGTATAGCATCGGCACCTACCATTAATCCTGAATGAATAGCGATATATCCTGAATCCCTTCCCATTACTTCAACAATAAATACACGGTTATGAGATTCGGCAGTGTCCTTTATTTTATCAATATTTTCAATGGCTGTGTTTACTGCGGAATCAAAGCCAAGGGTATAATCAGTACCAGAAATATCGTTGTCGATAGTCCCAGGAATACCTATAAATGAGATATCGCATATTTCTGAAAAAGCCAATAATCCTTTAAAAGTTCCATCACCGCCAATGGCAACTAAAGCGTCTATGTTGTTTGCTTTGAGGGATTGAAAGGCTTTTTTACGCCCCTCTAATTCCAGAAAACGTTTGCTTCGTGCTGTTTTTAATATTGTACCGCCTTTTTGGGTTATTTTTTTTAGTTCGTGAGATTTTAATGGTACTAAATCGCCATCTATCAACCCTTCATACCCTTTTCGAAAACCACTTACTTTTATTCCCTTTGCTTCAGCGGATTTGGCAATGGCGTAGAGCGCAGCGTTCATCCCAGGGCTATCACCTCCAGATGTAAATACGCCTATATGTTTAATTTTATTAGTGTTCATTAGATATGGTTTTTTGTAACTTTTTTTCTGAAATAGTAAAATCTTGGATTGTGCTCCAAACAAATCCTGCTTCTTTCAAAAAGAACTGGTGGTCTCCTTCAGATGAAGTAATCAGTTGTGCGCTTTTAAATTCCTTTAATAATTTCAAGGCATTTTTTAAAGGTGCAGTGGTGTCTTTTTCTCCGTGAATAAAAAGCACGTCTTTATCCGAAATTTTCCTTGCTATCGCATATAAATCAGTTTTCAAAATAACTTCTGTGAGTGAATAATAATAACTCATCCAATGATGTTTTTTTGCATCTTCATAAACTTCATCCGTTAGGTTATCAGGCTTGAATGCACGTGACATAAATATGGGATGAATCATACAGATGTATTTTGAGAATTTGCTTGTTGAAATCCTATCTACAAAAGAATGCGACGACATAATTTCTTTAAATTCATCAGCGTTTTTATAAACGGGTATGCTTATAAAAATTCCTTTCTTGAACCAAGTGGGTTGCTTTTCCAATAGCGCCATTGAAATCATAGCTCCCATAGAATGTCCCGTAATAATGGTATTTCCGTCATTGAATCCTTCTTTTTTAAGAATCAACTCAATAGCAGTTAATTGCATAGAAAGGGTATAATCGCCTTTGGGTTTAGGGGAATTTCCAAACCCGAGAAGGTCTATTACAAGCAAAGAATGTGTTTTTTTAATGCTTTCTAATTCACGTTTCCAATAGTGTAAAGAGCCTGTTAATCCGTGCAACAAAACAAGTTTGTTCTCACCAGAACCTACTATTTCATAATTTAAAAGCGTTTCGTTGGCATCATAAGCTGGTTGCATACCAATCTTGTAATGCTGATAGCTTGCTATAGCTGCAACAGGTAAAATGAACACTATGAATATGAGTAATAATGTCATTGTTTTGAACTTGATTTATTATTCGTTTTCTCACTGACCAAGATTGGGATTTTACCATAGAACCTATTAAAAACCATACAGGCAGTCAAATCACCAGTTACATTTACAGCAGTCCTAAACATTCCCAAAAGTCTTTCTACACCAATGATAATGATGATCCCTTCAGCAGGAATCCCGACACTTCCCAAAACAGAAGCAAGTATGACCACGCCACTTCCTGGGATGGCAGGTGTACCAATGGAAGCAGCGACAATGGTTACAATGACCACTATAATATTGAGTAAACTCATTTCCAGACCGTAAGTTTGAGCGATAAAAAGTGTAGTAATAGTTTGATATAGTGCCGTTCCATCCATATTGACGGTTGCACCAATAGGAATTATAAAATTGCTAATAGTTTTGTCCACTTTCAATTCCTCTTCGGCGGTTTTCAATGATAAGGGCATTTCTGCCGCCGAACTTGTGGTGGAAAAAGCCAATAATTGAACATCCCTTATTTTTTTAAGAAAGTGCAATGAATTTGTCTTTCCGAGAAGTACGATGAGTCCCAAATAGCAAATTACCAATAACAGAAGGCCGAGAAGTACGACTCCAACATAATAGGTTAGACCTGACAATGAACTTAAACCAACACTAGAGGTAAGCTGCGCCATAAGACCAAAAACGACGATAGGCACTAGAAGCATTGACCATTTTACCACCGTCATACAGACTTCCTGAATGGCACTTAAAAGAAGCTTTACTGGGCGCAGTAAAGAATTCTCAAGCGATAGCACAGCTACACCAATAATGATTGTGAAAATCACGATACTTAACATTTCACCACTAACCATAGATGCCAAAGGGTTTTCTGGAAGCAAGTTCGATATGGTATCTGGGATGGTTTCAAGACCAAAGGAAAGCTCTGGACTTTCCGTTGGGACAGCTGTAATTTCATTATGTTCATCTAGAGC
This sequence comes from Maribacter sp. UBA3344, assembly GCF_002362375.1. Taxonomy (NCBI): domain Bacteria; kingdom Pseudomonadati; phylum Bacteroidota; class Flavobacteriia; order Flavobacteriales; family Flavobacteriaceae; genus Maribacter; species Maribacter sp. UBA3344. Next base: position 55,021 of record NZ_DERI01000026.1, on the reverse strand, counting down.
CTGCTGATGTAAAAAACGCCCAGGTCTAAAAAGTTGAGATAGTATAACACCCAAACTTACCGAAACTATGGTCGTACCTAGAAAATATAAGAGAACGCCACCACCTAATTTTTTTAGACTGTCCTTGTCATTACTTGCGATTCCGGTAATAATGGAAGCCACAATCAAAGGAATCATAATCATCTGCACCAATTTCAGAAAAAGTACACCAGGCAATGCCAGCCAATCTCCTGCTATATCAGCTGTTTCTTTAGTAATCCACCCATTTTGAGGACTTAAAAGTAAACCAAACCCAACACCCAGAAATAAGGCAATGATAACCTTTAGCCATAGACGACTTTCTACCAATTTTGAGAGGTAGTGATTGAATGATTTAAGCGATTTTACTTCTGTATCGAACATTTCTTTTTCCTGTTATGCTATGCTAATTTTAGAATCCAAATAAACTTTCTGAACGGATTGTAATACTTCCACGCCTTCGCCGAAGGGCTTTTGAAAGGCCTTTCTTCCCATAATCAACCCAGAACCACCAGCTCTTTTATTGATTACAGCTGTAGTTATTGCTTCCACTAAATCTGACTCCCCTTTAGAGCCACCTCCAGAATTTATCAGTCCTATTTTGCCCATATAACAATTGGCTACTTGTAACCTACAAAGGTCAATGGGATGATCTGTTGTCAACGTATCATACATTGCATCATCATATTTTCCGAACCCTATCTCTTTAAAGCCAAAATTGTTTGTAGGCAATTTTTGTTTAATAATATCTGCCTGAATAGTAACACCCAAGTGATTGGCCTGTCCAGTTACATCGGCAGCAGCGTGGTAATCTTCTTTTGCAGTTTTAAAGGTTTCGTTTCGGGTATAGCACCATAAAATGGTAGCCATACCTAAATTGTGAGCCTCTTCAAAAGCCTCGGAAATTTCTTCCAGTTGTCTGTTGCTTTCTTCAGAACCAAAATAGATGGTAGCACCCACAGCAACAGCTCCCATATCCCACGCAGATTTTACTTTTCCAAATAGTGTTTGGTCATATTTATTAGGGTAGGTAAGTAGTTCATTGTGGTTAATCTTCACTATAAATGGAATTTTATGGGCATATTTTCTTGCATTTAATCCCAAAACACCAAAGGTTGAAGCCACTCCATTGCATCCCGCTTCCATTGCCAATTTTATAATATTCTCTGGGTCAAAATAATCAGGGTTTTTATAGAATGAATACGCTGCGCTATGCTCAATGCCTTGGTCAACTGGTAGAATGCTCAAGTAGCCTGTGCCACCAAGATTTCCGTGGTTATATAATTGTGAAAGACTTCGCAGTACTTGCGGATTTCTATTACTTTGGGTAAATACCTTATCTAGGCTTGTTCTACTAGGGGTTTGCAGTTCGTCCTTGGTTATTTTTTCACAAACGTGTTCTAAATAGAAGTCTGCTTTTTCCCCTAATAGTTCTGTAATATTTATGTCTGTTTTCATTTTATTAATGATTAAAGAATTCCTAAACTTTCATTTGTTTTGGCGATGGATTTTGCACCATCTGTTTCAATTCCAGTTAATGCTCTAATGGCATCAATCGTTTCGGGGATTACAATGGCTTGATTATCTACCACGTATGCATAAAAAAGTTCGTCGCCCTGTACTTTCAACATATCTTCCCATAGGGCTACTTCGTACATATCGCCCCAAGGTCTTCCCATATCCAAAAACATTTCCTTAATGGTGTTGTTTGAAACTAGGCCTTGGTCATATTGAATCAGTTTGATGCGACTAGACGTTTTGAAAGCATTCAGCACTTCTTCTTTTGTGGCTTGTTTTTTTAACTTCACGTTCCAATAGTGCATATGGCTCAAAGTTTCTGGAACTTTTACTGCGGCAGTGATGACATCCAAATCTGGGTCAACACTTTTAGCATCAGGACCTTGGTGGCTCGGGATGTCTTTTTCAGGAACCATCGTATTCATAATACCACCTAAATGGCTTTCCCAAGGATCTGTTGCTCTTCTCAAAAGTGTTCCTCTGGCGTAATCCAATAAATTGGCTCTTTTTAAAGCGGTCAATGTTCTTAAGATGGAAGTGGTGTTGCAGGAAACTACACGTGTAGCATCTAGATTTAGAGCAGACTGATAATTATTTTCAGCACTAAAGGAATGGCCTGTGGTTTCGTGTTTTTCGCCTCCGTGTAAAATAAATTTGATGTTTTGTTCTTTATAAATTGCTACATTTTGAGCCGCAATCTTTTTAGGGGTACAGTCCACAACGAGATCCGATTTTTTCAACAGGTCGTGCAAATCGCCTTTTACTGAAATACCTTCAGATTTCATTTTGCCTTCTGCTTCTTGAGTTGCAGCGTAGATATCGTACTCTTTTCTTACCGCATTTTGAATGCGCCAATCGCTAATGATATCACACGCGCCCGAAAGTTTCATATCGTCTTGTAGATTGATGGCATCCGCCACCCTTTTTCCAATGACTCCGTATCCTATAACTGCTATATTTTTCATATAAATTGTTTTTATTAATTATGTTTAATTGTTTTTTTTAGTTTTCATTCCCATTGGCATATTACCTTCATCGTTTGTATGCGAAATCATAAAAAACCGTTCCGCAACAAGAATCAGGATAATTCCAATTGCTGCTACGATGAGCACCATTGGATCATTCAGATATTTTATATATAGAAAGGCTGCCAGTACTACCGTGTCCATTACAATAGCTATTAACGGAATGATGGGTTTAAATTTCACCTCGTTTTTTAGGTTGCGAAAAAGTCCCCAATGGATAGCTATATCCATAATAAGGTAGAAAATAGCTCCTATAGAAGCGATTCTTGTTAAGTCGAAAAGGGCAGTGAGTAAAATGGCAAGGGCAACCGTGAATATGAGCGCTGGGTTTTTAAAATTACCCATCTTTTTTAAAGAGGGTACCTGTTTCATATTGCTCAACATCCCCAATAAGCGCGATGCCGAAAATACACTGGCGATAACCCCTGAAAAGGTTGCTACAATAGCGATGGCTATAGTGAACCATAAACCCCATTCCCCAAAAACAGGTTCGGCTGCTGCTGCCAAAGCATAATCTTTTGCCTTTATTATTTCAGGGATGCTCAAACCACCTGCAACAGCAAGTGCCAAGGTCACATAGATAAGTGTGCAGATAAGAATTGAAATCACAATGGATCTTCCAAGGTTTTTGTGTGGATTTTTGATATCTCCACCTTGATTCGTGATTGTGGTAAACCCTTTATAGGCAAGGATCGACAATGCCAATGCCGCTACAAAGCCAAATCCTTTTGGTAAGGTTTCGGTATTTTTTGGGATATAGTCTCCTGTAATATCTGCAAATCCGGAAGCTATCAGACCTGCAATCGCAAGTAGTGCAATGCCACCTACTTTAATAATTGCTGTAAAAGTGGCCGTTGCTCCAATTACTTTATTTCCTAGAATATTTATAACATAAGCTGTTACCAATAGTAGAATACCAAGAATGGATGCATAACCGGCATAACTTTCTGGGAATAATCGAAGGGTATAAGCGCCAAAGGTTCCCGCCACCAAACTTTGTGCGACAACCATTGATACATACATTAATAAGGAATAGACACCTGTTGTCGTTCCAGGACCATAGGCTTTATTGAAAAACTTAACCACCCCTCCAGATGACGGAAAGGCATTTGAGAACTTTACGTAAGAATAAGAGCTGAAACCCACTACAACAGCTCCTGCAATAAAGGCAATCGGGAACAGATCACCTACTAACTCGGCTATTTGCCCCATAAGGACAAATATCCCAGCACCTATCATTACACCAGTACCTAGGGATATGGATCCTGTTAGGGAAAGCTTATTGTTTTTATCTGTTGTGTCTTTCATTCGTAAATTATTTCTTTGTGTTATTAACTGAAGGTTTTGGTTTAAAATTTCTAATAATCAGGCGATTGCTCTTTTCATAGGAAAAATAGCTTACGGCCCAATTGAAACCGACCAATAATTTGTTTCGAAATCCGCTTATTGACAATAGGTGCACGACCGACCATAGCAACCAGGCAAAATATCCGGCAAACTTCAACTTTCCCAAATCGGCAACTGCCTTGCGCTTGCCCACGGTAGCCAAAGACCCTTTATCCCTGTAACTAAATAGGCTTATTGGTTTGTCATTGATAAGTCCCATCAATGTAACCGAAAGATATTTTCCTTGTTGCATAGCCGCCTGCGCTACCTGTGGGTGGCCTTTTGGGCTCTCTTCTGAAATTAGGGCGGCAATATCGCCAATGGCATAAATGTTTTCTTGGCCATCCACTTTCAAATAGGCATCGGTTTTTAAGCGATTGCCCTTGACTACATGCTTGTCATCGATACCTTTTGGGAAATCGCCTTTTACACCGGCGGTCCAAATCAAGTTCTTGGCCAAAATCGTTTTCCCACTTTTGGTTGTTACTATTGAGCCATCGTAATCGCTTACCGATTCATTGAATAGTACCTTTACATCCAAGTCTTTCAAATATTTCAGGGTTTTTGTAGAGGCTTTTTCAGACATCGTACTTAACAATTCATCAATGGCTTCTATCAAATAAATGTTCATAATGGAAGAAGGGTATTCTGGATAATCCTTCGGTAGAATGTATTTGCAGAATTCAGCCAAAGCTCCTGCCATCTCTACGCCAGCAGGACCACCACCAACTATTACAAAATTGGTCAAGGCATCACGTTCATTATCATCACAGGTAATCGTTGCTTGCTCTAAGTTTTGAAGCATCATATGGCGAATATTCAGGGAATCGCGAATATCCTTCATACCCAAACTATTTCTTTCGACTTCTTCCATACCAAAGAAGTTAGTCTTTGTTCCCGTTGCCAAGACCAGATAATCGTAGGTAAGCTTGCCTTTGTCCGTTATCAGCGTATTCGCGGAGGCTTGGATTTCCTGTACCTCGGCCAATCTGAAGCTCACATTCCTGTATCCTTTAATTTGTTTCCTAAAAGGAAATACGATACTATCGGGTTCGAGGCCACTCGTAGCTACCTGATAGAATAAGGGTTGAAATTGATGAAAGTTGTTACGGTCTATCAGTACCACCTGAACATCCTTGTTTTTCAGCCCCTCCACCAACGCCAAACCCGCAAAGCCTCCTCCAACTATAACAACTCGTGGCAGCCTAGAATTTGGCAAGCAGATGGCATCCTCCGCTTTGCATGTACTATCGTCGATACCGTTTACCATTTGATTCTTGATCATTAACTTTTTTGCTAATTATTTTTCTTTCGAATTGCGTTTCCGTACTATCATTACGGAACAGTGGGCATGTGTTGCCACGGACTGAGAAACCGAGCCGAGCAGAAATCTAGAGAATGCGCCATGGCCCTGTGACCCGACGACAATTAAATCGGCATCAAAGGCTTCCGCCTTTTCTAGAATTGCACTTTTGGGAAGCCCGTCGACCACAGCAGTTGTAATCGACAATGCTTCATTCTTGTCTTTTAATGATTTTGAGGCATCGTTAACAGTATCTTCTGCGGCTTTTTTCGCGTTGGAAACGGCTTCTTCATAATAGTTGCCAAGCGTACCGCCCAGTGGAAGGGCACCAGGAGCGGTCAACATAGGGTTTTCAAACACATTTATAATACATACCTCGGTTTTGGATGGTAAAGGCATCCCGGCAAGTTCGTCAATGGCCACTTTGCTAAAATCGGAACCATCTATTGCTAATACTATTTTCATCTTTTTATTTTTTATAATTGATACAATTTTTAGTTAAGTGATAACTATAGGTTTCATTAATTTTTGCCAATACAGGTGTTCATATAGCCCTGACCAGTACATACCGAAAGTGAAAGCGAACAAGAGCTCTTCAATCGGGATGCCGAGAATAAGTATATGGGTCAGGTTCTCTAAATTCCAGTAGAGTGCTACGTAATCGGGGTAGAAAGGCAAAATGCTTCCGAAATACACGAAGTAGAGTACGGTAAACAGGATGCCCCCCACCCAAATCTTTCCTTTTAGGTCAGGACGACAGTATAAGGTTGCCAAACCGCCTATGAACATGGCCAAAATGCCACAGTAGATATGGTTCAACTCGGTAAATAGGCTAAACCCTGCAAAAACCAGGACGGGGACAAACAGTATGTACACATGCAGGGAATGTCTTTTATGGCTCCTTTCCGAATGTGGTATTTTAACGTACCTCCTTTTAAAAATTAGATTGTACAATACCGTACCGATGCCCCCAATGGCGAACGAGAAAATAAGGCTTTCAATATCGAAGCCCGTTTGTATCGCCAAATCAAAAAGGGACGGCGGATGCCAATATTCTGGCACAAATAAAGGTTCAGTAAGTCCGAAAGGCATCGTTATCCAACTCATTTTGAGCATCTCCTTCCTAGCATCTTTTTTAAGAAGGTAAACCAGGCCCCAAAGGGCAAGGAGGATAAGCGACCATATAAACCAGACGTATTGCATATGAATTCTCTATTTGATATAATTGTGTTCCAGGCTCAACAGATCCTCCCTATCGCCGAACTGTTTGTTGAATATTCTACTGAAGGAATACACCAAAGCCAATTGCACACGATGCTCACTTTTTCCAAATAAGATTTCCGTTAGTCCTTTATTGTCCGAATACCGATACTGTAGCCCGATGTCAAAATCTTGCCCGAGACGATAAAAGCCATTGGCGATGAACATTAATTGGTCCGAATCTGTCTCTAAATTTGATAAGGACTTATAACCGGCCCCTATTGCCAATTGATAATGGGGGCGTTCCAGTTTTTGTTTTAGATACCGTAAGGTTCCGAATACAGTAGTTGATTCCGTTCGGGTATAATCGAAGTAGTTATTGAGTTGCGTTATTTCATTCCAACCAAAATTTTGGATGGCCTGAAACCTAAAATCCAAAAAGTTGATCGGGTCTGGTTTTAGGTTAATCGTGGTACTGAACAATAGATTTTTTACCGAAGCATCAAAATCATTGGAATACCCCGGCCTATCTGTAAAATAGTTGTTGTAGCTCAACCCGATTTCCTGTAAAACGTTGCGGTTCCACTGTTGGCTTTCTGGTACCCGATACATCAAGGTCAACCCCATGGAATTCAACCTAAAGTCATCGGGTTCGGTGCTGTCATAAAAATTCTCGCCATGTATCGAGACCAAGAAGCGTTGCTTAAAGATGCGGGCATATTCCAGCACATTTGCATATTGGTCCCGTTCTGTATTTACACCATCAGAAAACGGGTTCAGGGCATAGGTAAAGCGTTGGGCATCATCGTCCCGAAGGGTAGGGAATTCATTTAAATTCGTTTGAGCAAGGGTACGCCCGACCTTGAAGATGTTCTTTTTATCCTCTAGCCGGACAAAAATATTATTGTAAAAAACCTCCCCCAAATTTGAATTTGCATCCGGGAACTGCAGCCCCAGAACAAATTTTGCCCTCCAATCATTGTACAATTTTTGGCGTAGGCCCATTAATAATTGCGTATCTGAAAAATCCGAAACGGCACTTGACTCGTCGGAATTGAAATTTAGGTTTCCGGAAAAGACCCCTTTTGCGCCTATTTCAAATTCCGGGGTAATCTGGGTATAGCCCCAGCTCGAAACAAATAGTATAGTATATAGTAACTTTTTCATTTTAATTATAGTTTCTTATTGCAGATTTCCTATTCGTCCAAGGCTATTTTGGGTAATTTATCTTGCCCGAACATCATTTTGTCCATACTGCCCATTTCATCTTTTCCCATAGATTTCATTCCCTCCATATCGGACATACCCGCTTTAGGATTGTACATGGGATTACCGGAATATTTGGAAATAATTAGCTCATCTTCCGGCAGATCTTCATAAACCAAGGCCAACAAATTGCCTCCGGGATATAGTCCGTTGTTGGTTACCTTGCGGGTGTCGTGGTCGTGAAAGGTCCAAATCCCCCTATTTTTACCCTCCACAACAATATCGAAGGTCTTGCCCGGGGTCAATGGCACCGTATTTCTCTTCCACGGATGCTCGATGGGCACCCCGTCATCCGCCACCATCCAAAAATCATGGCCGTGCATGTGTAAATGGTGCGTTTCTGCACCTGCATTGATCAAACGTATTCTGATGTTTTCGCCCGACTTGATAAACAAATACGGAGTAGAAGGATAGGACTTGCCATTTACCGTAAACCAATTAGCCTGTGGTAGATCTGAATTTGACCTTCTATTGTTCAGATAGGGAGGTTGGTACCCCTTTTCCATACTATCCAGAAATTGTTCCTTACTATCGAATACAGCCCATTGTTCGCTGGTAAACCTCCCCTCTTTCATCAAAAAGGTCCGCTGTTTCATTCGTTCTAACATACTGTTCATTTCTTCACGTATATAGTTGGTATCATGGGAGGAATACACCAAGGTATATTCCCTTTCGTAAGGGAATTTCTTTTTAATGGGGTCGTCGGGGTTTTCTACGATTACGCTGCCGAACATCCCGGCCTGCATATGCATAAGTGTCCCCCAATGACAGTGGTAAAAATGGGTGCCTTCAGGCTCTGCCACGAATTCATAGATGAATTCATTTTTGGGCATTACGGGAAGTTGGGTCACGAACGGCACCCCGTCCATACGCCATGGCACAAATATTCCGTGCCAATGAATGGTATGGTTCAAATCCGTTTTATTCGTGAACTTTACCCGTACCTTGTCCCCGACGTTTACCCTTATTTCAGGGCCTGGAATCATATCGTTAAAAGCCAACGTATGGTATTTGAACCCTGGTGCCGGTTCATGGGTATGTAGGTCGATATACAGTTCAAATTCCTTCCATTCGCCATCTATGGTATATGGCAATGGCTGTACCAAGCGTTGCTTATTCTGTTCCTTGGCACTTTCCGCTAGCAGATTGCCAGGAAAAAACAACATGCCCGCGGTCGATGCGGCACCGGTTCCTAAAAAATCTCTTCTATCCATAATTATTATTTTCGGGTTTTGAGCTGTACGTTATAAAAGGCCGCGATACAGGCCCCAATAAGCCAGCCCAAGATGAATGTTTGCACGATTCCAAAAAGAGCTTCCAAAAGAGGAACGTCCATTCTAATAATACTTGTAACACTGAGCCCGTGTAAGAGGCTATTGAAGAAGGTTATCGTACCTTCTTGTCCGGCTGTTGCCATTACGATCATGCACCCTGCATAGACCAAGGCTCCTGTAAAACCCATTGCAAAGCCGAATTTTTTTACATTGATGCGATTCATGATTTTTTATTTTAAGGTTAATAGTTGTTATAATTCATTCGTGAGGCAAATACCTCATGCCAAGACCAAAGTTTTAATCAATGGTTCCGTTCCAGACTTTTTCTGTACTCCATTTTATTGTGCATAGTTTTTGCCAAATCCTTTTGCTCAAGGGTGTGGTCGCAAAAAGTATCGCTTAAGAGACTATCCGAAGCAATGACGGGCATAAAATGGTGGCTGGTCAGTAGCATTAAATCCGGGTATTTGGTAATCATCTCGCTCAGTTTATCAGCGAGAATGGTATCGTTGGCAGCGGCTTTTACCAGTTCGTCCACCACCATGCCCGTGGCATGGTCGTTTTCCATCATTTTGGTAACATATTTTTTGCCCAGTTCGTGGTTCTCCACCATCAATGTTAAGACCTCCTCTTGTTGTGAAGCGTCTTTAAGCATATCCTTTACAGAACTGTCCTGTTTTTGTGCACAGGCCGACAGTAGTATTGTGGCCAATACAATCCCTGCAGCCTTGTAGCTTATTGTTTTCATTTTGATTTATTTTAAGTGTTACATTTTGCTTATACTTCTTATTCGGATTTTAGAATCTTTTTTGATTCTTCATATTCCTCTTTTGTGATTTCGCCATTGGCGAACCGTTTTTTTAGAATGCTGAGCGGGTCATCTTTTTTTACTCTTTGATATGGGATATCATAGGGCACATAAAAGATCCAGATCAAGAGGATCAACCATATGATCCACCATATAAAGTGCATACCGCCCCAATGTCCGTCGAAAAAATGCATAGTTTTAGTTTTTAAGGGTTAATAGTTGTTTGTTTTTGGACTAATTATCCGATTTTAAAAGTTGTTTTGAGTCCTCATATTCCTGCTTGTTAATCTCGCCCTTTGCGAAGCGTCTTTTGAGGGTTACCAAGGTATCGTCCTCCTCTTCTTCTGGAAAAGGCCAGTTCGACGGGGCAAAGAAAATCCAGCCCAAAGCCACAAGCCAAATGGTCCACCAGATAAGGTGCATTCCCCAAAAAAATCCATCTTTAAAAAACATAGTGTTACGTTTAAGGTTATTCTAATTTTAAATTACTTCCGTAATGGTATAGCCATCAAGTTTGCTGAGTTGCTCTTGTAGATCCTCTACCGAAAGTTTCTCTTTCATATTTATGATCGTGGCTCCCTTTGGATGAAGGAAAATCTCCGCTTTTTCAATGCTGGGATGTGCTTCCAGGGTTTTCTTGACCCGTGCTACACAACCACCACAGCTTATTCCGTTTATTTGATATCTGTGTTTCATTTGTTATCCATTTTATTTTTAATGATGCCTATGGCCCTTATGTTCCTCTTGGGTTTCTTCGGCAGGTTTTTCCGTTCCGTGTTCATGACCGCTGTTTTCGCCCGATCGGCCATGTGCGCCGTGCGCATGGCCACTACCGCCGTGCCCACCGTGGGGTATAAACAAGTGAACTAAGAACATTACGATTATAAAGACAAAAAGCCCGTTATACCCTGTGATCCCCAAAGCGGGGGCGAAAAAAATCAACAATAGCGGTAGACCGCATCCGATGACCATCCAAATCCAATGACCTTTCATAATTTTTATTTTTAGCGTTAAATGTTTTATACTTTAATGATGATTGCCATGGCTTTGGCTTTTGCTCAATTCGTCTTCGCCCTGTTCTATAATATCCAGTCCTTGTTCATTCATCATGTTCTTGCAAGACTCCATGCAATCATCGCTCATCATGCCCTTGTCGTGCATCATTTTCATCATGTTGCCCATCATATTTCCGTCTTTCATCATGGACTGCATCATATTTTTCATCATGGTACTGTCTTTCATCACCATCTGTATGCCGCCGCCTTGCATCATATTACCCATCATTTTATGGCTGCCCTGCATCATTTGTATTGCGTGATCGTTGTCTTGCATTTTGTCCATGAACTGGGTCATGTAGCTGTGGTTACCAGCAATCGCATCAAAAAGTTCTGTTCTGGTTTCTGAATCTTCAAGAATGGTTTTTACGTCTGTTTCTTGGTTACAGCTGTTCAATGCGGTAATCGCGATAAGTGAAAAAATTAGTGTTCCTTTTTTCATTGTACTTGATTTAAGAGTTACTGGATTCGTTTTAACTATTTCTTTTACTTGCCCCGAGTTTCGGCGGCCCATTTGATGTCCTAATTTTCGCTTCGATCCAAAGGTTTAATTAGGTCGGTTTAAACTTTTGCCTATCATACTTTATAAAATCAATTATTGCCCAATATCAGGGGTAGGCCAGAGTCGCCACTACCCACTACAACTACTTTTGAGTTAGGCGACTTCGCTAGTTCCAATGTTGCATCGATACCTTTGTCTTGTAATATCTTATCGGTCAGGGAAGCGCTTAAAATTCTATTCGCATCCGCCTTTCCTTGTGCTTCAATGGTTACTTTTTCCGCTTCCTTTTTGGCTGTAACCAAACGAAATTCATATTCCAACGACTCTTGTTCTTGTTTAAGCTTACGCTCTATAGCTTCTTTTATAGTGCCTGGTAAAGTAACATCTCGCACTAGTATCTCATTGAGCTGAATGTACTGTCCATCAACGATTTTTTTGGTCTCTTCATAAATCTCCGCCTGTATTGCATCTCGTTTGCTGGAATACAATTGCTCCGGGGTATAGCGTCCTACAACACTTCTTGCTGCAGATCTTATTGTGGGCAGTAGTACACGGTTAACATATTCCGTACCTTTTTCTTGGTGAAGCTTTCCTAAAAATTCTCTCTTTGGTTCAAACCAAGCGGAGGCGTCCAGTTTTATCTCCAATCCGTTGGAAGAAAGCACTTGCATTTTTTCAAAAACTTCTTGCTGTCTGACCTCATATATGAAAACCTTGTTCCAAGGTGCCACGATATGAAAGCCCTCGCCCAATGGGGGCTGATCTGTAACTACTCCGCCCCCAAAGGTTTTGTAGAGTACCCCGGCCTCCCCGGATCCAATCGTTACAGCAGATTTTGCAATTAAAATAACCAGCACAACAATGATGAATATTGCTGGTAACGCAATTTTTGGCAATTTGTCCATTATATCTATTTTAAATTCGTCTTGTTCCATTTTTCCTGAGCCTGTAAATTGATTCCCACAAGTAAAAAATACACGGTATATACTATAGCCCAACTACTTAAAATTCTGCTATTTTTCATCTTATTGGTATTTAGTTGTTTGTAAAACTATTTCTTATTAAATGTCTACATCTGCATAATTTTCGTTCTTCTTTATATAATTTCGTCAAGAAAGGTTCTTTCCCAGCTTCGACCGTTTTTATAATCTGTCATGCTCCATCCGGTAATGTTCTTAAACTGTCTGGATAAGTGGTTAACACTGCTATAATCCAATAGATAAGCTATATCGGAGAATGCATGCTGTTGCAACTGTATGAGCTCTTTGGCTCTTTCGACCTTTAGCTTTATAAAGTACTTTTCAATCGTGAGGTTTTCATTTTTTGAGAAAACTTTGCTTAACATCTTATAATCGCGATGTAGTTGTGCTGACAAATGTTCGGAAGTCTTTTCCTTAATGAGGAAGGGCAGTTCCGTTACGAGTTCGATCAAGGTGATCTTGATATTCTCAACTATCATTTCCTCCTCGTTCTTGGCGATTTCAAAACCGTTGGAGTGAAGCACCGTTGCTATTTTTAAATCGATTTGTTTATCGATTTCAGTAGTGATGCGAACCGTTAGTTTGCCCAATTCAAGGGAAAGTACTTCTACATCGATTTCCTCAAGTTCCTGTTTTATGACTTTCAGGCACCGACTGCAGACCATATTCTTGATCCAGTATTCTCTTTGAGAATCCATATTTAGCTATGATTAAATGTTCTATTTTTTTAAGTCCATAGGGACTAAATTCTATTTGGTACTTTGACCAATTGGAATAAGTGTCGTTGGAAAAAGGGTACGACAATAGGGAGCCAAACGAAGTATTGGCCAATAGGAAGTACAGATTATCGATATAATAATCTGTCTAGATAAAAATCAAATCAAGAAAGTTTCATGAAGCACAAGAATGTCCTTCTCCAAAAAAGGGGGGTCATAGGTAGTAAAGGGAACTACTTTTAGTTCAAGCCCTTCAAAAAGATTTACATAGGTGTAGAAAAATGTTTGTAAGAAGACAATATGATCCGTACTGAGATCAAATTGGGCCTTTTTGGCATTGTTGTCCGCCTTTTTGACAAAAGTTGAATTTGTACAACAATCCTTTTGCCCTAAAGAACATTCTTTTGAAGATTTATCGCTTTCTTGTACTTTGTCCTTACATGGCTTCGCTTTGCTCAAAACAGCCATATCTACCAGCTTGTTGCAGCAAAAGTGCATATCCACAGTAAAAGAAGAAGTGGCGAAAAGCACTACGAAGGCTAAAGAAACTGACAATATTTTGGTCAAAAAGCTTTTCACGTTTTAAATTTAAGTTTTTTTGTTTCACTTTCAAGTGCAATAGAATTTCTTTTGAAAATTATAGCTTACTGACAATGAGATAGATAATCCAATTATCTTACTAAGACTTTGGTCAAATATAAAACAAGGGTTTAAACAGAAACATGACGATCGTCATGTCCGGGAAAAAAATTTCAAAACAGCTTCTAAAAAGCACCCTATTTAAACGGGTTATGTCAACAAATTGCCCTTATCGTCCCATTCCGCCATTACGCCCCGTTTGCTTTGGTCCACACATTTAGACAGCCATTCTTTTTCGTAGGCAACACCATGCTGTTTCAGTACATCCTCGGGCACGCCGTCCCAAACATTGGGCGTATTGCCCTTGTAGCCTAAATTGGCTATTCCGACCTTAGAGGTGTAATAACCTGTTAGCGTCAGGTTTCGCATCAAGGAGAAAAACTGTATCTCAAGGGGCCGTTCGCCCTCCGGAATATTTATATCAGGATAGGCAATGGCATCCACGATCTGTTTTTGCTGTCCTTCGATAGCCGTTTTAAATTCCGTTCCGAATTCAGTATTGCTCTTATGGTCCAGCCACATGAGGCCGCCCCGGAGGGTCGTCTGCATTTCCGGAATATCCTTGGTCATGAACTCGATAAAGTCGGGCACCCCTGCATCGGTCGCGCTACCAAATTCATCGGAGGCAGGGAGGATGAGATCTCTCAAAGCTGCTATGGTTTCCAATTCATGTTCGTTGAAGAATTGTTCCGCCTCCAGTTCTAAGATCAGCTCCTTTTCCTTGGGAGTCCTGCCATATTTGTAACTATATCCCTGTAGCATTTCAGTTTTCTCCGCTTTGACCTCGTCTTCCGGTTTGCGGCCGTGGACCGCCAATCCACCGGCGACCGACCCTAGAATAATTGACTTTATACTATTTCTTCGATCCATGTTCTAAATATTCTGTTGTTTCAACTGTTCGATAATATAATCAGATGTTCTCCAGGATAGCGCCAATATGGTCCATGTGGGGTTCTTGTCCGCTTGCGATACAAAGGGACCGGCATCAACGATAAATACGTTCTTTGTATTATGAAGTTGTTGAAACTTATTTACTACTGAAGTTTTAGGGTCGTTGCCCATTCTAGTGGTGCCCACTTCGTGAATAATCCATCCCGGAGGGGAGATGCCGAAATCCTGTTCCTTGGTAGGTTTTGCACCTAAGGCCTCGCCTCCCATATTGTGGATCAGTTCCTCAAAAGTATCCTGCATGTGCTTAACCTGTTTACGTTCATGGTCCGACCATTTGTAATGGAACCGAAGCACCGGAATGCCGAACTCATCCACTTTGGTTGAATCTATTTCGCAAAAATTATCCTTCATGGCTATGGATTCGCCCCGACCTCCAAAGCCGAGTACGGAGCCATAGTATCTTTTAACATCGTCCCTAAGACCATTGCCATAACCCCCAACTTTGGAGCCGAAGAACTTATTGAATTCGTTGGGGTCAAATCCGAAGCCATAGTTGGGCATGCCCATTCCGCCCCATACCTCTATATGGTAACCGCGTGGGAAATCCAATTTCCTAATGTCGCCCCACCAAGGAGAATATACATGCATACCTCCGACACCATCTTCGTTATAGGATACTTTCCGGTTCATAAGGTCAGGTATAAAGGCCGCCCTGCTCGCACCCGTGGAATCATGCAAATATTTCCCGACAATATCGCTGCTATTGCCCAATCCATTTGGGTGTTGGCTACTTTTTGAATTCAGGAGAATACGGGCCGAACTACAGGCCGAGGCCGCCAGGACTACGACCTTTCCTTTCAGTTTATATTCTTTTCTGTCTTCCTTGTTGATGTATGAAACGCCCGTTGCCTTGCCTTCTTTATCAGTGGTAACTTCCCTGACCATGGCATTCACAAAAAGATCGATCTGGCCCCCATTTTTTTGCGCCGGAAAGATCAGACAGGTTTCCGTCGAGAAATCGGCATATACCATACAGGCCCGGGAACATTGTGCGCAATAGAAGCAGATACCCCTATCCTGATTTATCATTTTGGTAAGGATGGACAGCCTTGATGGATATACGGGATATTCGATTTTCTTGCCCCCTTAATGTAAAAAAGCTCGTGCAGCCTTGGTTTTGGTGGAGGAAGAAAAAAACCATCGGGATCGTTCGGCAATGCCTCATTGGTGCCAAAGACCCCGATCAGTTTGTCCACTTTGTCATAATATGGTTTGACATCTTCATAACCAATGGGCCAATTGTCGCCCAAGCCGTCCTCGGTTTTACGTTTAAAGTCCCTAGGTCCAAAGCGCAATGCAATTCTGCCCCAATGATTGGTCCTGCCGCCCAACATTCGAGAGCGGAACCATCTGAAATTACTGCTGTCTTTATTTGTATAGGGTTCGCCCTCGATATCCCAGCCGCCATAGGCACTATCGAAATCCCCAAATGGCCTGACCGTACTCGCACCCCTTCTTGGCGATTCCCTGGGCCATTTTAATTGGGTGATCTGTTCGGGGTCTTTGGGGTCAAAATAGGGGCCGGCCTCCACAACGGCGACCTTAAGGCCTGAATCGGCAAGTATTTTCGTTGCCATACCGCCACCTGCCCCGGATCCGACTATGATTACGTCGTAAAGCGTCGAAGATTCTTTTATCTGCGTTGCACTCATTTTGTTTTCAGCGGTTTAAAGTATGTGTTCTTTATAGATTATATCTGCATAATTTTCTTTTTTATTGATATAATTTACTTCACAAACTTTTAGTGTTAAGCCTTGATTTCGGTAAATGCCCTCGTCTTATTTTACGTGTTGGTACTTAAAAGGCTCTGACAATTTTGGTTTAAAGCAAAGGGGAAATAAATACTATCAAACGATGAATCATTGTCGTGGACAAGAACATGTTTGCCCAAATGTTTTGCTTGAATATAAAATGAACATAAATCTAGAAGCCTAGAACTATTAACGGCATACGATTTTCAATATAGAAACGTTTTTCATATTAAATGTCTTTAATTATGGAAAGAAAAGAATTTTTGCGGAGTTTAGGTGCCGGTGCCGCGTTTGCCATTGTTTTTCCGTGTGTTCAAGGCTGTTCCAAAGATGGTAACGGAGACGTTTCCCCAGAGGATATGAGACCGATACCTACCGGAATCGATTTTACGATAGACCTTAGCTCCAACGAGGGTACTGGCTTACAGAACAACGGCGATTATATTTTGAAGGACTATGTGGTCGTAGTTAAAAATTTAGAAGGTAATTTTGTGGCGGCCAGTCAGATATGTAGCCATCAACAGACCGAGGAAGTTAGGTTTGTTGAGAACGACGGCGGTATTTACTATTGTTCTACTCATGGCGCACGCTTTGACCAAACCGGAAAGCCCTTGAACAGTATTACGAGCAACCCTTTGAAAATATTCCAGACTGAACTTACTGGAAACCTACTTCGGGTCTTTGAATGAATTAGACTGAGCTAAGGTTTGGGTATCGTTTTGATTTTCACATTTTTCAATTGAATGAGTGAGAGTTCTTCCAGTTGGTCATTTTCAAAAGCCTTCTCGATTTCATCAAAATCAATGCCGTCCTTTATTTTAGGTTGTAGGTTACGGTAATCCTGTATTACGACCCCATTAACGTTGCTCTGGTTGTATGCTTCCCGAAACCGCATTCCCCCTTTGCCGGTAAAGTATTTGTAAGCCAGATAATCCATACTATAATCCTCAACATCGAACCAATAGAGGAACACATCCTCAAAATCATCGCCACCGCCCTCTTGTTTGAAAGTAATACGGATTTTATAGTACTCCTTACCTTTTATCAAGCTTCTACCTTGGTCTTCTACAATGACCGCGGGGTCTTTGAGCCATAATGGAAGAAATGCAAAATACATCACTGAATTTACCGAATTGGTATAGGCTTTCTCTCTTTTTTCGGTAAGGCTTATCAAGGTATCGGCCACATAGCGGACCAGCCCCTTATTGGTATAGACATCCCGTATTTCCGTGCCATCGCCTTTCTTGCCGATTCTTGTGTATTCAAATCGCCCTTGGTTTCTTTTGTATGTATACTGATAATCCCTAAAATCAAATGAAGCCTTTGCATTTTTCAATTTTTCGGTTCCCGAAACTGTTATGGCCTTATCGATGATATCTTGTTGCGCAAAGGAAAGACTAAAAGATAGTATGGATATGATTATTGGAATCGAAAAAAAGAATGGTTTGTTGCTTACTTTTTTCATATAGTTCTTGATCGGTCCAGTTGTTTTTTGGTAATTCATTTTATTTCTTGTTTGTTGGTATTCCCTTATTCTATTCATCAATAGCTTTGGTCTCCGTCTGTAAAAAGTCCGGTGCCAAGAACTGTATCTGTTCCCGTATTTTTTTTGCCTTATCTTCTTCCCCGGTACTGACATATCGCAAATAATGATGGTAAAGCGCCCCCACTTTTACAAATCGAATTTCTTCCTTTGCCAAGTTGGAAAGATAGGGGTCTTTCCCAGCAGGAAGATTAGTATTTAATAAGGTCAACAAATCATCCAACTCCTTACCTGTAATATAGCTTGCACTGCCCGAATTGGCTTGTTGCGATAGAATAGGTGCCTTAAATTCAACAGACCTTCTGTCATCGGTATTCAGTTCAACTCCCGACAACCGATTTCTAATGGCCTCCAAGTTACCTAGATAAAAAAGACCGGCCATGTGGTTGTTTTCCGGGTCAATTTGCTTACCCACTACATGGACAATATTTTTGCGTAAGGTATTATCGTTAAGCTGTGAGCCTGCTTCCTGGCCAACGAGTACGATACTGGCCCGGTCCGTGGAAAAATCGGCCCGCCAGAGTGTCACTTGTGGATAAACGGCTGCAAATGTAGCGGCAATGGTATTGAAGTTCTCTGGTGTAAGCTGGTATAGCGGTAACCATTGCGCAAAGATGCCACCGGGCGATAATCGCTTTTTAACTTGTTCAAAATGTTCAAGGGTGTAAAGACTTCCCGTACCTGCATGCCACGGGGTAAAAAGGTCTCCGATAATAACGTCGAATTTCTTATTGGCGCCCAGAAGAAAGTTTCTGGCATCGTCAGCTACGATATGCGCCCGTTTATCTTTGAAAAGTCCATTGGTCCAAGGTGAAAAATAACGTTTTGTCGCAGTAACCACGTTGGACACCAGTTCAACGGCTACTACATTTTCTACATCATGATTAAACGCGGCACCTGCCGTGATGCCGGTACCCAGTCCCAAAAACGCCACATTTTTAGGTGCTGAATGTATCATAAGCGGAACATGGGCCTGCATTTGCTCGATCAAAAACGATTTCGAATCCCCGAGCACATAAAAATTATCTAATCGCATCTCTAAATTTCCCGCCAATTGTATTATAGAGACAACACCGTCGCTTGATTGCCAATAATCCAGTACTTTTTCTCCTGTTTTCAATTGTACAAGAGGTGGGTTTTTCAACACGAATATTCCGAAAATCAATGCAACTAGTAATAAAAGTTGAATAATTTTCTTTTTTCCGGATGCTGGGAAAACAATCAATAGAGCTAAGATGCCATACAGAACAGCAATGATTTTTATACTATTCCAGAGGCCGACCAAATCAAGTAGAACAAAACCTGCCACTACCGGTCCCACAAAGCCGCCCAACGAATTGTAGAGTACTAATTTGCCCGCGATTATCCCAGATGGCATATGGATTGTAGGGGCCGCTTTCAACAGAAAGGGAAACACGGCACCTAAAATAATAGTTGGAGGCATAATTACTATTAGGCTTAGTTTAAAGACGGACCATATATATGTAAGCCAAGATGCGTTCACTGCAAGGTACTCAAGTCCGTTTGTCACAGTACTGAATACCGTTGGAGATATTCCTATCAAAATTGCGGCCGAGGCCAACAATAAGATCAAAAATTTTGTTGACGGCGCCCTTAGCCTTACCAGCACATGGGATAAAATACCGCCAAGCCCTAGGGATAAAAGGAACACTACCAATATTGCAGCGAACGAATAGACCGAATTTTGTAAAACTTGGGCTAACATTTTAGTCCATAAGGTTTCGGCCGCTAGTGCCAAGGCCCCGGAAAAAAAGGCGACCGTGATGAATTGGCCATAACCCAATTCGGATGAAGCGTAAGTGGATTTTTCGTGCTTTTCAGACCAATCGAAGGCTTCAAGAGCAGCTGGGCGAGGAGTTTTATAAAAGCGGTCGAGAACAAGCGCCAGAACCCCTACGGAAAGAGCCAGGGCCATGGCAAAGCTATAGGTTGCACTGACCCCGTACCTAGCTAACAAATAAAACGCGGCAGCAAAAGCACCTAGAGCGGCCCCTAAGGTATTTACGGCATACAAAATCGTTCCACGTCTTGAAAGGTCAATTCGGTTTTTCCCGATGTACTGTGCCAAAACGGGAAAGGTGCCTCCCATTAAAAATGAAGGAAAAAAAAGTAATGAAATACCAAATACAAACTTGATGACTAAGAGAACGCTTCTTGAAACCCCTAAAAAAGATACGATATCAGAATAGTACTTTTCGTAGAAATGGAGGCCAGGAACCAACAAGAGTGCCGTTACGGCAATACCTAGCTCCATAAAGCCATATAAGCGAAGTGGACGTTTAAAACGGGCGGAAGCCTTGCCAAAAAACCGTCCCCCAAGGGCCAATCCGAGAAAAAAAGCGGATAATGTTGCAGCTGTTGCATACGCCGCATTCCCGAAAACAAGTCCCAGCCGATACATCCAAATCACTTGGAATATAAGGCCAGCGGTGCCGGACAACAAAAACAAGACACATAAGAAAATGAAGCTTCGAGAACGTTCAAATTTTGGAATCGCTAACAGGTTTTTCATAAAAAATGTAATTGACAACTTTGCCTTCAGCAAACTTAAAAAGAAAAGAGGCTCAAAAAAGCCTCCTCTCTTTTTTGTATGACATTTTCAAATATTTTCAATCCAAACAGCCAACATAATTGGGGTTGTTCGATTCTGACTGTGGGACTAGAAATTTAAGATTGGGATTATATTCCCCTCCCTTGAAATAAGGCCCCCATGGAAACACACTAGAGGACATCATATCATAAACATCCACAAGTCTTCTTAGGTCTCCAAGTCGATGACCTGTACTGAACAACCAAAAGGCACGTTCAGAAAAATGGGCCAGCAAAAGGTCTTCGCCACTAATTCCTGAGAGGTCTAACTCTGATAGACCTATTGCGGCCCTAAGTTCATTATGTATATTCTCGACGGTTTGGGCATCATCTGCACTAGCGGCCGCCTCGGCTTCGATCAACCTTGCTTCTATTCCTGAGGCCAAGGCCACGGGTACACTGGAGGAATTGAATTTGAGTTGGTTGTAATACAGGGTAATATCATCTTGTCCAAATTCCGTGCCCCCGTCCCAAGGTGTCCGGGGATCCATAGCGGAGCGGTACATTAGACCATTGCCGCCTTTGCCATCTGCTATAGAAAACTGACGGCGAACAGTAGTCATTATATAAATACCGTTCTCTTGTCTACGACTGTTGTCCGATTGTTCAATATTGTAAACAAAATCTGATGGAACAGCAGCTACTTCGCCAGCCGCGGCATCAATTTGTCCTAGGCCCAAAAGGGAGCGGGCCTTGCCTAACCGCCCCAGGTTGGCCAATTTATCGTTGCTGCCGGCGTTAGTGACGGCTTGATCAAACCATTCGACCGCAGCATTAAACATTTGCTCAGTAGTCAAAGGCTCGCCATAGATCAATTCACCTCCGTCGGCAGGTGCCTTGCTAAAGGGAACCCCACCGCAAAAGGTTTCTGCGAACATAACATAGGCATACCCAACGATACTTTGCATCTCACTTTCCACTTCTGGATTTCCGCCGAAATTGGCAAGAAGGTCTATAGTAGTTTCGGCCCCGGTTCGTGATCTGTGCAGGTTACCATAAATTGTATTTATGTCACCGTTAATATCTTGAAGGTTTCGGGTATCAGCCTCACGTCTAGTGGGGAAGGTTCCAGAATAACTATACTCATCAGCCATAAGGCCGCTCATAACGATTAGGCCCGTGGTAGCCCCATGGCCTGCTGCGGAACCGCTCATGGCCACGGCAAGATCTCCCAAAGAACCCGCGCGCAGGGTTTGTATACCGGCTTCGCTATTAAGCGATTCCGGTGTAACAATATCAGGATCTGTAACTTCTACCACCGAATCGCAAGATATACTCAACGATGTAAGTACAACCAAAACAACGACATTAAAGATCAATCTGGAATAGTTGTTTTTTATTTTCAGTAATGTTCTCATTTTCTTAGATTTTTTAATGTTAAAAAGATAGGTTTAGCCTTGCTTTCCAAGAACGCACGGGTGGTTGACTGAGAAATTCCTCAGTAGTAAAATTGGCTTGCCCCTCAGAACTTATTTCGGGATCAAGTCCCGTGTAGTCGGTCCATACACCCAAGTTTTGCCCGGAAAGCGTCAGGCTTATACGGTCAAAACCAAGTTGACTCGAAAAGGTGACAGGCGCATTATAGGTCAACGAAATTTCACGAAGCCTCCAAAACGAAGCATCTTCGATATACCCAGCATTAGTGCCCAAAAATTTTGATGCAACGGCCCTTGCCTGATCGGCAAGCGAGGCATTGGGATCGTTCAGTTCTTGGTTGTTACTATTCCCGTTTCGCCAAGAACCGGTGTTGTTATAAAGTTTTTGACCACCCCTGTAGTTTAGGAGTCCTCTTAGCACAAATTGATTTTCGAAAAAACTAAGTGTTGGGGTAAATGAAATATCGGTAGTGGCAAACGGCGTACCTAAGTACCCTACTTCCCCAACTTGTATCTCATCCTGCCCAATGAAACCATCGCCATTGGCATCGTTAAAAGTATAGGTTTCATCCCAGTAACCGCCAAGGGGAAAGCCTTCAACGTGACGTTGTTGACCAAAAATGACCGGTTGTATGCCCTCACCCAATTCTATCAATTCATTATCTATGAACGAACCCACAAAATCCACCCCAAAGAAAAACTTATCGGATTCGATGATTCTTGTATTCAATCCAATTTCAATACCCGAGTTTTTAACGGAACCCAAATTTTCAAAGCGCCCTTCCCCCACGCCGAGCGATAAGGGCAATTGCCTAAATATAAGAGCATCTTCGGTACGTTTATTAAAATAGGTCATTTCAAAGCCAATTTTTTCGGACAATAGTTTCGCATCAAAGCCGAACTCAACTTCCGTTGACCGCTCTGGGGTTAAGTCGGAGTTTCCAACGCTGCCAATAGTGACCCCGGTAACACTTTGTCCGTCCAGTGTAGCGGCTATGGGATTGAAAAACCTCAGCGCATCATTGGTACCGGGTTGTACCCCCGAGGCTCCCCAGGCTCCCCTAAGGCGTAACGAGCTTATACCATATTTGTCGGAATCATTGAAAAATTCTTCTTCCGAAATCAGCCAAGAAGCACTCACTTTGGGGTAAAATACCGAATTGAACGAGGCACCAAAAGAACTCCCGCGATCGGCCCGTACGGCACCTGTCACGAACAATTTGTCATTAAAACCGATCTGTTCCTCCACAAAGACACCTACGGTACGCGACTCGATGGTCTGTTCGTTACTTTGTGTTACTGCTGCCCCCGCAATAGAATTACTACCCGCAACCAACTGAAGACCGGTTGCGAAGGTGCCTTGCGAAAGATTCTGTAAATATTGGAATCCAAGGGAAGTTCTGGAATTTATGCCCTCCCAAAGATCTGTTTTGTAAGAACCTACGGCATCCAAAGTATAGACAAAATCGTTGAACCTATTAGAGAACCGGGCACCTTCGTCGTAGTTTAGAAAATCAGGGGCTTCACCCGTGGGGAAAAACTGACTGTCCCAACGGGATGTAAAATCTAGGCCTCCGGAGGCTCTTAGGTTCAATTTTTCAGAGGGTTGCCAAATGAGTTCAAGACCACTGGTAAAACGATTGATTATTTGCCGGGTGTCTATGGTAAACAGTTCATCGGGTGTAAATTCACCCCAACCGTTGTTGACATCTATGGTCGATGTACCATTTAGGCCCTGACTCATTAATGCGAGGGCAAAATTATCGTTCAAGGGAAGTTCCAGATTACTGTTGGTGTAGCCCGTGGTCAAATTTACCTTAAGGTCATCAGTAATCTTGGCTCCGAAATTTCCCCGGAAATTCGTTCTTTTTATGTTATTGACGGGCAACACGCCTTCACCGTCGGTAAGACTTCCCGAAAGGAAATAGGTGAGTACTTCCGAACCTCCCGATACGCTCAACCCACCGCCATAAGACTGTCCGGTTCTAAAAGGCGAGGTACGCGGGTCGTTCAAGGGCTGAAAAGAATTGACCGTACTGTGGACAAAAGTGCCTTCGGCCGCTTCAAAGTTGAAACCGGGATTGCCTGCTGCGTCAAGTGCCTGATAGTTTTTGGGATAGGTTGTTACATCTTCTACCAAACCGCTCTCGAAAAATGCAGACCATCTTGGTTCTCCTTGTTTACCTTTTTTAGTGGTAATACGAATTACACCGTTGGCCGCAATAGATCCGTATAATGTTGCCGCGGAAGGACCCTTGATGATTTCGATAGACTCAATATCCTCTGGGTTGATATCATTTAAACGGGAAGGGGATTGCCCACCTGTTTCAAAAGAGATTGAATTTGCCTCGTTATTAATCAAAATACCATCAACATAAATTACTGGTTCGTTGGAAAGGGATGCACTGTTCGAACCCCTGATCCTAATGCGCGAACCCATGCCTGTAGAACCTCCACTACTTGAAATCTGAACGCCGGTCGCCTGCCCCTGAAGTAGGTCCGAGACATTGCTTATCGGCCGCTGCTTTACGTCATCGGCAACGTTGAGATTCGCAATGGAATTTCCCATCTCAACCTTACGGCGTGCACCGGTTGCGGTAACGATTACTTCGTTCAAATCCATTGAACTTTGCATCATGGTAACGTTAATTACGTCTGCTTGTTTTACACTGATTTCACGTGAGGAAAAGCCAATATAAGAGAACACAAGAATATCGCCCTCAGAAGCTTCTATTTCATATTCCCCCTCAAAATTAGAGGAAACCCCTTTAGTGGAGCCCTTGATTACAATACTCACTCCACCTAAGGGAATATTGTCTTGATCGGTTACCGTGCCAGTTACCGTCATGGTTTGACCCGGAACCTTTGGAGGATTGGATGAGGCCGGACTAGTACCGGAATTCAACTTTTTGCCGTTTTCAACCAACACGATAAGTTTTTTTCTAATTTCAAAAGAAACATTGGTTTTCTTTAGAACTATACCCATCAGTTCATCTATCTTGACTTTGTCAACGTTTACGGAAATACGTTTATTGATGTCTAAAGTGGAATTCTTATAAAGAATGTTGAAATCGGTTGTTTTCTCTATTTCTTCAAATATTGACGCTATCGTAGCATCCTTCATGTTCATAGAAATATTGGATTTCTGGGAATACGTGTTATTTGCCTGAAGTTGAAAAAAGGCAACCAAAAGAAACAACATGGTAATTTTCATTTTCAGGTCTATTTTAATCGTAAAATACCTTTTACATAGTGTGTTTTTCATACTTTTGAGAGAGTTTAGAAATTGGTCAAATAGTTTTTAAATTCGTTTGGAATCATGGGATTGTTCCAGCAATCCCTGATTCTTTTAAGGTTCACTCCATACGCTTAGTTTTTAAGGTTAATTATAATGTTATTGTTTTCAATGTTGTAATCAAAACTTTTAATCCGTTGAAAAGCCTGTAGTATTTCCTCAATGGTTTCCGTTTTAAACCTTCCTGTATATCTTTCTTTGCTTACCTGCATATCCTTTATCTCGATTTTTACATCATAGTGCCTTTCAAGTTTTTTTGCGATATGATAAAAGTCTTCGTTCTTGAACAACAATATGCCATTTTTCCAAGCAATGTAACTGCTAACATCTATATTGGCAGTGGATAGTTCATCATCGGAATAGGAATAGGAAGCCAGCTGATTCGGTTTTAGGATTACATCTCCCGAACCAATAGAATTATTCCGACCGACTGACAGACTACCTTCAATAAGTACCACTTGAATATGTTCGTCATCCCGATAACTGGAAATATTAAATTCCGTCCCTAGGACCTTTGCATCAAGAAGTTGTGTGCTGACCGTAAATGGCCTTAAAGAATCTGAAGCAACGGTAAAGTAAGCTTCCCCTCTAAGAACAACATTCCTTGGACCTTCGTCGTAAAATATCACTGGGTATGTAATTGAGGAACCCGAATTAAGGTATACTTCCGTACCATCGGATAGTAACAACTGAAACTTTTTTCCATAAGGCACATCCAAGGTGTTGAAAACCAACCGATTCACCTTTTTTTGGTTCGATGCTACTTTTTTATAGGTAATTTTAGTGCCTTCTTGCTCTACCACATAGGCATTTGTAGTAGACACTATTCCGGTTGCCTTGTCATTTAAGGTTTCCTTTTTAGACCCATCTTCAAAAGTAATCGTGGCTTCTTTTTCAAGAATTACTTCAGGACTACGTTGCTCGTAAGCATAAATACCTAACATAAGAACGCCGACAAAAATCGCGGCGTACCTGAGTAGTAAGTTCCTTTTTTTGACCTTGCCTGCGACGAGTCTAGTGTGATTAAAAGCCGATATCAGATTTTTCTTTAGGTGTTCTGTACTTTCTTCTTCTCCAGCCCCGGTTATTAGATGATGGAGTTCCACTTCTTCCTGAAAGCTAGATTTATTTTTATCGACCCATTTGGCCAAAATATCAAGCTCATCCAAAGTTGCCGTATTGATCAAAAATTTGTGTATGATAATTTCTATTTTCTTATTTTTCATCGATGATTTTTAGGAAAGTCCCAATTCATATTATGTAAACGATTGAACTATACAATACCCTTACTTTTTATTGTCAATAATCTATAATATTGATTTTTTTTTGTTAAAATAGCCTATGAATTCAAATAACTTAGATGAAAAAATTAATGTTGAAGCAATCCAAAAAGGGGATAGGAAGGCTTTCAAAACAGTCATTGAGTTCTATTATAATGAAATCTATTGGTATGCAAAAAGTTTAAGCCGTAACGAAGCTTTGGCAAAAGATTTGGTGCAGGAAGCATTTTTTAAACTATGGAAGAAAAGGGATAATATAAAAAAGGGAACTATCTTAAAGGGATGGCTCTACAAGTCTGTCCGAAACAATTTTTTGGACCATGTAAAAAAGTATAAGAAAGAAACTTATTTTTTCGAGACTACCTATGCCGAAACTTTGGACCTTGTAATTGAAAGAGAATATCAAGAAGACTTAAAACATAAGGTGGAACTAGTTGAAAAAGAGATCGAACAGCTTCCAAAGAAGTGCAACCAAGTATTTAAGTTAAGTAAGAAAGAAGGGCTAACCAATACTGAGATTGCGGAACATTTTGGTATCTCCATCAAAACGGTCGAAGGACATCTTACCAAAGCCCTCAAAATTTTAAGGGAAAAATTAAAAGAAAAAATTCAGGTGCTGTTTTTAATTCTTGGCCATGTGAGGTAAAAAGGACAAATGTCCTTACATCGGTTTTCAATTGACATGGTCTAAAAAATATGATTCTTTCTTTTAAAGGCCATAGGTTATTGAAAAGTTAACCCCGAATGGATGCCCAGGCCGTAATCCGGCAGGAACCCTTGACACCGCATAGGTGGTGTCGAACAAGTTAATGATATTGGCGGAAAAGGTGAAGTGGCTATTATAGAAATAGCGGCCCGACATGTCAACGACAAAATTGGAATCCACCCTTAAATTTGTGGGAATGGTCCCTGTTCCTGCTTGTGTCCTGAATGCATCGATATAGCGTGCGCCCATGTCAATGCCAAACTTTTCATGCCCCAGGCCAAGGTTCAAATTGAACTGGTTCTTGGCGATATAGGGTATCTCATCACCCACCGAGACTTCCCCGAATATAGCGTTGGCACTGTCAAATGAACTAAGGAACTCGGTATCGGTCAAGGTATAGTTAAACGTTAACGGTAAGCGGACCTTTTCCGAGCTGTTATTCAAAAGGTTATAGTTCAACGATACTTCTACACCGCTGACCCTTACCTCGCCAGCGTTGAATTGGTCCAAGCTGCCCGTACCACCTGTAGCCGCAAGGTCGTTCCCCAACAAGTTTTGATAGTCGTTATAGTAGCCTACCACTTCGCCTTGAATTCCATGGTACTTAAAACGGGTACCCAATTCATAATTTATACTGCTTTCCGCATCTTGGCCTTCGGTATTGCCGGGAGGGGAAAACCCTTTGTGCACCCCGCCAAAAACGGAAAGATTTTCGGTAAAGGTATAATTTGCCCCAATTCCCGGAATCCAAACATCCACTTGGTTCTCACGTTCGGAAAGGTCCGTACCCGATCTCGTTGCATCGTTGGTACCGTAATTTATCCTGCCCAAGGTAATATTCTCGTACCGAATACCTGGGGTCAATGTAAACCTGCCCAAATTTAGTTTGTACAAGGTATGCGCGGCAATTGCCTTTGCGTTGCCGATACGGTTTGCATCCGCCCCTTTGATGCCGACCGTTGTGCGTATTAGTTCATTGTTCTGAAAACCATACCTGTCTACCCATTGAAACCTATCCTCCTCATCCTCATGGTAGCGAATACCCAGCTCCAGGCTTTGTAACCAGTCAGCGCCCCATCGCAACCGGGCAATGGACTGTATTCCTTGGGAGGTATACCTCCTGTTATTCGCTTTTATGCCGAACACATCTTCCGGGGTATCCGTGTTTCCCAACAAGGCATTGTATTCCATGGCATAGGTTTCCGGATCTGTGAGCACATTGTTTATTCCAACGCGCTCCCCAAGATTTACATCGTCCAATTTGTACCAGTTGCGTTTAAACTTGTTCACATATCCCGTGGTGGTAATGGACAGGGTCTGGGAAAGTTTAAGAAAATGTGTTAATTGGTATTGTTGGTGCTCCGCGTCCATCACATCTTCCGAGGATGCCCTGTATCTACGGTACGGGTTTTCATTGAAATCGGCATCGGTCAACCCTAAATAGGTTTCATTGGCCCTTTCTTCGGAAAATTGGATTTTAAAGACAAGGGATTGATAGGTTTTTGCATCTTCATCCGTATTTATACGAAACTTTGCCAAATAGTCCGATTTATCAAAACCGGTATTTCCCCCTCCGTCAATATTTTTAAAACCGTCTGAATTGTAGTTATAGTATTCGCTTACGAATCCGAAGTTCTTAAAACTATCGCCTATTACGATCTGTGTATTCTTTGAATTGTAGTTACCGGCCATTAAGCTCGCTCTTCCCATAAACCGGTCTGGTAACCGGGTAGAGATCATGTTGATGGCGCCACCCGTAGTATTTGGTCCATATTGGACCTGACTACTTCCCTTCAATACTTCCACGGCCTGCATCCTTGCGATGGTGGGAAAATAATATGCGGCAGGGGCACTGTAAGGGGCAGGGGCTATAAGCACGCCGTCTTCCATAAGATTGATTTTTGCACTACGTTCCGGAGAAGTACCCCTTAAACTGATATTGGGCCGCAATCCAAAACCGTCCTCCTCGTAGATATTGACCCCGGGGACGTTTCTCAATATCCTATTAATATCGTTGTAACGGAATTTTTGAAGTTCTTTCGCCGATATATAATTTGCGGAACCCGTTCTGTTCATGGCTTCAAATTTACTCCCTATAATGGCACTTGCATTGACTATGACCTCGTCTAGGATTTCTGTTTTCAGGGCAGTTGAATCCTTACCATCATTGCTTTCCTGGGATAACCCTAAATTCGCCGTCAGGAGGATTGTTGAAAATACAGTTAAAAACCATCTCATTCTGCACTTATTTAGATTGAATAAAAATAAAATGCAAACATAATTTTTTTTTAGAATTGACGCAATCTTATTGAGAAAGATTCTAAATAATTTCCAATTATAATATTACTATAAGTTTGTTGCCTTATGCCAAAGTTTGATAATTGTCATCTATTTTCGAAAGACGAACAATTAGATTTGCATATTGAATAATTTTGATTTTAAAATTTTGTTAAATTTTAAGGTCATGTTAAATTTTATGTATTTTTGCGGTATTGATGAAAAGCGATTTTAATAAAATAGCGTCTTTTACAATGGCACTAGTGGTGTTGTTTTCAACCTTTTCTTTTACGGTTGAACAACATTATTGTTGTGACAATCTAGTTGATTTCTCCTTCTTTGGCCAAGTCGAATCTTGCGGAATGGAGATACGACAAACTCAGAACTCACACAATGACAATTTTGATTCTAATGATTGTTGTGATGATGTTACATTTTCAAAAAACGGGCAACACGACTTGAAACTTACATTTGAAAAATTAAGTTTTGAACAGCAACACTTCGTTGCTTCTTTCGTTTACAGTTATTTAAACCTTTTTGAGGGATTACAAGAAAATGTAGTTCCTTTCAGTTGCTACTCATCTCTTCTTTTCGTTAAGGATATTCACATTCTGGATCAAATTTTCCTTATATAAAAGCGTATTGTATTGTTGAAGTATGGCTGTGCTATTGATATAGTGTGGTTCATATATTTATTGCCTTTGGAACATCTCATTTAATTCCAACCTAACATTACATAATATGCTTAATAATATCATAAAATACTTTTTAGAGAACAAACTAGTTACTGTTCTCATTTTAATAACTTTAATTACTTGGGGAGTTGTTACTTCTCCTTTTAATTGGGATACAGGGTTTCTCCCAAAAGATCCCGTACCGGTCGATGCTATACCCGATATTGGGGAAAACCAACAAATCGTTTTCACACAATGGCCAGGGCGTTCCCCACAGGATATCGAGGATCAGATATCCTATCCTATGACTACCTATTTGTTGGGTATACCAGGGGTAAAAACCATTCGTAGTTCTTCCATATTCGGATTCTCCATGATCAATATTATTTTTGATGAGCAAACCGAGTTTTATTGGTCCCGATCCCGGATTTTGGAAAAATTGAACTCTCTTCCGGCAGGCCTGTTGCCCGATGGTGTAACCCCAGCTTTAGGACCTGACGCTACAGCATTAGGGCAAGTATATTGGTATACGCTGGAGGGTAGGGATAAAAATGGCAATCCCACTGGTGGTTGGGACTTGCATGAAATTCGCACCGCACAGGACTTTTATGTAAAATACGGTTTAAATGCTGTTGAAGGTGTTTCAGAAGTAGCTTCGATTGGTGGTTATGTACAGGAATATCAAATAGATGTAAATCCTGATGCCCTTAAAGCCTATAACATTCCCTTGCATAAGGTTATGCAAGCCGTTCAAAAATCCAATAGGGACGTAGGCGCAAAAACCATCGAAGTCAATCAGGCGGAATATTTGGTAAGGGGCTTGGGGTACATCAAGAAAACTGAAGATATAGAAAAAGCGGTTGTTGCTGTCCAGGATAACGTTCCTGTACGTATCAAAGATATTGGAGTGGTCAGTTTAGGTCCAGCGACGCGTAGAGGAGTGCTTGATAAAGGGGGGGCAGAAGTTGTTGGGGGTGTTGTAGTGGCCCGTTACGGTTCCAACCCCTTGGCGGTTATCAACAATGTCAAGGATAAAATAAAAGAAATTGCACCTGGGTTACCAAAAAAGACCTTGGTCAATGGTGTTGAAAGCCAATTGACTGTTGTGCCATTTTATGACCGTACTCAACTTATACATGAAACCATTGGCACGCTCGAAAATGCCTTATCCCATGAGATTTTAATCAGTATCATTGTTGTATTGGTACTTGTCCTCAATTTAAGGGCTTCCATTATTATTTCAAGCCTGTTGCCCGTTGGGGTATTGATGACCTTTATCGTCATGCAATATGCCGGTGTCGACGCCAATGTCGTTGCTCTATCAGGCATTGCCATTGCTATTGGTGTTATGGTGGATGTGGGAATCGTATTTGTTGAAAATATTATTAGGCACTTGGAAATGCCAGAGAATCATGGCGTTAAAGGGAAAGAGCTTATGCAAGTAATTTATAAGGCAACTGTAGAAGTAGCTTCAGCCATTACAACAGCATTGGCCACTACGGTTGTAAGTTTCGTGCCAGTTTTTGCCATGCAATCGGCCGAAGGAAAATTATTCAGGCCTTTAGCGTTTACCAAGACCTTTGCGTTGTTAAGTGCGTTTGTTTTAGGTATTATTGTATTGCCAGCACTGGCCCATTTTGTAATGGGAGTGAATTATGACAAAAAACGCGTACGCCGTTTTTGGTCTATATTATTGATTGTTGCAGGTATTGTATTTGCTATTTATGCCCATATGTGGCTGCCGTTGGTTATAACGCTGATCGGATTGAATAATTTATTGGAGCCTAAATGGCCAGAGAAATATAAATTGTACCCCAATTATATCAATTTAGGACTAACGATTTTCATCGCTTCTTTTTTCCTTACAGAGGAGTGGATGCCATTAGGACCTCAAAACGGGATCATCATAAACTATATTTTTGTGCTGTTTTTGATCGGAATTATTTTGGCGGCGTTATTAGCCATTGTACATTTCTATACCCCGGTATTACGATGGTGTTTGCAGAACAAAGGAAAATTTATGCTAATACCTTTTGTGACGCTGTTTTTCGGGGTTTTGGTTTGGATTGGCTTCGACAGTTCTTTCGGAATTGTTGCCAAAGGCCTTGAATCCGTAGGATGGAAAAGCGTTCGGCAATCCTCTGGTTGGCAGGCGGCTTCAAATAGATTTCCTGGTATAGGGTCGGAGTTTATGCCATCACTCAACGAAGGGTCGTTCCTATTGATGCCTACCTCAATGCCACATTCTGGGGTAGAATATAATAAGAATATAGCAGGACAGCTGGATATGCTGTTGGGAAATATCCCCGAAGTAGAATTGGTCGTGGGTAAGTTAGGTAGGGTAGAATCGGCACTCGATCCGGCACCTATTTCCATGTTTGAAAACATCATCAATTACAAGCCTGAATTTATTTTAGATGAAGAAGGTCATAGGGTCCATTTTAAAGTGGATAAGGAAGATAGGTTTATTACCAAACAAAAGGACACCCTGACCAATGAAGAAGCCTTAAAACAGGGAATTACCAAAAAAGATTTGATAGAGGACGACAATGGCGAATTTTTCCGCAACTGGAGGCCACAGATTAAATCGCCGAACGATATTTGGGACGAAATTGTTAAGGTCACAAAAATTCCTGGTATAACATCGGCTCCCAAATTACAGCCCATTGAGACCCGGTTGGTCATGTTGCAAACAGGAATGCGTGCTCCCATGGGGATAAAGGTATTTGGGCCAGATTTAAAAACAATAGAAGAATTTGGAATGCAATTGGAGGGTATTTTAAAAGAAGTTCCTTCAGTAAAAGCAGAGGCCGTATTTGCGGACCGAATTGTTGGAAAACCCTATTTGCACCTTAATATTAATAGAGATGAAATATCCAGATATGGACTTAACGTGGAAGATGTACAGCAAAGCATTGAAACCGCCATTGGTGGTATGAAAGTTACTTCTACAGTCGAAGGTAGGGAACGGTTTCCTGTAAGGGTGCGTTATCCAAGGGAATTAAGGGATGATCCAGAGTCTTTAAGTAAAATATTGATTCCCACCCCAGTAGGAGCTCAAATTCCACTATCACAAGTAGTTGATTTTGAATATGTAAGAGGGCCACAGGCCATCAAAAGTGAAAACACCTTTTTGGTGGGCTATGTTCTTTTTGATAAACGCGATGGCTTTGCAGAAGTAGATGTTGTGAACGACGCGCAAGAAGCCATTCAAAAAAGAATTGATACAGGGGAATTAACCGTACCAGCGGGAATTAGTTACAAATTTTCTGGTAGTTATGAAAACCAAATCAGGGCAGTGAAAAGATTGTCCATTGTTATACCAATCAGTTTAATTGTTATATTCCTGCTGCTGTTCTTCCAATTTAAAACAGTAATAGCATCATCCATTCACTTTTCGGGTGTATTTGTTGCTTTTGCAGGAGGGTTTATCATGTTGTGGCTTTATGGACAGGATTGGTTCATGAATTTCGCCATATCCGGTGTTAATATGCGCGACCTGTTTCAAATGCATACCATCAATTTAAGTGTTGCTGTTTGGGTAGGATTTATTGCCCTTTTTGGCATCGCAACAGATGATGGTGTGATTATGGGAACCTATATCCATCAGGTTTTTGAGGAAAAGAACCCACAAACCATTCCAGATGTAAGGGCGGCAGTACTGGAGGCTGGAAAGAAAAGAGTCCGTCCGGCAATGATGACGGCAGCGGTGGCCATTATTGCACTTTTGCCTGTGCTTACCTCAACAGGAAAAGGGGCAGACATAATGATTCCCATGGCTATTCCGACCTTTGGGGGGATGACCATTCAAATCATGACCATGTTTGTAGTACCTGTATTACAGGCATATTGGAGGGAAACGGTCATTAAAAATCAAAATAAGAAATTGAAAAAAATACAATAAAATGAAAAATGTATTCACAATAATACTTGTCTTAATAAGTATGGGATTATATAGCCAGACTTTAGAGGAGTACTTTAAGTTAGCGGCAGAAAACAATCCGGGATTGCTTTCGCAGTACAAGGAGTTTGAAGCGGTATTGCAAAAAGTGCCGCAGGTAAGCACCTTGCCAGATCCTTCGCTTTCTTTTGGATATTTTGTTTCACCGGTGGAAACCAGGGTTGGACCACAAAAAGCTAGGTTTTCATTGACCCAAATGTTCCCTTGGTTTGGAACTTTAAAAGCACAAGGTGATGCCGCAGCACTTATGGCAGAAGCCAAGTATCAATCCTTTTTGGATGCCAAGAACAAATTGTACTATGAGGTTTCAGCGGCTTATTTTCCTTTGTACGAACTCCAAGAATGGATGAAAATTGAAGAAAGGAATATTGAAATTCTAGAGTCGTATAAGACCATTTCCAATTCAAAATTTAAAAATGGTGTAGGAACCTTGGTGGATGTCTTGAGAGTAGATATTTTTTTAAAGGAATCACAGACAAATCTGGAAATACTGAAAAAAAAGGAACGCCCGCTTTTAACAACTTTCAATAAATTATTAAACCGTGGTGAATTTGAACCGGTATCTATTTCTGAAACCCTTGAAATTGACATGTTGTCCTTTGATAATGGTAAAGATTCCCTTTTGGTAGATCATCCACTCTTAAATTCTTTGGAATTGAAGGTAAAGGCTGTAGAGGCCTCTGAACGGGCGGCTATTAAACAAGGTTTCCCAAAAATCGGCCTTGGCTTGGACTATGTAATGGTAGATAAACGTACCGATATGGTTGTGCCTGACAATGGCAAGGATGTATTAATGCCAATGGTAACCCTAAGCCTGCCTATTTTTAGGAAAAAGTATAAGGCAGCCGTAAAGGAAGCGCAATTAATGCAGGAAAGTTATTCGCTACAAAAGACAGAAATGACCAATTCATTATTATCAAATTACGAAATGGCCTTTTTTGATATTGAACAACAAACCGAGTTGGTGTCACTTTTCGATGAACAAATAACAGAGTCGGAACAGGCACTTAATCTGTTGTTTACGTCCTATGGGAATTCTGGAAAGGACTTCGAAGAGGTATTGAGAATGCAGCAACAATTGTTAAAGTACGATAAACTAAAAATAACCGCATTGAAACAATATAAAATAGCATTGGCTAAATTAAATTATATCACTGCAAAAAAATAAACAAATGAAATGAGCATAAATTTTTTCATCGACATATTTACCTACTGGGATGAATAAAATTTGTGCGAATTACTTAATGTCTTAAAATTTTTAAGGCATTAATCTTCAAAAAATTAAAAATTTTATACAGATGAAAACAGAAACAAAAAAAATCATAAAAGTGGCCGCATCTACCCTGGTTTTAGGCTTGTTGTTCGGGTGGCTATTGTTTGGAGGTTCAGAAAACAATAAAACAGATGAGCACCAACATACGGAAGAAGAAATAGCTGGAGAAACCATCTGGACCTGTTCCATGCATCCGCAGATCAGACAAAATGAACCAGGTGACTGCCCCATCTGTGGGATGGACTTAATTCCTTTGGGAGACGATAATGATTCAGAATTGGATCCCATGGTCATAAGCATGTCGCCAACAGCCATGCAGCTTGCCAACGTTTCAACAGCCGTAGTGGGCAAGACCAAGCCCATAAAGTTGCTTAAATTAAACGGCAAGGTTGAAGCCGATGAGCGGTCTGTATATTCCCAGTCATCCCATATACCTGGACGTATAGAAAGACTTATGGTCAATTTTACAGGTGAGAATGTAAACCAAGGGCAGGTGATTGCTTCCATTTACTCCCCAGATTTGGTAAACGCCCAGGAAGAGCTTTTTGAAGCGAGAAAGATTGTTGAGACCCAGCCACAGCTTTTTGATGCCGCAAAGGAAAAATTAAAAAACTGGAAACTATCTGATAAGCAAATCGTACAAATCCTCGAATCTGGTATTGTTAAAGAAGAACTACCCATACATGCCGATGTTTCGGGCTATGTAACTGAAAAAATGGTAAACCTTGGCGACTATGTCAACAAGGGCAAAGCATTAT
Source organism: Maribacter sp. UBA3344 (assembly GCF_002362375.1). Classification (NCBI taxonomy): domain Bacteria; kingdom Pseudomonadati; phylum Bacteroidota; class Flavobacteriia; order Flavobacteriales; family Flavobacteriaceae; genus Maribacter; species Maribacter sp. UBA3344. The sequence goes on along the minus strand of NZ_DERI01000026.1, from coordinate 18,876 downwards.
ATCAAATTGCAAATCTTTATAATATTTGGGTATTATTCGATGTCTATGAATCGGATATGGCTTGGGTAAAAAAGGATGATGAGGTAAGTTTTACTATCCCTTCTTTACCAGGGGAAACCTTTAAAGGTCGCATTTCTTATATTGACCCGGTAATCAATCCCATGACAAGGGTAGCAAAGGCCAGGGTGGAAATCAACAACAAAGGTTTAAAACTAAAGCCTGAAATGTTCGTTTCTGGCACGGTGGAAGCGAAATTGCCGATAAAATCAGATGCTATCGTAGTTCCCAAAACCGCTGTGATGTGGACAGGACAGCGTTCTGTAGTATATGTTAAGAATACATCTGCAAAAGGTGTGAATTTTATGATGCGCGAAGTAACTTTAGGACCCGGTTTGGGGAATGGTTTCGTGGTAAACAAAGGCTTGGATGAGGGGGACGAAATAGCCATTAACGGAACATTCAGTATTGATGCCGCAGCACAATTAGCGGGTAAGCCTAGTATGATGAATCCTGAGGGTGGTCCTGCAATGACCGGACATAACCATGGCGGAATGGATATGGGTAAAAAGGATCAAATGGAAGGTAAAATGAATCCCAAGGAGTCCATGGACCATTCTGAAATGCCCGATGAGACTGACCACAGTCGTATGGAAAAAAGACTGCAAGTGTCCAAAACCTTTAAGGGACAGCTTGAAAAGGTTTTCGAGAACTATCTGGATCTCAAAGACGCCTTGGTAAAGGACGAAGCTGCTGCTGCCAAAAAAGGGGTCGATAAATTGTTGGCTACATTGAAAAAGGTCGATATGAAACTGTTGACCGACCATGAGGCCCATAATCACTGGATGACAATATCAAAAGAGATCAAGTCTTCAACAGAAGCAATTGGCAAAACCTCTGATATCGAAAAGCAAAGGGGACACTTTAAACATCTATCGGCACATTTGTCAAAAGGTGTACGCCTGTTCGGGGTAGACAAAGAGGTTTATGAACAATTCTGTCCTATGGCAGACAACAACCAAGGGGCTTATTGGCTCAGTTTAGAAAAAATTATCAATAATCCCTATATGGGCAGTAAAATGCTGACATGTGGCTCAACGGAATCGACCATAAAAAAGTAAGTTTTTAAAATAATCTAAAAAATTATGGCAAAGTATCTAATTATTACAGCATTTACCATCATTACTCTAATGGGCTGCAATACTGAGGCCAAGAAAACAAAGATTGCAGAGCCCCCAAGACCGACAACGGTCCAGAGCAAAGTGGAAGAAGCGCAACCTAAGTTGGAGATGACCCAAAATTATCAGGTAGGCTCCCAAGTGCCTACTGAACAGGTCTGTATGGTGAACGATGCCTTCATGGGTAAATTACAGATACCTGTTCCAGTCAATGGAAAAACATATTATGGTTGTTGCCATATGTGTGTTAAGACTTTGAATGAAAATGATAACGCTAGAACAGCGCTAGATCCGCTAAATAAACAAATGGTAGATAAAGCGGAAGCATTTATTGTGCTAATGGGCATGGACGGTAAGGTGGCCTACTTTGAATCAGAGAAGAATTTTTTGAAGTTCAAAGAAATTGGACGAATGAACCATTAAGAGAAGTTTCCATAGCACCTCGAGATTTCTTTCTAATACCAGCTTGCGAGAATTTGTCGAAAAATGACGGTGAATTGCATTCAAATTAATTGGAAAAAAACAAAAACATGAAATGATGGAAATGTACTGGTGGGCCTTGGGTGTTGGTATACTTGTGTTCGTGATATCATTGTTCGTGGGCCGGATCAAAGGATGGTCGGGCCGTCCATAGTGATTGGAATCGATTGATTGAAAAGTTGAGGTGTCCAACCTTTTATTGTTTTATTTTTTACAGAAATAGTTTATGAGACAATATTAAAATCAATCAAATCAATGGATATGGCAACTTAGACGTAATATAAACTAAAAAAATAAACTAAGAACTATGTTAAGAAAAATCGCAGTATTGTTGGTACTTCTCATTTCATTTGAGGGCATTGCCCAAGTAGGCACCAACGGGCAGGATCGAAAGGAAGAAGGACGACCCGTTAAGGAATACAACCTTGTTTTGGAAAATAACAAAATAACGCTTGGAGGGCTAACTGCCAACGGAATGACCATCAATGGCAGTATTCCCGGACCAGTCTTGGAATTTACCGAAGGCGACCTGGCCATCATCAACGTAACCAATAAAATGAACGTTGAAACATCGGTACACTGGCACGGATTGATACTCCCCAATTTTTATGATGGGGTTCCCTATTTGACTACCCCACCAATTGAGCCAGGAACCACTTTCCAATACAGAATCCCGATCAATCAATCCGGCACCTATTGGTACCATTCCCATACGATGCTACAGGAACAAAAGGGTGTTTACGGCTCCATTATGATTCAGCCCAAGGAAAAAACATTGGAATATGATAAGGATTTGGTCGTGGTACTCTCTGACTGGACCAACGAAAAACCGATGAACGTACTGCGTAACCTAAAAAGGGGAAACGAATGGTATCAAGTCAAAAAAGGTACAGCGGTTCCCTTGGGTAGGGTCATCAAAGAAGGTGCTTTTGGGGCTCAACTTAAATTTTGGAGAGACCGTATGGAAGGTGCTGATATAGCCGATATCTATTATCCGGCATTTCTGACCAACGGGAAAATATTGGCAGAATATCCCGAATTCAAGCCCGGAGAAAAGGTGCGGCTTCGCTTTATCAATGCTTCGGCCTCTACCTATTATTGGATGGATTTTGGTGGGGGTAACCCAATGGTGGTTTCCGGCGATGGTATTGATGTGCAACCCGTATCCAAAAGCCGATTTCTATTTGGCGTTGCCGAAACCTATGATGTAATCGTCACCTTACCTGACGGCACTTTGGAAGTTACGGCAACGGCACAAGATGGCTCCGGGCATACCTCATTGCGTTTGGGAAAGGGAACTCTTTATCCTGCGAAAACGATTGACAGACCGGACAAAGTGGCGATGATGAAGCAAATGGCCAAAATGGATATGAAAATGGGAGCACCTGCAATGGTGGGAAACAAAAAGAAGAACACGCCCGAAGTTTTAATGCAGAAATATGGGATGAAGATGAATATGAAGGATGGGCAGATGCAAATGGGAATGCACGATAAGATGTTAATGAATAATGGTCAAATGGATGATAAAATGAAAATGGAAGACCAAAAACCTATGGATATGAATAAAAATCATATGCAAATGGAGACGGATAAAAAGATGGACGGTATGGCAGGAATGAAAAAAGATACAATGTCAATGAAATCCACTCAACCGTCGCATAAGATGGATGGCCATGTGGGTCACGATATGTCTATGATGCAGAAGGATACCGCATCCTTTGATTACAGCACGCGTAAAACCTATTTTAACTATGATTTCTTAAAAGCGAAAGAAAATACCACCTACAAGGCTGATTTACCCGTAAACGATATTCTGTTAAACCTGACCGGAAATATGCAACGCTATGTTTGGAGTATGAATGGCGTACCCCTTTCAGAAACCGATAAAATAAAAATCAAGGGGGGCGAAGTAACGCGGATTACGCTCAATAACCTTACCATGATGCACCACCCAATGCACCTGCACGGGCATTATTTTAGGGTCATCAATGAAAATGGCGAACGTTCCCCATTAAAGCATACGGTAAATGTACCACCAATGCAGAAAGTGGTCATAGAGTTCTATAATGAAGAGTATGGCGATTGGTTCTTTCACTGCCACATACTGTATCATATGATGGGCGGTATGGCAAGGGTTTTCAGTTACGATACGCCAAGAGACGAAAGAATGAAGGATTTTCCCGTTCAAAAACTCATCGATGAAACAGACCATTATTATTCTTGGGGAAGAGCACGTTTAGGTTCAAATTTCAATGAGCTTAACCTAATATCGAGTAATATCCGCAATGAATTTGGTCTACGTGCCGAATTTGACTACGACCAAAATGCCGAAATAGAAGTGAATTATAATAGATACCTGAATGATTGGGTACGTGTGTATGCGGGAGTAAATACCGAAACTTCAACACCGGATTCTTATGATACATTTAATACCGTAGGATTGGTTGGTGTAAAATACTTTACGCCTTATAGGTTCAATGTAGATGTGAGTATGGACCATCAGCTACGCCCAAGAATCCGTCTGGACAGAGAACTATTGATTTTTCCTAGAATTTTTCTAGAAGGTGAATACGAATACAGAGCAGACTTTGGATGGGTCAATGATTTAGGAAATAGCTCTTATGAAAGTGAAACCCAATGGTTGGTAGGGGCTTCTTATATACTCTCACGCAATTTTTCAATCCAAGCAAACTACAATAACCGATATGGCTGGGGGGGCGGACTTTTGGTGAGATTTTGATAGTTAAAAAACATAATTATGATGTACATGTAGATTATAATATTTGCAGTGATAGTCGTAGGAATAGTACTTCTTGCCGGTAAAAATGGAAGTAAAATACAAGTAAAGAAAGTCCTAAAGAAATTTAGAACAGACGGTATGCCAAAGGCGAACTATCCCAAGAAGAATACGAAGAACAAAAATGAATTATTAATTCTAAAAATTAAAACGATGGGATATTATTTCAATAAGACCCTTAACGAAGATTTCGATAAAGTTATCGAGAGGGTTACGGAAGAACTTGAAAAAGAAGGTTTTGGCATTTTAACTGAAATCGATGTCAAGGAAACCTTGAAAAAGAAATTGGATGTAGACTTCAAAAAATATCGAATTCTTGGTGCCTGCAATCCCCCCTATGCACATCAAGCATTGGAGGCCGAAGACAAGATAGGTGCCATGTTGCCATGCAATGTAATCGTGCAGGAAGTATCGAAAGGGAATGTAGAGGTGGCGGCGGTAAACCCGATGGCGTCTATGCAAGCCGTCGACAATGAAATATTGACCGAAATCGCAAGTGATATTACCGCCAAATTGGAAAATGTAATCGATAAACTTTAGAAGCGGAAGAATGGAAAATAGTAAGGGTAAAAACAAACAGGTCTCGCAACAAGATTATTCAGAAAGTCAGAGCACCCCGTATTGCATTACGCGGAGGTATGGTAGTTTGACATTTGAGGAAACCGTACAAAACGTAAAAAATGGCTTGAAAAAGTTAGGTCTTGATCTTGTTGGCGAATTTGACGTGCGAGAGTATCTGAGTTCAGATATGGAAAAGATACCTCGGCACCTCATTCTAATGGTATGTGAAAAAGAAACTGCATTAAAACTGATTTCAAATGATGTTCAAATGAGCGTTCTTTTTCCGTGTAACATAACCGTTAAGGAAGTGGAAGATAATACGATCATCGAAGTGTCGATAGAAGATACCGACATCACTTGGTCTTCCGCTAAGAAAAAAGAAATAATGGAGGTAGCTAAAAATACAAAGAATATCTTGAAAAAATTGCTCGACACTATTGAGCAGCAAAACGTAAAACTATAATTTACATCAAATTCAATAATCATGAGAAAATCAAAAGTAACAACAAGTATTATGGCAATTGCATTGGTAGCCCTTACAGCCACTTCATGTAAAGACGCTAAAAAAGAGCATAACGACGAAGACGGTCACCATTCGGAACAAATGGATGACAATGGTCATATGGATGGCGCAATGGAAGAAGACCATAGCAAAATGGATCATGGCGATATGGAATCGTCGGATAAAATGATGGGCAACGCACAGCATGCAATAAAATCAACAACACTTATTGCCAATTACCTAGACCTAAAGGATGCACTGGTCTCTGACGACAAAGATGGTGCGGCGAAAGCCGGGGGCACGATGGTAACGGCTTTAAATAGTTTTGATGCCAGTTCTTTTAGTTCAGAACAACAAAAAGAATTGAAGGATATTATTGAAGATGCTACTGAACACGCCGAGCACATAGAAAAAAGCCCAATCGACCACCAAAGGGAACATTTTGATGTGTTGAGCAAAGATATGATAGACCTTATCGCCATTACAGGGACGGAAGAAAAGTTATATCAGGATTTTTGCCCCATGTACAATAACAACAAGGGGGCACAATGGCTGAGCGCTACCAAGGAAATAAAGAATCCATATTACGGGGCTAAAATGATAAGCTGCGGGAGTTTACAAAAGGAAATCAACTAATGAAGAAAAGTGTAAAAATCATTGCACTAGTGTTTTTGGTCGGGTTAGTGGGAATTCAGTTTATTCCCACGCAACCCAATCAAAGTGATAGTGTACCCGAAACGGACTTCATGCTAGTATATAATGTTCCTAAAACTATACAGAAGAAGTTACAGGTGTCATGTTATGATTGCCATAGTAACAACACTCAATATCCGTGGTACAATAAAGTGCAACCGGTGGCTTGGTTATTGGAAGACCATGTTAAGGAAGGAAAGGCCGAACTCAACTTTAACGAGTGGGATTCCCTGAGCAGTAGAAGAAAGGCAAGTAAAATAAAATCAATTATTAGTCAGATAGAAAATGACGAAATGCCTCTAGCCTCTTATACTCTTATCCACAGGGACGCCGTTTTTACGGATACTGAAAAACAGGACATCATCAACTTTTTAACGGAACTTAAAAATAAATTATAAACAACAATTAAATACAATAAAAATGAAATATCTAAAAATGAGTATGGCAGCAATGCTATTGTTAACCCTTTCTTTCACCAACGCACAGGAAAAAGAAAAAATGAACATGGATCATAGTAAAATGAACATGGATGGGATGAAAATGAACATGGAAAAAATGCAAGACATAAAGGCTGAAGCAATATTAAACGACTATTTCAGTCTAAAAGATGCCCTAGTTTCAGATGACACCAAAAAGGCAGCCCAAACAGGTGCTAAATTGGCGGTTTCACTAAAAGCCTTTGACAAGTCAAATTATACAGCAAATCAGCAAAAGGAACTGGCAGATATTATAGCAGACGCTATTGAACATGCAGAACATATTGCCAAAAGCAATATCGACCATCAACGCGAGCACTTTAAAACGTTGAGTAAGGATATAGCCGATATGGTGGCCATTACCGGAACAAAAAACACGCTATATCAGCAATTTTGCCCGATGTATGATGGTGGCAGTAATTGGTTGAGTGCTAGCAAGGACGTTAAGAATCCATATTACGGTAGTAAAATGTTGACGTGCGGAAAGGTTACACAAACTATAGAAATGTAGGCCTGAATAAGGGAAGGGGAGATAAAGTTAGCGGTTAATGTTTACAATGCTTCCCCTTTTCAGGCATTAATAGTTGATTCTTGCTGAGCACAGCTTTACGAGTATTAATAAAATAAAATGCAAAAAAAGATTTAACGTAAGCAAAACCAAAATGGAAGCATTGAGCCTTGACATTTTTATAGTACCAACCATTGCGTTGACCGTGGTCGTTCTGCTATATCTTTATTTTGCCAAACAGGTACGGGACAAAAAAAATTATAACAACTATATCATCGGTATTGCAGTAATAGCGTTTTCGTTCAATTTTATTTGGGAGCTGGCACAAGGTCTGCTCTATGAAGGTTTTGAATACGATTGGCAACATATATCGTTTTGTGCCCTCGCATCTGTAGCTGATATGTTGATGGTGCTTATCCTGCTTTTCGGATTTGGTTTGGTATATAAAAATGTCTTTTGGACAAGGTCAATGGGTATCAATAAAATATTCTCGTTAATTTTTATCGGAAGTGCTGGTGCAATACTAGGAGAAATTTGGCACACCTCACGGGGCGATTGGGCTTATGCAGAGGCAATGCCTATTGTACCATGGGTTAATGTGGGACTGTCGCCGCTACTACAATTTGCATTGTTACCCTATTTAATTTTTGTGATTGGTAAAAACTTTATAAACGAAGGGAATTTGGAAAAGTAAATCTGGGTCGGTCGGGAATGTGTTTTTGGATTGTTTGTTTGACATAGTTAATGTCCACCCAGATTCGTGTTATATTATTAAGTCCTGTTAGGGAAGGGGATATTGGTTAATCAATGGTTGGTGTTTAACGCTCTTCCCTTGACAGGCACAATAAACAAAATTAGGATTGAAATGAAAGATTGTTGTAAAAATGGCCCGGAAAAGTCAGGGAAACAAGGTTGGAAAAAGTGGTTCAACTATACCATTTACATCATTATAGGCACTATTGTTATAGGTGCGCTTATTTTACAGATTATGAATAGTTCATCATAAAAACGATTGATTATGAAAAAAACAGTTTCATTTTTAGTACTGCTTTTAAGCCTAATGTCGCTTCATGCAAGTGCCCCTGAGTCCATTGGGAACAATTCGGGATATTCAGCGAATAGTTTGGGAACCTTTAATGCTGTTGAATTGTCCGAAAAACTACAGCAACATACCGAAAGCCATGCTGAAAAGCCCATAAACAAGGAGGAGGTGGCTTTGGATGAATTCGACAATTTACATCCGTTGGTGGTGCATTTTCCTATCGTACTCCTTTTGTTTGCGGCATTGCTCCAAGGTATTCAGCTGTTCGTCCTTAAAAGGAACCTGGACTGGGTTATCTTATTTCTTATCGGTACTGGTTTCATTGGGGCCTACGTGGCGGGAACTTATGTACACCCGCATACCCACGGGCTTACGGATGTAGCTCAAAAAATATTGGATAACCATGATAAATATGCAGATTGGACCATTTGGTCGAGCGCTCTGGCCGCAATATTGAAGGTTATCAGCCTTTTTTGGATAAAACTGAATCGAGGTTTTGAAATAGCCGTTCTCCTTGTTATGGCCTTTTCGGCGTTCTCCGTTTCACAAGCAGGACATTATGGCGCTCAGCTCGTTTATATTCAGGGCGTTGGCCCACAGGGCCAGTATTTGGAAACTGAAACGTCAGAGGAAGAAAGCCATTCGCATTGAAAAATAAAGCATGAGAAGAATATTTTTAATATCGTCGATAACACTGTTAGTGGCACTTGCAGTGCTCATAATGTGGAAGCCCCATTTATGGTGGCTTGCGCTGTTGATTGCGCCTTTTTTGCTTCTCGGCTTAAGGGACTATTTTCAAAAATCCAACAATATAAGACGCACCTATCCTTTGCTGGGAAGAATTACCAATCTATTGGAAAAACAACGTCACGTTGTTCAAGAAACGGTTTTATTGAATAGAACAGAGGGAAAACCTTTCAATTGGATACAGAAAGAAATTGTTTATAAACGTGCCGAGGACGCGGTCAAAAACCAACCCTTTGGAACGCAGATTCCGTATGACGAGGTTGGTCGCGAATGGTTTACCCATTCCACGTATCCTGCAAAGGAAATCAAAGATGATTTCAGGGTTACCATAGGAAGTTCAAAGTGTTCAAAACCCTATTCGGCAAGCATCCTCAATCTGGCTGGAATGAGCTATGGTTCCATAAGCAATAATGCGACCCTTGCTTTTAACGGCGGTGCAAAAATCGCAGGATTTGCCCAAAATACCGGCGAAGGTGGATTCACCCCCTACCATCAGGAATATGGAGCCGATGTTATTTTTCAGTTTGGTACAGGATATTTTGGATGTAGGACAGAAGAAGGAGATTTCGACCCTAAAAAATTTGCAGAAATCGCATCCAATGAGGTAGTCAAAATGATTGAGATAAAAGTCTCACAAGGTGCAAAACCCGGTTTTGGTGCCATTCTTCCTGCCAAAAAAAATACCGAGGAAATCGCAAAGTACAGGGACGTAGAAAAAGGAACTGAAATTCTATCGCCACCACATCACGCTGCATTTAGCAATGATTCGGAAATGATTGCCTTTATACAAGAATTACGAAAACTTTCTGGAGGAAAGCCCATAGGGATTAAAATGTGCATCGGACAGCAAGACGAATTCGAAAGAATGGTCCGCATTTTTGCTGAAAAGCAAAACTATCCAGATTTTATAGCCATAGACGGTGCAGAGGGTGGTTCGGGTGCCGCACATATGGAATCGCTACATTGGGCCGGGCTTCCCATAATTGAAGCTGTACATTTTACAAACGGCATTCTTAAAAAGTATGGGTTGCGCGATGAAATAAAGGTAATGGCGGCAGGAAAAATAATATCGGCTTTTGATATCTATAGAATGTTGGCACTCGGCGCAGATACCTGTTATAGCGCAAGGGGGATGATGTTTGCCCTGGGCTGCGTACAATCCTTAAAATGCAATCTGGATACCTGCCCTACGGGAATCACCACAATGATACCTTCAAGGGTGGCATCATTGGTAGTAGAAGATAAAAAGACCAAAGTAGCCAACTACCATAAAAACACTATGGAAGCTTTTAAGGAGCTGCTAAAATCAATGGGGCTTGAAAGTAGAAAAGGTATCGACAAGAAGTTCATTGTCCGCCGAATCAATGAAAACGGGACAAAAACATACCAAGAGTTATATTCAAACGGATTGAATGGTCGAAAAATAAAAAGCTATGGATAAAAATGCAATGTATTTTTTAATAATACTGTTGTATTCTGGCAACGTGGCTATGAACGCCCAAAACTTTATAGTAAAGGAAGGAAGCGCATCCTTTAAGGCAAAAATGCCCCTTAATTCCTATATCGGTAAATCTGATGATTTACAGGGCACCATTGATTTTAAGGACGGTGCGTTGAACTTTTCGGTACCTGTTAAATCCATAAAGACAGACAATGAAAAACGGGATGGACATATGTACGAGTTGGTAAAAGCGGAAAAAAATCCCAATGTCGTTTTTGAAGGAAAGCTTAAAGACGATTTTGATTATGACGAAAAAGCGGCGCAAACGCTCAGCGCAATGGGCGATTTTACCCTTGTGGGAGTTACACGGGAAATAACAATTCCTATTGAGTTGAAACTTGTTTCAGAAGAAACAATTCAGTTAAAAGCTTCCTGGTCCCTGTTGATTACCGATTATAATTTAGAACGCCCCAGTTTTACATTTATAAAGGTTAATGACAAGCATGACTTGAGTGTGGATGCGCTTCTTGAGAAGAAAAAATGAGAACGAAACAAAGACCTATGATGAGATTTTTACAGATAACAAATAAGAATGGATAAAGAAAAAGACATAGAAACCACAAGGGCGTTTTATCGGCAGCTTTTCAACAGCTCAAGGTATGTTCTATTGGTGCTGCTTATTGCTTCAGTAATCGAACTGT
>NZ_DERI01000026.1:0-7372 GCF_002362375.1 Maribacter sp. UBA3344 | reverse complement strand
TAACATTACTAAAGATAGGATTCATTATAGCCTTGTCCTTTAACCAACTAATGAAGATAATTGGTCAGAGCCATCTATTGAGCCACGTACTGGTCTTGTTCGGATACCTGATTGTGTTGATAGTTTTATCGTTTGCAATAGATTACACGGCGTTACAGTTTGTGGATGCTATTCATTTTAAAATGAACAACAGTATTGGCAATGATGGACTGTCGGTATTTTTTGATTTATCCTATTTTAGTTTGATAACATTCTCATCAGTAGGATATGGTGATATAGTCCCAATTTCCTTACCCGCGAAAACCCTGGTGGCACTTGAAGTGGCACTGCGGTTTTTCGTCCTGGTCTTTGGTATCGCAAATGTGAATAGAATTCGAGTAAATAAATAACCCTTAAAAACTAAAAGTATGCAAACACTAAAATCAACTACAGTAACAATGTTGCTCATAATAGCGACAAGCCCACTATTCGGTCAAGATGCAAACGCGGAAAAAGATGCAGTGCTTACAGTAATGAAAAGCTATAAGAATGCCCTACAAAATCTTACGACCGATGGTACTTTCGAATTATTTACCGAGGATTCCGAGGTTTTTGAATCGGGAGGCGTCGAGGGTACGTACAGCCACTATATAGAACATCATTTAGGACCGGAATTGGGTCATTTTGAAAAATTCGAATTTTCAGATTATGAAATCGATATAAAGGTAGATGTACCCTATGCCTTTACTACCGAAACATACGTATATACCATTGTCCTCAATCCGGACGACAAGGGAAATAGTCGGACCATAAAGAAAAAAGGGGTAGCAACCTCACTCCTTAAAAAAATAGATGGAAAATGGAAAATAATAAAAACCCATTCATCTTCAAGAAATACAAAATAACAACCGATGAGTAGATATATTTCAATAAGTATAGTGTTCGGTCTTCTTCTTATTACCAGTTGTAAAGAGAAGAAAACCGAGCCAATGCCAGAACAGTCAAAAGAAGCAACCACAGACCAACCGCCAAAAAAAGAGCTAAGCCCACACACCTCTGCAATGGCGACCATTGGTAATGCGCACATCCATATTGATTATTCATCGCCAGGGGTTAGGGACAGGATGATTTTTGGTGGTTTGCTGGCGTATGACCAAGTCTGGCAAGCTGGGGCACATATGGCTACGTGGATAGAGACAGATACGGATATAGAAATAGATGGTAAGGAACTGAAAGCAGGTAAATATGGATTTTTTACCATTCCTTCAAAAGAAGAATGGACCATCATTTTAAATTCCAATTGGAACCAGCACGGAAAGGATGAATATGACGAAAAAGATGATGTAATACGATTTAAGATAACACCGATTATTGCAGATAGTCTAAAAGAACACTTAGAATATAATATCAAGAAAATTAGTGATACGGAAGGTGAGATAACATTAGCTTGGGAAAAAGTTAAAGTAGTAATTCCATTCAAAGTAAAATAACAAGATAGGGTCAACAAGGGTACGATGATAAAAAATATAAAAAAACGTGTATCATCAAAGAATAAAAAACTAATACAGTTTAAACCGTGAACGAATTTTTAAAACAATGGGGCGAAGCCGCCTATACGACCACCGGATTTTTCTGGATGGCGCTTTGGGCGTTCATTTTGGGATATATCATCAGTAGTATGATACAGATTTTCGTGACCGAAAAGCGGATGCAAAAAACAATGGGCGAAAACGAAGGCAAAAGTGTGCTTTTGGGCACGTTTTTCGGCTTTATAAGTAGCTCGTGCAGTTTTTCGGCTTTGGCAGGTACAAAATCCATTTTTAAGAAAGGGGCAAGTTTTGTGTCTTCCATTGCCTTTCTGTTGGCATCGACCAATCTCGTCATAGAATTGGGGATTATCATTTCCATCTTTTTAGGTTGGCAGTTCGTGGTGGGCGAATATGTAGGTGGTATTCTCTTGATTGGTATTTCGTGGATTTTGATACGACTCATCAATCCTAAAAAACTCATCGAAAAAGCCCGTAAAAATCTCGAAAATGAAGATGATGATGAGATGGACGGTTCCAAAGATTGGAAGAAACAAATCAAGAACGAAGACAGTTGGGCGCGCGTTGCCAAAAAATACAAGATGGAATGGCAAATGGTCTGGAAGGATGTAACCGTAGGTTTTACCGTTGCGGGTATTACAGCGGCTTTTGTGCCAGATTCGTTCTTTCAGACCTTATTTATCAATAGCGGTCAAGGCAATACAGATTTTACTTTTCTCGAAATTCTGGAACATATCGTGGTCGGTCCAGTTGCCGCATTTTTGACTTTTATCGGTTCAATGGGTAATATTCCGTTAGCAGCGTTACTATTCGGAAAAGGCGTGAGTTTTGCTGGCGTAATGGCCTTTATTTTTAGCGATTTGGTGGTTTTTCCAGTACTGAGAATCAATGCAAAGTATTATGGTTGGAAAATGTCATTGTTCATCACGTTTTTATTGTTTACAGCATTAATTGGTACGGCATTGGCACTTCATTATGGATTTGATTTATTGAATATGCTACCAGATTCATCACAGGTGAAGATTCAGGATAGCGAATTTTTCAAGATTGATTATACCTTTTTCTTGAACGTTGCTTTTCTCATCATTTCGGCCTATCTCGTTTATCTGGGTTTTTTCAAGAAAAAAGATGTAGAACATTCAATGAGCGAGATGGCACCCAAGAGTCCATTGTTGGAAAGTGTTTTAAAATATGCAGCCTTCATCTGTTATATATGGCTCGCGGGAGGACTGACTGCAAAATTTTTAGTGAACTAAAATTCGGATATAGAATAAAACAAATATGGTCAACAGAAAAACAGCAAAGTGGATTCGAAAATCCCACCGCTACTTGGGTATCTTCCTGGGTATTCAGTTCCTGATGTGGACGATTAGCGGTATGTATTTTAGCTGGACGGATATTGATGAAATACACGGCGACCAGTTCAAAAAACAGGAGCAAAAACAGATGGTTTTTTCAGATTTATTGGGTACGGGTCAATTAAATAGTATGCAACCCATCCAATCGCTGGAATTATTGGAAATAGCAGAAGAACCTTACTATTGGATAAACGAAGCAAAGCTTTATAATGCCAAAACAGGAGAGGGAAAGGAAGGTATCACTAAAGAAGAAGCGCAAGAGGTAGCACAAAGATATATGCTTCCAGAGCTTAAAATTGCCGCAATAAAAAGGATAGAAGAAGTCGGAAACCACCACGAATATCGAGGACGTCCCCTACCTGCTTATGAGATTTCGTATGAAACACCACAAAATTTAAAGGCTTATGTGGCTGTCGAAAATGGGGCGTTTCAAACGGTGCGGCATAGAGATTGGCGCTGGTTCGATTTTTTATGGATGACCCACACAATGGATTATCAGGGAAGGGATAACTTCAACACTATTGTTTTAAGAGCTTTTTCACTCTTAGGCTTGATAACGGTATTGAGTGGCTTTTTGCTTTGGTATATTTCATCACCAACTCTTAGAAAATTAATTAAAAACAAACGTAAATAAGTAACATTAAAATCAACTATTATGGAAAATTCAAATGAACACAAAAAGAAAAATCAATACACAAAATTTGTAGGAATGCTCGCTGCATCCTTTGTTGCAATGTATATCACAATGTATCTAAATACCTATGAGTGGGACCACGTATGGTTTAGCCTAACCCGCTTTTATATGGTTTGTTTAGGGATTGCAGCGATGACCATTATTATGTTTGTTGCAATGCGCGGGATGTACAAAAACAAGAAAAAGAATATCGCAATTGTTTTAGGCAGTATAGTGTTGTTTGTAAGTGCTTTGACATTGGTGCGTGAACAAAAATCAACCGTGGGTGATGTACTTTGGATGAAAGCGATGATACCGCACCACTCAATAGCTATTCTAACAAGTAAAAGAGCAGATATCAAAGACTCTGAAGCTAAAAAATTGGCAGAAGAAATTATTGAGGCGCAATTACGAGAGATTGCCCAGATGAAAAAAATTATTTACCGATTAGAAAACGAAAAAGAGGAATAGTACGAGTACTAATTTCTGTAAAATTATTATTATGAAAAAGAACATTATTTATATAAGTATTGCAGTTATCGCAGGCTTATTGGCAGGGTATCTCAAATTCGGGAACAGAACAAAATGATGTTAAGGATTTATCCGATATGTCAGATACCCACGACCATTCCGGCGAGTCGGAAAACCAAATGTGGACCTGCTCAATGCACCCACAGATTATGCAGCCCGAACCAGGTGACTGCCCTATATGTGGAATGGACTTGATACCTGCCGAATCTGGTGCAGATGGCCTTGCAATGAATGAGATTAAAATGTCAGAGAACGCAATGGCGCTGGCAAATATCCAAACTTCTGTTGTTGGTAAAGGACAAATAGGAAGCAATTCCCTTAAATTATCTGGTAAGATAAAAGCCAATGAAGAGTCTAATGCAGTACAGGTCACCTATTTTGGAGGAAGAATTGAAAAACTATACGTAAATTCTACAGGAGAGCGTGTTCGCGCAGGGCAGCGCTTGGCAACGATTTATTCACCAGATTTGGTTGCGGCGCAGCAGGAGTTGCTTACCGCTTCATCCTTGAAAGAGTCGCAGGCGGAATTGTATAAGGCTGTTAGAAATAAACTTAAACTTTGAAAGCTTTCAGAAAAGCAAATAAACGCTATAGAAACTGCTGGAAAAGTACAAGAGAATTTCCCTGTTTTTGCAACCGTATCGGGCACGGTTACTTATAAAATGGTTGAAGAAGGCGACTATGTTAAACAGGGTCAACCCTTGTAAAAAATAGCGAATCTAAATACTGTTTGGGCAGAATTTGATGCTTATGAAAACCAGATTGCATCCCTAAAAGAAGGGCAAAACATAAAAGTAATCACCAATGCTTATCGTAACGAAGTATTCGACGCCAAAGTCTCGTTTATTGACCCATTATTAAACTCTGTGACAAGAACTGTAGTTGTGAGAGCGGCTTTACCAAATAAGAAAGACCTCTTTAAGCCAGGAATGTTTGTAGAAGGAACAATCGAGGGCACTCAAACAAGCGCAGAAAATACCGTTTCAATACCTACCACGGCCGTTATGTGGACAGGTGAGCGCTCTGTAGTCTATGTAAAGACCAAGCCTAATGTTCCTGTTTTTGAGATGAGAGAAGTTCGGTTGGGTAACGCTACTGGTGATAGTTATACCATCCTCGAAGGTCTTAAAAATGGAGATGAAGTGGTAACCAACGGAACATTTACCGTAGATGCCGCTGCACAATTACAAGGTAAAAAAAGTATGATGAATGCATCAGGAGGTAAAACGATGACAGGTCACGAAGGACATCTGGGAATGCAAGAAGGTAGCTTTGGAGAAAATGCAGATAAAACCAATCATTCTCAAATGAAAGAAAGAATTGAAGTTTCTAACAAATTTCAGAATCAGTTAAAACAGGTTTTCGATGATTATATCCTTTTAAAAGATGCTTTGGTAAATGATGAGGCTAAAAGCGCTCAACAAGTAGCAAAGCAAATAGACCAATCCTTGAAAAAAGTGGATATGAAGTTATTATCCGGTGAAGAAGCACATAACCATTGGATGACCATTCAGAAAGAACTGAAGAAATCTGCCAATGCTATAGAAAAAAGTTCAGATATAGCAAATCAAAGAGTGCATTTCAAGCATCTCTCTGCCCATATGATAAGTGGCGTACAGCTCTTTGGTGTAAATGAAACAGTGTATAGTGAATTTTGCCCTATGGCAGATAATAATAATGGTGCTTTCTGGTTGAGCTTAGAAAAAGAAATTCGCAATCCGTACTACGGTGAGGCAATGCTAAAGTGTGGTGAGGTTAGTCAGACAATTGAATGAATTTT
Source organism: Maribacter sp. UBA3344 (assembly GCF_002362375.1). Classification (NCBI taxonomy): domain Bacteria; kingdom Pseudomonadati; phylum Bacteroidota; class Flavobacteriia; order Flavobacteriales; family Flavobacteriaceae; genus Maribacter; species Maribacter sp. UBA3344. The sequence goes on along the minus strand of NZ_DERI01000026.1, from coordinate 1,504 downwards.
TTTGGATTAATTAAGTAATCCTTGTCATATAAATAAGTACGATGATGAGTGAAAGCAGAAGAAATAGAAGAAAGGAAAAAAGAAAAACTTCCAAAAGCGAAATCTCTAGGAAAGATAAAGTTATTGGTATACTAGCGATGGCAGCCATTTTTATGGCTGCAGTAATCGCAATAATATTAATGAATCTTGGTTTTTTCAAACATTTGTTTGAATGATAAAAAATATCCTACATATAAAAAATATGGTTTGCCCGCGATGCATATCTTCTGTTTCACGAATCTTAGATGATATGAATATTTCCTATCGTACAATAAAGTTGGGCGAAGTACAATTGGACGCTCAACTTGAAAATGAGGAAAGGGCGGTTTTATCCAAAAAATTAAATGAAGAAGGCTTCAGTATTATAAACAATCGTAAAGCACAACTCATTGAAAGAATGAAAAACTTGGTTGTAAAAACCATTCACCATTCCAATGAAGGTAAAGACGTTATTTGGGCTAAGCTCATAAGCAATGACTTTCACCTGGATTATAAATATTTAAGTTCATTATTCTCATCTGTTGAAGGTATAACTTTAGAGCAGTTCATCATCAATCAAAAGATTGAGCGCGTAAAAGAACTAATAGTTTATGATGAATTAACCTTAAGTGAGATAGCTTTTAAGTTAAACTATAGTAGTGTTGCTTATTTAAGCAATCAGTTTAAAAAGCTGACAGGAATGACCCCTTCAAAATTTAAGAAGAGTACGAATCAAAATCGCAAATCTTTGGATGAGATTTGATAAAAAGTTCCATTAGAATAAGGGATTTCTTGTTTGTAAGCTCAAGGAAAGTGTACGCTAAAGCCCACATCATTAAGGCTAAAAGAGCTTTATTTCTTAAACACTCTACCGTAAACCTAAAATAATTCAAAATAAATTTGGAGACCACCCCTATGCCAACCCCATCTTTGTCGTGTAATTAATTTTAATCATTAAAATCCTAAAAAGATGAATCGACAAATTGAAGTATTCACGGCTGGATGTCCAGTATGTGAACCAGTAGTAAAAATGGTAAAAGAAATGGCTTGCGACTCTTGTGAAGTTACTGTTTATAATACAGTTGAACAATGTGACGAAAAAGTCTGTGTTGACAAAATGAAAGAGTACAACATCAATTCCCTGCCTGCAGTTGCTGTAAACGGCAAATTACTTTCTTGCTGTAAAAACAGAGGAGTAAATAAAGATGAATTAATCGCTGCAGGAGTTGGAAAGGCAATTTAAAAGGAAGTTGCTAAATTTAACATCAATACATTCCAAACGCTGTAAACAGCGTTTGGAATGTATTTAATTGAAATCACTATGTTGCCAAAAGATTTAACAAAAGACCTTAAAGACCGTTTAAAGAGTATCAACGGACAAGTAGAAGGGATTATAAAAATGCTTGATAAAAGTGATAATCCTGCTCAAATTCTCAATCAGTTTAAAGCGGTTAACAAAGGATTTGAAAAAGCCCAACATCTTCTT
>NZ_DERI01000031.1:0-139305 GCF_002362375.1 Maribacter sp. UBA3344 | reverse complement strand
GGCTTTTCATAGGATACATTGTTGTGCATAGTTTTTTATCCATATTCAAACCAAATGGTTTCTGAATTTCGGTCAATCGCATAGTCAATAAATCTTTTGAAATTCCTCATGTCTTGTCCAAAGTTATTTCCAATATAACCTTCTCCTTTGTCTTTATTAAAGTCCGAAAAATAGTATTCAGAATTCATAGAATCAAAATCCGTTTTTATTAGTCTTTCGTATAGATTGTCAATTTTTTCAAGACTATCAATTAACTTTTCTACGAGAATTTTTACTTGGTTTATATTTCCATTTAAGTCCTGTTTTCTTTTTTCAAAATCAGCCTTTAAACGTTCCTTTTCTTCTTCGTTTTCCGCAAACTCAATCATATCTATTTCTTCATCGTCACTTGGGTATTCGGTCATTTTATACAAATGAGATATATCGATATCAGTTATTGTTCCAATTTGGTCAAATTCAGGTGTGTGCTCAATTACTCCTGGTCTACACATTAGATTACAAAATTCCCTGCTCAGAGAATAGAGATTACGATTCTCAAAGTATTCAGGCGTGATTATTTCACTATCATTATTTACTCTTAAACTAATGTCTAATCCCATTTTCTCAAATTATGCACAACGTGTTTGTGTATGGTTAGTTGCGTGGTTAAGCAACTAAGTTAACAAATAAAAACCGAATAGAAAATCCGCGAGGATTTTCGTAAGTAGGCTATAAGCAAGCAATTAATTATACACGTTGTTAGGTGGCGTTTTTTTATTCAGTTATTAATTTTTCCGTTTATTTCGTTCGAGTAAATTTCGTTTTCTCCAAGTCGAAATCTCACTCTAAATTTTGTTTTATTCGTTCCATAGTTTTGTCTCAAAGCAGAAATTGCAATTTGATTTGGTGGAAGATAGAATTCAGTCAAACCTGTTCCACAATCATATATAAATTGTCTCTCAACTTGTTTCCAATTTCCAATCGAGTTTTGTGCTTCTGTCAGCATAGGCAATACATCTCCAAATCCGATACTCAAAGTGTCAGAACTTTGGTTTTTAATAAAGATAGGATATGACTTTTTATTTGCGCGATGTTCAGGTGCTTTATAATATTCCCAAATCCACATTGGAAATCCGATTATTTTTGTTGTATCAATGAATATATTTAAGTCGGTTGTCTTTGGACTTCTATATTTTCCCCAATCAATATCCTTAATTCTATGTCCGATTTTTGAAGTTTTATAGCATAATTCAATTGAATCCGTTATTTGTCCAATATAAACTGGTGAAAATTGCGATTCCCTTCTTTCTGAAATAGTGTCAAGAATTAATTCATTGTCAAAATTGTCATAAAGGATTATGTTCGAATACGGTTCACTGATTCGTTCTTTTAGTTCAGTTTTGGCAATTCCGTTATTCTCCTTTTTATTTTGGCAAGAAGTTAAAATCAGAAGCAGTAATATGATGTTTGCAAAATGTTTCATTCAAATGACACCTAACAATTGTATATGTGCACAATTGCACATATATCTATTTTGTGCATACTAATCTAATGGATTTTTTATTGTCTTAAAAGTATTAGTGGCTACATGGGTGTATATTTCTGTTGTCTTACTGGAACCATGACCTAATAATACCTGTATTTGTCTAAGGTCTACGTTAGATTCTAACAAATGTGTTGCAAAACTATGCCTTAGGGTATGTGGAGTTACATTTTGTAATATTCCAGCTTTATGGGCAGCTTGTTTTACTATATGTAATACACTTGCTGCACTGTACTTACCGCCTTTACGGCCTTCAAACAAATAATCTTTAGGATGCCATTCTTTAAAATAGAGCCGTAAATCTTGTAGAACTGTTTCGGATAATAGACTTACTCGGTCTTTATTGCCTTTGGCGCCTTTTATAGAAACCAGCATTCGTTTACTATCTATATCCTTGACCCTAAGGTTTAAAAGTTCACTTCTACGTAAACCGGCACTGTAGAGCAAGGCTAAAATGCATTTATGCTTTAGGTTTGTTGTACAATTCAGCATGGCAATGACCTCCTCTTTTGATATTACGGTAGGTAGCTTATGTTCCTTCCTTGGTCTTTCAATGTCGTAAAAACGGTTGGGCATGCCAAGAACGGTTTCATAATAGAACTTAATGGCATTTATGGTCTGATTTAAATAGGAGTTAGATACGTTTCTATGTATTAATCTTTGTAGATATGACCTTACATCACTTTCGTTCAAGGTTGTAATATCTCTGTCCATATAATGATTAATGAACATTTCAAAAAAGTTGACATACGTTTTTACGGTGCTGTTGGCATATCTTTTAAGCTCTAGTTTTAACAGGTATTCCTCTGGGCAGACCCTATAGCCTTCAGGTGTTTTTCTTTCCCTGAACCACTGTACATCTACTATTTCATTATGGGTGTTGACAGGTCTGTTGCTTAAAAATTTATTATAGTTGATCCATACGACTCCTTTAAAAGTATTGAAAATAATACCAAGGTTTTTCTTTGTATTTAGAATATAGACCATGTGGTACTTAGTGCTCCACCTAGGTTCGGGAAGCCCCTTGATCAGGTTCTGTATAAGCTTATCCTGAGTAAATTGTATGCCTATCATCTTTTGATTTTTGATCATTAGATGATGTAACGTAATGGATTTTGGTGTGTTCATCATGTCAAGTGTAATACTAAATAAATCAATTAATCAACTATTATGCGTATATTATTCGTATAATAGTCGATTAAGTTATAAGAATGAAAAGAGTTTGTCCAGAATGTAATAATGAAGTGATAGGTAGAACGGATAAAATTTTCTGCTCAGTAAAATGTAAATCCATACATCAATATGAAAAAAGTCAGAAAGAGAATACCTTCTATTTTTCGGTTGATAAACAACTGAAGAGAAACAGAAAAATACTAAAACGCTATAATAAGTCTGGATTTACAACTATTAGAAAGAGTGTTCTTTTAGAGGAAGGTTTTAATCCCAAATTTTTTACCCACTACTGGAAGAATCAAAAAAATGATGTTTACCTTTTTTGTTATGATTTTGGGTTTTTAAAAACGACTAAAAATGGTGTAACAAAGTATGTTATTGTACAATGGCAAGATTATATGAACCAGTAATTATTGGTTTAATGAAAACAAAAAAGGGCAACCCTAAAGTTGCCCTTTTATATTGGACTTTTATGCTCTAAAAATAAGACTATTCTAAAGAAGTATCGCCTTCGTTAGGGTTGTAAACATAATTAAAGGTATAGTACGGTGTAGCATCTTCAAAAGCATTTGGTTCAGATGGCGCATCTTCATAATAACTTATAAACTCTACTTTGGCAAAATTACCTTCGGTAGTTCTAAATACAAATACTTTACCCGGTATAGGTGTTATTAAATGTGTTGGGTCTCCTGCGTAGTTGTACCAACCATTATCACTACCTGTTGCAATGGCAAAAGAAGCATCTGCATCTTGCTCAAAAGTAAGTCCTTCTGCTGTGGTTACACTTGCCAAGGTGCCGGTTACTTCGGCTACGCCAACATTACCGTTTCTTTCCGGTTCATCTTCAGTGCCGGTCAAGGTGCCGCCATTAACGGCGATCGTGGTGCCCCTAAAGGCAATGTCCCATGCAGTATCACTGGTAGTAATGGCTCCGGTCTCAAAATCAAATTTGGTGAACTCACCACCAACAGGTTCTCCTTGGCCTCCGGTTTGTGGTGCATATAAATTGCTAACGGTCTCCGTCTGTACCGGATCCGTTGGTGTGCTGTCATCATCGCTGCTACAAGAGGTGAATGCCATTGCTAAAAATGCTACTGCTAAAATGTTCTTTGTCATGGTAATTGTAATTAAAACCTGTTGCCAGGTGGGTTAGAATTGATAATTTAATTTAATGAATGCTTGTATGCCCGGCATTGTCGGGATATTGTTATCTGTATAATCCAATAGGTTATTTGCGCCAACCTGAAGTGTAAAATCTGTATAGAATATTTTGCTTACCGCAGCATTTAGGGTAACAAAACCATCTATAAAACTGGTATCGAAATTATCTATGAGTCCGTTGCCATTGGTGTCATATTGTGCATACTTACTACGGTAGAGTACACGCAAATTTACATGGGTTTTGGCAGAGGGTATGTCATAGTAGAATTTAAAATTGGCATTGTGCCTAGAACGGTTGACCAAGCCAAAATAGTCAGAAGTGGCCAGGGCAACAGATTGCCCGGTATTGGCATCGCGTACAAATACTTGATCGTTTTTTACGTCTTCTCTTCTTTGTTTATCAAAGGCATAAAGTAATTGGTATCCGGCACTTATATTTAAATTGTCCGTGAGTTTGTAGGCGGAGTTGATTTCAAAACCCGTAGTGTATATTTCATCAAAATTCATATAACTGAACACGTTTTGTCCATTGGTCTTGCGGGCAATGATTCTGGTATCTATTAGGTTTTTAAAATCGTTTCTAAAGAAATTGATTTCTGTATTGCCAACACCATGTTTTAGAGTTAGGCCTAGGTTATAGCCAATAGAACTTTCTGCTTCCAACGGTTGGCTCAATTCGTCCTCAGTGACCACCACATCTAAGATTTGGTCTTGTTCTTCTAATTCTTGTAATTTATCTAAGGCTACATTATAACCTAGTACGGTATAGCCCACCGCGGAATTGGTGAAGTCAAAATATAACTGTCTAAAATCGGGCGCTTTAAAACCATAACCTACAGATCCCTTAATATCCAGATTTGGATTTAATTGGTAACGTAATGCCAACTTGGGACTAAATTGGTTGTTGTATTCAGAGTGATTGTCAAAGCGCGCTCCGGCAATAACATTCAGTTTTTCCAAAGGGTCAAAATCATACTGGGCATAAAGGTATTGAGAAGCGAAATTCACTTTTTCTTCAAAATACGTCCTGTCCAGCTCGTCTAACTGTAATCCCGCTCCTGCGGTTAAAGTCCCGTTTTGGAATCCGGTTCTATTTTCGTTTTCAACATTAAAGGTATAGCTGCCACGTACCTCTGGCCTCAATAATTTTTGATCGAAATCACTATCGCTCAAAACATCTGTAGAAATAGGGTCTGCCAATAATTCGGTAGCAACGTAATTGGTATAGTACAGTTCATAAGCCATATTGAGCGCCGGGGTCCATTTGTGGTCCAGTCTGGCATGTGTGTTCCATTCACGTTCTTTGGTATCACCCTCATATTGAATGCTATCTACGGTAAATCCGGCATCTTGTACCTGATCGTAGAATCGCCCAGAGGTAAAGAGAGAAAGTTTATCGTTGATATCATAATACAACCTACCGTTTAGGGTGTAGTTGGTATACGGATTAACAGTTTGGCCCTCCGCATCTTCATTTAGGTCATATCCGTTGGATGAGAAACGATTGGCAAAAAATCCATACCGAAATTTTTTAAAACCCTGCTTAAGGTCTAGATTCATATCTTGTTGGGAAAAGCTACCTATACGGTAGGATGCATTTCCGCTAAAATTCTGCTTTTCCGGTTTTTCGGAGATGATATTGATCACACCGCCCAATGCTTCAGATCCATATAAGCTGCTTGACGGACCTTTAACTACTTCAATCTGTTTAATATTACCTATGGTAAGTCTGCTTAAATCGAAATTTCCGGCACTGCGCCCTACCAATGGAACTCCATCTATAAGGATAAGAATATAGTCCGATGCAATACCTTGTATTTGTACCCCTTGAAATCCACTTTCATCGGTAACCGTTATAATACCTGTTTGCTCGTTCAGTATTTCATTAAGGCGAACGGTACCGGATTTTATAATCTGTTTTTTACCTACCAAGGTAACGGGTAGGGGAAGCGATGATAATTGACGGGCAGTTCTTGTGGCGGTCACTATGACTTCATCTAATTCTTGTGATACAATGGAATCTGTAACGCTGGGCTCTTGGCTTTGCGCTACTATAATATGTGTACCTATAAGTAGTAGTAAGGTCGCTAGTCGAAATCGCATTATATTTATTTAGACTTATTCTTGATAAGGTTGCAAATATATAAACAATTCTTATTTAGAATAAATTAAAATAGTTATTTTTGTCAACGAACATCAAAAATAATACACCTGTAAAATGAAAACAGTATTACCTACCATAATGGCATTAGTAGTATCTGCTAGTACAATTGCCCAAAAGGCGAAAAAGAACGATGACCGTGAAGCTATAAAAAGTATGTGCGGTTGTTTTGAAGTAACTTTCAACTTTGCCGAAACATTTAACCATAGTACGGATTCTTTGTATAAGCCTTCTAAAACAAAAGTGGATAAGGGCTTAGAGTGGGCAGAACTGGTGACGGATGAAGATGATAAAATATCCATTCAGCACCTGTTGCAGGTAGGTAACCCTACTGACCCGCATATTGTAAAACATTGGAGGCAAGATTGGCTGTATCAAAATACAGACCTATATTCTTATAATGCCGATAATACATGGACATTTAAAAAATTACCATCAGATAAGGTAAAAGGACAGTGGACCCAAAAAGTATATCAAGTAGATGATAGCCCTAGGTATGAAGGCTCATCTACATGGGTACATGTAGATGGTAAAAGCTTTTGGGAAAATACTTCAGATGCCCCGTTGCCAAGACGTGAATACACGACAAGAAGCGACTATAATTTAACCGTTCGTGGAAATCGCCATGAGGTTACGGATTACGGTTGGTTGCACGATCAAGATAATACAAAGGTTATTCGTGAGGCAGGCAAAGAAGATGTCATATTAGCTCAGGAAAAAGGGTATAATACTTATGTAAAGGTTGATGATAGTAGATGTGCCGCTGCCGCAGCATGGTGGAAATCCAATGCGGATAAATGGGCTTTGGTACGTACAAAATGGGATGATGTTTATGGTAGGAACAAAGACCTTTCTTTAGAGGAAAAAGTAGATAATAAAGTTTTGTACAAATACCTTTTTGATGATGAATATGATCAAAAAGATGAAATAGAAGAAGTAATAGAATCATTCGTTAAACAATAAGGACATGAAAACCATAAAACAATTAGCACTGACCGCATTTTTGTTCATAAGCTTTACGGGTATTGCCCAGCAAAAGAATGAACTTTTAGATCGTACATTTTGGAAGAGTAGCCCAAGTGTTGCCACTGTAAAGCAAAAAATAGCAGAGGGTAACGATCCAATAGCAAAGGACAGCAATTCTTTTGATGCCACTACACTGGCCATAACCAGCAAGGCAGATACTGAGGTGGTTAAATATTTATTGTCCCTAGAGGGTAATGAAGTGGATAAGAAAACCCATGATAGCCGTATTTATTTACACTGGGCAACGTATGCAGGTGATGCCGAATTGGTTCAGTATCTATTGGATAACGGTGCTTCTGTAACAGCATTAGATAGTCACAGGTATACACCACTTGCCTTTGGAGCCAATGCGGGACTAACAAATCCTAAAATATATGAGGCTTTTGAGGCAAAAGGGGTGAACCTTAAAGAGGAGAAAAATGAGCATGGTGCCAATGTGCTATTATTGGCGGCACCATCATTGAAATCTGAAGAGGAGTTGAATTTCTTTTTAAACAAGGGTTTGGCTCTTGATAGTAAGGATGATGACGGCAACGGCATTTTTAACTACGCTACTAAAAAGGGGAATATAGATTTCTTGAAATTATTGATAAGCAAAGGAGTAGATTACAAAACATTGAACAATAATGGTGGTAATGCCTTTATGTTCGCATCTCAAGGTGGTCGCGGATTCAGCAATGGTCTACCGGTCTATACGTATTTAAAAAGTCTAGGATTGGAACCTAATATTGTTGAAAAAAATGGTAGTACCCCAATGCACCGTTTAGCTTTTGGTAATAAAGATGCTGCTATTTTTGATCTGTTCTTAGAGGCTGGTGCAGATGTAAATCAAGCGGATGAAGAAGGAAACACTCCTTTCTTGAATGCTGCCGCTAGAAATGATTTGGCCGTTGTTCAATTATTGGCCAAGGATGTTAAGGATATCAATACGGCCAATAACGATGGTGAAACAGCTTTAATGCTTGCCGCTCATGATAACAAAGCTGATGTAGTTGCATTTTTAATTGAGAAAGGTGCGGATATCAATGCTAAAGATGCTACCGGTAATACTGCAGCTTATTTTCTTACGGATTCTTACAGTAAAAGAAATGCGAAGGCTTTTGATGCTAAACTGGCTTTGTTGAAAGCAAAAGGTTTAAAATTCAATACCGTACAAGGTGAGGGTAATACCTTATACCACGTTGCGGCCAAAAAGAATGATTTGCAACTCATGAAAAAGATAGTAGATTTCAATATCGATGTAAATGCCAAAAACGATGAGGGTATGACTGCTTTGCACGTTGCGGCCATGAAAGCGGAAAACGATAAATTGTTAAAGTTTTTGATCGCCAAAGGTGCGGATGCCAATAGCAAAACAGATTTTGAAGAAACGGTTTATGACCTGGCTAGTGAAAATGAAATGTTGCAAAAAGGCAATACATCGTTAAACTTTTTAAAGCAATAAGTTAGGTGTCGCTTAGCTTATCAATGAAACAAAGAACCAATAGTATTAAAATGAAAAGATTTTTAAAATTTATACCGGCCGTAGTTTTGGTAGGATCATTATTATCCGCCTTTACCGTAGTGGACAAAACTGCCGTAAAGTGCCTTATTCAATTGACCAATTATACAGGTGAGGGTGCGTACTTAATAGTGTCTATCGTGGATGCCGATAATGAGTATGTAGAAACATTATATGTGCAGGGCAAAGATAGTGAGTGGTATAGTGAAATAACCGAATGGTGGAAATTTTATGGCAAACACCGTCCAAATATAGATGCCATATCTGGAGAAACTATTAGCGGTGGAGAGCGCGCCTTGAACGTGTTGCAGATACCTAATGATAAAATTGACCAAGGTTACAACCTTCGTTTTGAAACTTCTGTAGAAGATCAAGGATATTATGCAGATGATATTCAATTTCCTTTAACGACCGAAAATTTAAAGACAAAAGTTGAAGGCAAAGGTTTTATTAGGTATGTACGTATGCTGCCGCAATAAATGACCTTATAAAAGATGAATCATATTTTGGGCGCAGTCAGGTACAATAATGTTATTTGCTCATAAAAACATGTTGACTGCGTTCATTTATTTTTTTACTTGTTTGCTTTTTTTACAATCACATTTCCAGATTGGCGCTAAACCGCCATTCTGGAATTTTTTAAATTATATACTGTTATAAAACTACATTCCTACTTATGACCATTTCTATTTGGCGGTATAGTCATCTTACGCTTGCCTTAATTTCATCTCTATTTTTGGTGGTAGCTTCTATAACCGGTATTATACTTGCCGTAGAGCCTATTTCGCACCAAACCAAAGGTTATGCCGTGGCGGATTTAGATCAAGTTCCGCTGGCAACGACCATTACTGCTCTTAAAGATTCATATGATGAGGTGTTGGGTTTAGAAGTAGAATCATCTGGCTTTGTAAAAGCTTCCGTATTGACCATGGAGATGGAAACTTTGGATGTGTATATAGATCCATTTACTGGAGAACAGCTTGGTGAAGTAGAAGAGCGGCCCTATGTGTATACATTTGCTACCAATGTACACCGTTCCCTTTTTTTAAAGAGTATAGGTAGGTTCTTTGTTGGTCTAATTTCATTACTATTATTGATTATTGCTGTTACCGGATTGGTTTTATTGGCTAAGCGCCAAGGCGGATTTTTAAAATTATTTACAAAAGTCCAGAAAGATTATTTTGAGCTAAAGTACCACGTAGTATTGAGCAGATGGTTTTTTATACCCATCATAATTCTTGCTTTTACAGGGGTGTATTTATCTGCGGAAAAATTTAATTTATTGCCGAAAACAACGGTTGATCAGGTTGAGGTACAGGTAAGCAATTCAGCTCAGAAATACGAAAACATTGCAGATATTCCGTTTTTTAAGGAAACTACCTTGGCAGAAATACGCCAGGTAGAATTTCCTTTTTCAGATGATCCGGAAGAATACTATCTCATTGCTTTACAGGATAAGGAAGTGGAGGTACATCAGCAAACAGGTGAGATTGTTAGTAAAGGAGATTATCCGTTTGTGACCTTAGCATCAAGATTAAGTTTGGTATTGCATACCGGTGAGGGCAATGTAATATGGTCCGTTATCCTGTTATTGGCCAGTGCGTCTATTTTGTTTTTTATGTACTCAGGTTTCGTGATGACATTAAAACGAAGAAAGAAGGCAAAAGGAGTTTCGCAAATGCCCGATAAGGATGAATGCGAGTATGTAATTTTAGTAGGTTCTGAAAGTGGTACGGCGTTCGATTTTGCACAGCGATTTTATAACGGATTAACGCAAGTAGGGAAGAAGGTCTATTTAACGGAGCTTAACAAGTATAGCGTGTATGCAAAAGCTAAAAATATCATTGTGTTTACATCTACCTATGGTGAAGGTGAGCCGCCTACCAATGCCCGTAAATTCCCTGCGATTTTTTCAACCGTAACGCAACCGAATGCTATAGCATATTCTGTAGTGGGATTTGGGTCTTTGGATTATCCCGATTACTGTAAATATGCCATAGATGTGAATCAGCAGATCTATGCAGATGATAGTTTTGAAAGACAATTGCCGCTATTTAAAATTAATCAGGCAGATTTTGAATCTTTTGAACTTTGGTTGATTCAATTCTCCAATAAAGTTGGTTTTACCATTCCGGTAGAGAGACCGTTGATCCATAAGAAGAAATATAAAAAAGTGGACTTTGAGGTTGTGGAGCGAACGGATTTAAATGTAGACGATACTTTTTTGTTGCGATTACGGCCAGTATCTAAAATTGATTTTACATCTGGGGATTTACTGGCAATTTTCCCTAATAATGATGAAATGGTTCGTCAGTATTCCATTGCGCGGGTAGTTGGTGATATTTTATTAAGTATTAAAAAACATGAGTTGGGCAGAGGCTCTAATTTTCTATATGGGTTAGAAACGGGTCAATTTTTTAAAGCTGCTATAGACGTGAATCCGCATTTTCATTTACCTAAAAATGCTAAAAATTCAATTTTCATCTCAAATGGTACCGGAATAGCTCCGTTCTTAGGAATGATCTCTGAAAATACAGCTCAGAATATCACACTGTTTTGGGGAGGACGTACAAGGGCTTCGCAATCGCTTTATGATGATATATTACAAAAAAGTCGGTCAGGCTTAAAGAATTTCAACCTGTTTGCAACATATTCTAGAGAAGGACAAAGACAGTATATTCAAGATGCCGTTCTAGAGCAAAGGGAATTGGTCTTGCAGACCATAAATGAAAAAGGCACCATAATGCTCTGTGGATCTTTGGCAATGCAGCATGATGTACTTGATGTAATTGAAAAAATTCTTGAAGGAAACCAACAAATTACATTCGAAGCCTTTGAGCAAAGCGATCAGTTGAAAACGGATTGTTACTGATGTTAAATATAATAGCTACTGTTATACAGATTACTCAATATTTTTTTCATAATGTTCGAATTAGCCGTTAATTCCATTGCATCTTTTGCAAACGCACTGCATTCAAAATAGCTAGTAGGGCAACACCAACATCGGCAAAAACGGCTTCCCACATGGTAGCCATGCCACCTGCACCCATAGCAAGAACAATAATTTTTATCCCAAAGGCCAAGGCAATATTCTGCAATACGATTTTGCGGGTAGATTTTCCTATTTTAATTGCTGTGGCAATTTTTGTAGGCTGATCGTTCTGTATAATAACATCAGCAGTTTCAATGGCAACATCACTTCCTAATCCGCCCATGGCAATACCTACGTCACTAATGGCCAGTACAGGAGCATCATTGATTCCGTCACCCACAAATGCCACCTTGGTCCCTGCTTCATTTTTTAATTTCTCCACTTCCGCCAATTTATCTTCGGGTAGCAGTCCGCCCTTTGCCCAATCCAACCCTAGTTCTTGTGCTACTTTTTGGGTTATGGAATCTTTATCACCGGATAACATGATAATTTTTTGAATACCCGCCTTACGCATATTCGCAATAGCTAGTAAGGCATCCTCTTTTATTTCATCGGCTATAGTTACGTAGCCGGCAAATTTTCCGTCTATTGCCATCATCACTATAGATTCAACAACAGTTTCTGTTTCTTTTGGTATGCTAATGTGGTGGTCGTTCATAAGGGCCTTGTTGCCCACAAGCACAGTTTTGGTATTGACCAATCCTTTTAAACCCTTGCCTGCAATTTCGGTTACTTCTGATGCTTTATAGGGTTGTACATTTAATTCATATTCTAAAATAGCCTTCGCAATAGGGTGCGTAGATTGAGATTCTATGGCGATCAAGTAGTTCATGAATTCGCTTTCGGTAAAGATCTGATCTTTAACAAGATCCTTTATTTTGAAAACCCCTTTGGTCAATGTGCCTGTTTTGTCCAAAGCTACCGTGTTCACTTTGGTCATGGTGTCTAGAAATGAAGCTCCCTTAAATAGAATTCCGTTCCTGGAAGCTGCGCCCAAGCCGCCAAAATACCCTAGGGGAATAGAAATTACCAAAGCACATGGGCAAGAGATTACAAGAAATATCAAAGCTCTGTACAGCCAATCTTGAAACACATAGTTTTCTACAAAAAAGTAGGGTAGAAAGGTCAGTGCAATGGCAAGGTATGTGACTATGGGGGTATAAATTTTTGCAAATTTTCTAATGAACAGTTCTGTCTTTGATTTTCTTTCCGTTGCATTCTGTACCATGTCCAAAATGCGGGCAATAGAGCTGTCTTTGTATGTTTTGGTAGTGGTAATTTCTATAACGCCAGATGTATTAATGCTTCCTGCGTAAATAGGAGCTCCCTTTTTTAGGGACATTGGTTTGCTTTCACCGGTAAGTGCCGCAGTATTGAATGTTCCTTTATCAGAAATTAACTGTCCGTCCAATGGTACTTTTTCTCCGGCTCTAACTTGTATTTTTTCTCCAATTTCCACGAGTTCCGGTGCTACTGAAATATAGCTATGATCCCGGAAAACCAAGGCGTGATCCGGTCGTAGATCAAGTAAAGCTTTAATATTGCCTTTTGCGCGTTTTACAGCGGCACCTTGAAAGAGTTCACCAACTGCATAAAAGACCATTACGGCAACACCTTCAGGGTATTCGCCTATGGCAAACGCACCAATAGTTGCAATTCCCATTAAAAAGAATTCGGTAAAAAAGTTTCCGTTTGTAATGCTTTTCCAGCCTTCTTTAATGACGGGGAAACCAACGGGTATGTATGCTATAATATACCACCCTAGGCGTATATAGTTGTTGAAAAATGGTAATATTTTGAAATAGTCAATGGCAATACCAATAAGTAACATCAAAAAACTGATGATGGCAGGCAGGTATAGGTTAAAATTTGAAATTTTGCCAGTGCTTTCTGTTGTATGTTCGTTACCGCAACAATGTCCGCATGAACTTTGAGGGGCTTTAGTTACAGTCTCTTTTATTGGGTTCTTTTTCATAACACCGCAAAGGTGGGCAAAACATCAGTGCAACAGAAGTGCATTTAGTGCTGGCTGCAAGAATCGCATACGCCCTTAATGACCAAATTGGCATCTTCGGCTAAGTATCCTTGGGGCAGATTTATATGGGGAATTTTATGTTCGGTCAAACAAACGGTTTTGTCACAATTGCCACAGTGAAAATGTAGGTGAAGATCTTGATCAATTTCACAATTGCAGCCGGGTTCGCATAGCGCAAATTTTGAGATATTAGTGCCATCATCAATTTGATGTACCAGTCCTTTTTCTTCAAAAGTTTTTAAAGTACGGTAGAGTGTAGTACGCTCCGCTTTATCAAAAGCATTCTCAATATCTGTCAAAGCAACAGCGGTATTTTTACTGGCCATATACTTATAGATAAGTATGCGCATGGCGGTAGGTCTGACACTTTTATTTTGTAATGTTTTTTCTATCTCGGTCATGCAAATTATGATTTTGAAATACCCGTAACACTAATGTAATCAATGTATTGGTGTATTTCAACTTCATGAGATCTTTAACTTTAAATTATGTTATTTACTTCCAAATATTGGGGACATTTTTTGGCGTAAAGTGTTGAGGATAGGAGAAGTAATGGCTAAATGAGCAGTTATTACATTTTTTGGAGCTTTGTCATCTTGCGAAATGCGCTTTAGCAATATATTGAACAAAAGAAAAGTGGTGTTGAATTAAGTTTTAGATGCGCCTAAAAATAAAATAATACACTTTTTTGCTGGTTACATAATGATCCTAGTATCAGTTTAATAACTGTTTTTAGTTGCAGGTGATCTTTAACTTTTTGGGTGATGTGGTTAGGGTTTCTTAATTTATTCTACATCATGCGCAATGTGAAAAATGGCATCACCTTGGTTCACTATTGGAGACTCGTTTATACAAATAATATAGCCTGTTTCTTTCGCTTTTATTTTTTTCTCAAAGTAACCGAACGGTCCGGATATGCTTCCTATTTCATCTCCTTTTTGCACGGATTCGCCCACCTTTATACTTGGGTGAAACATGCCAGAATGTTTTGCCCTGATCCATTTAGAGGCATGCACCAATTTTGGTATGGATTCTTTAAGTGCATATGCTGCCAATTCTTTTTCAAAATTTCGAAGTCCTAAGTGATGCATCATCCGTAAGGCACCTACAACGCCCGTATCCGTTATTTCACTGTCTATTTGAAGCGATTTACCACCTTCATACAACAACACTTTTTTGTCTAATTGATGCAGCGTCTCACGAAAGGATTTTTCCCTTCCGGCGGACTTCACTATAAATTCAGCTCCAAATACTTTTGCCAATGCAAGGCCATCTACATCATCTCTATCTATTCTAATCTGGGGTGCATTAAAACGGCTATCTCCACCCGTATGGTAGTCTATACAATAGTCTATAACAGGTGCTATATCTTTTACCAAATGGTAAGCAAACCTACTGGCTAAAGACCCTCTTAGGCTGCCGGGAAATACCCTGTTCAAATCCCTACCATCTGGAAATTGCCTTGTTTGGTTTAAAAACCCGAAGATGTTGACTACCGGTATACATATGACCATACCACAATCTGGTCTGTTAAATTTTTTGGAGACTATTTGCCTTACTATTTCAACGCCATTGATCTCATTGCCGTGAATACCACCTGTGATCAATAGGGTAGGACCATCTTTTTTTCCGCGCTGTACTATCACAGGAACCTCGATCTTTGTTCTTGTGTGTAGTTTGGCGATATCTAGATTTAACTGGGCGCCTTTACCTTTTGCTATTGTCTCACCTAAAACTGTGTACTTTTTATTGAACATGTTATATATGTATGTTTAACACTTTGCTGTATAACTTAATTTGTACGTTTTTGTTATAACAAAGTGTAAAATTAGATGATAAATAGCTGTCAATGCCAATTATAACAAAAAAGAAGTACCCATTGCTGAAATGTATACTTTCAACAATGGGTACTTAATGTTCACGTATAGTTCCGGTTAGTTAGTATAGGGTGAAATTGTTTTTATATGTCCATCTGGTTGGTGTTCTAGTTCAATCATTTTGACCGAACGTAGGTGGGTAACTCCACGCGAGAGACTACTGTCATGATAGAATAAATAATACTTGTCTTTTATTGCGCAAATTGAGTGATGGGAAGTCCAACCGACCACAGGCTCCAGAATTCTACCTCCATACGTAAAAGGACCATACGGAGTATCACCAATAGCATAACAAATGAAATGTGTATCACCTGTAGAGTATGAAAAATAGTATTTGCCATTATACTTATGCATCCATGAAGCTTCAAAAAATCGACGGTCATTATCGGCTTCTAGCAATAGGTTTCCTTCGGTATCCAATATTTGAATTTCCTTAGGCTCTTCGGCAAACTCCAATAAGTCATCTGTAAGTTTTGCCACTATGGGCAATAAAGCCGGTTCGTTTGGTGTAGGCAATTCATTATCCTCATGGTATGCATTGTTTCTGTATTTCTGTAACTGTCCGCCCCAAATACCTCCAAAATATAGGTAATAAGAGCCGTCTTCATCTTCAAAAACGGCTGGGTCTATAGAATAACTTCCTTTAATTGCTTCGGGTTGCGCCTTAAACGGACCAGTTGGACTATCAGAAACCGCAACACCTATTTGAAATATTCCATCAGCCTTTTTTGCAGGAAAATACAAGTAATATGTACCATCTTTATGTGCGGCATCTGGAGCCCACATTTGCTTTTCTGCCCAGGCTACATCATCAACATGCAACGCAATTCCGTGATCCGTAGCTTCACTGTCAATGCTATCCATAGAAAGCACATGGTAATCTTCCATGGCAAAATGGCTGCCTAAATCATCAAATGGAATATCTGATTCTATATCATGCGATGGATAAATATATATTTTGCCATTAAAATAATGGGCAGATGGATCTGCAGTGTAAATGTGTTTCACCAAAGGTTGAGAAACCGCGTTTTTGTTCAATTCGTCAAAGTCAATATGATCTATACTTTCTTCTGGCATAATTAAGCTTTTCTTCTTGTTATTAAATCTTGTTCTATTTGGTTTTCCATTTTCTTGTTGATTTCATACAGAAATAAAAGAGCAATGGCAATAAAAAATGATATGGCAGGATAAATACTTACCAGCATTTTTGTTCCCTCAATAGCGCTGTCTGGCTGTACAACTGTTTCTGTTGCGGCAAATTTCTTTGGGATGTAATTGTAGAGTCCCAATATCCAAGTTACCAGAGAGCTACCTATGGTTAATCCCAGTTTAAGCCCAATCATCATGGCAGAGAAAATGATGGCTGTTGCACGTCTGTTATTTTTCCATTCGGAATAATCGGCCACATCTGCTATCATTGCCCATAAAAGCGGTATGGTTATTCCATAAAAGAAACCATGAAGTATTTGGGATAGAAACATAAGTTCTACAGAAGTAGCGGGGAAAAAATAGAATACCGCTATGAATAAGGTTGACACGAATAAGGCGGAGCCAAAAACATCGCGTTTACCATATTTATCCGCTAAAGCTTTAGAAAGTGAAATGCCAACGATCATGAAAATAATTCCTCCGGCATTGAACAGTCCAAAACCAGCGGATATTGGATCATCTCCAAAGAAATTAATCCCAACGGATTTTAAACTATTCAGTAATGGACCTATGAAAGTTGCCAAACTATTGGCATCTACATAATTCTCGAAATAATAGACATAGGATCCGCCCTTCATGGCCAATGTGATAAATACAAGAGTGGTCAACACTAACATGATGATCCAAGGTCTGTTCTTCATTAAGTCGCCCAAATCTTCTTTAAAGCTGGATTTTTGTTCCACTGTTGGTATGACCCTTTCTTTAGTGGTAAAAAAAGTAATTAGTAACATTACCGTGCCAATGATCGCCAAATAGGTCATGACAATTTCTATACCTACGGCCTTATTGCCATTACCTGCATATTGAATAATAGGCAGCATAAATACCTGAACAAAGAACTGGGCGAACATTACAGCAACAAATCGAAAAGAAGAAATGCTGTTACGCTCTTTCATACTGCCCGTAATAACACCGCTCAAGGCGGCATAGGGCAAATTATTGGCTGCATAAAGTAACAGGAGTAGGGTGTAGGTTACCGCTGCATAGACCACTTTACCCGTATAACTAAAATCTGGTGTGCTAAAAGCTAATAGTGCTACTACACCCAACGGAACCGAGGTAAATAGGATCCATGGTCTAAATTTGCCCCATTTGCTTCTGGTTCTATCCGCTAAGGCTCCTACAATCGGATTAAACGCAAATGCCGCAAGCATACCTACGATGAATATAATCAATGATGCATCATTGGTTTCTAGACCGTAAATATCCGTGTAAAAATATGCCAAATAGGTTACCAAGGTTTGAAAAACCAAGTTTGCCGATAGATCCCCCAAGGAGTAACCTATTTTCTCTTTTAAAGATACTTTATGTTCGTTGTTCATTTAAAGTTGTTTGGTTATAATGTTTAATGAGTGCTGTCTTGCTTAATTTCCAAAACGCTATGGTATGCAGCTTTTGGTTGGTATGAACGGTCAAATAACAATGGGTAATTGGTTCTTTTTTCAATGGGCCAGTTATTTAGCCAAGAGTGACCGTCATTAATACCCCAAAAGGTAACCCTGCTGATCTTATCGCTATGTTTCACAAAAAGCTCAAAAATATCTTTGTAGCGTTTTGCCAATTGAGTGGCTACACTATCGGGTAATTGATCGGTATACGGATTCATATGTTCACTGCCTTCAAAATTTTGGCTTACCTCTGCGCCTTCCAGATCCCAAGGGTTAGGTAATACGGTGATGTCCAACTCGGTCATCATCACTTTAATCCCTAAATCTGCATAAGCTAAAATGCTAGTTTCTATTTGTTCTAGTGTTGGGTCTTCTAAGCCCCAATGCGCTTGCATGCCAATACCATCGATTTTAACACCTTCCTTTTGCAGCATTTTTACCAATTCAATAGCTCCTTTTCTTTTTTCTTCATGGGTCATGTTGTAGTCATTGTAATATAGCTCCGCTTTTGGGTCGGCTTCTTCTGCCCATTTAAAAGAGTTCACTAAATAATCTGGACCTAACTTTTCTAGAAATAATGAATTACGCAATGTGCCGTCTTCGTTTAGAGCTTCGTTGACTACGTCCCAACCGTGAATTTTACCTGTATACCTAGCAGTTATGGTCTGCACGTGATTTTTTAAACTGGCATTTAATTCTTCTGCAGATGTTATCTTCTCAACCCATTCTGCCAATTGACTATGCCAAACCAAATTATGGCCAATGAAGGCTATATTGTTTTTAGTACTGAAATCTATATAACGGTCAGCAGTTTCAAATTCAAATACGCCTTGTTGGGGTTCCATATACATCCATTTCATTGAATTTTCTGGCGTAATGGTATTGTATTCCTTTTTTATTAGGTTGGCGCCAAGACTATCTTTTAATGAAATTAGTGCATCATTTACAGCTGCACCAATTAGAAAGTTATCTGCAAAGGATTCTTTTAAGGAAACTTCTTTTGTTTCTGGTAAAGCAAGTTTTTGATCAGCACAATTTACCATTAGAAAAAGAAGGGCAATAAAAGACAGATTTTTGATTTTTTTAAATAGAGCTGATGGGTTGTTTTTCATATGGAACATAATTGATTTTTAGTTTTTGAACAGACTCTAAAAATACAATTGGCAATTAAGTTCCATTAGAATTTATGGCGCATTAGATGCTAAAATTGTTGCATTATTATCAGTTGACACTAGTAATTGCGGGCATTTTGATGATTGTAGGTCTTTAAATTGCAAAAATGACAATTTGCTAAAAACGCAACTAGAAGTATAAAAGTTAAGTAGTACTTTTTAATTCTGTAGGTAGAATTCCAAATTCATTTTTAAAACATTTGCTAAAGTAGGATGCAGATGAAAAACCAACTTTAAAACCAACTTCGCTAATGGAGTCGCTACCGCTTTCAATCATCTGTTTTGCTTTCTTTAAACGAATTTTTCTAATAAGTTCATTAGCCGTCATACCGGTTATGGCCTTTATTTTTCTATAAAGTTGACTTCTGCTCAATGACATGTCATCTGCCAAATGTTCTACATTAAGATCGGGCTCTCCCAGGTTTTCATTTACGTAGTCTAACACCTTTTGCATAAAGGTTTTATCTAAATTAGAGGTGTTATCTAAAAGGGTGATTTTATTTTTGTCGTTAATATTGTTCTCTAAGAATTGCTGTCTGCTTTCTATAAGCCTGTTAATGTAAGACTTCAACAGTTTCATTTCAAACGGTTTGTTAAGGTAGGCATCTGCACCAGAATCTATACCCTTAATTTTGTCACTGCTCATTGCTTTAGCTGTAAGCATAATTACAGGTATGTGACTGGTCTTTAAATCTTCCTTTATTTGTTTACAGAATTCAAAACCATCCATTTCTGGCATAATTACATCTGTAATGATAATATCGGGAATTCCTTTCAGCGCGATTTGTAATCCTATTTTACCGTTTTCTGCCTCTACAACGGTATAATCAGCTCTTAGTTTGTTCTTTAAATAGATTCTTAACTCGGTGTTGTCTTCTACTATTAAAATTGTCTTTTTGTTCTCAGTTTCAAGATCAAATAGCGCATTAGATGAAACATCTTCCATAGCATATTCTTCCTCAATATCCTTAATTGCTTTACCGGTAGGGATACTTAGTTCTGATGAGTCTAAGTGGTCCTTGCCTAGAGGAAACAATAAGGTGAATTTGGTGCCTTGACCGACTTCACTTTCTACTTCAACCATCCCTTTATGGAGTTGTACAAAGCTTTGCACAAGCTCTAGACCAATTCCTGTACCTGAGCTGCCAAAATACTGTTGCGTTTTATCAGATGCTTGATAGAACCTTTTAAATATATGCTCTATATCCTCTTTGTTAATTCCCGATCCGGTATCTTCAATACTGATTTCCAATGTATTTCGGGGAGTAGAATCATTTAAAAGCGGGAAAACTACCTTATGCATGTGGGCATAAATACCTAAAGTTATAACGCCGTTTTCCGGTGTAGCCTTAAATGAATTTGATAACAAATTGAAAATGACCTTTTCAAGTAAACCGGGGTCTCCCCAAAAATCCATTTCAATATTGTCATCCGTTTCTGTACTGAGCAATATATTTTTTTCAAAGGCCTCTTCTTCAAAGTGCTTTGTGATTTCCTTTATAAACTTATAGGCATTTATCTTAGAAGAATTCAATGTCATTTTATGTAAATGCAGTTTTCTAAAATCCATCAGCTCGTCAATTAAATTTTTTAGACGTTGTGCATTCCGGTATATTATTCTATGTTTTTCTTTTAACCCTTTGTTGAGCTTGTAATTATTGGTTTCCATGATATCCATGATAGGATTCATAATCAAGGTAAGGGGAGTTCTAAACTCGTGCGAAATGTTGGTGAAAAATTGAATTTTCTTTTCATTTAGAAGTTCTTCTTGTTGACGTTGCGATCTTTCTAATTGAATAATTCTGCGTTCTTCCCTTCGTTTGTTCAAATACCAATTAATAATATATACCAAACCTATAATGAAAAGTACGTAGGCACCAACGGCCCATTTGGTAGCCCACCACGGAGCGAGTATGGTAATTGGTAATTGCAAGGGGCTTTCTGTCCAAACCCCATCATTGTTGGAGGCTTTTACATGAAAAACATAATCGCCGGGATAGAGGTTGGTGTAGGTGGCGGTTCTATTGTTACCTACATAGTTCCAATTATCCTCTAAACCTTCTAGATAGTACGCGTAATTATTGTTGTTGGCCCTGGTAAAATTAATAGCTGCAAATTCTAGGGTAAAGACATACTGTTTGGCATTTAAGGTTAAATGTTCTACTTGGTCTATGTTTTTTTGTATCGGTGAATCTGTATCATTTGGTTTTACAGATGTGTTGAATAATTTTAAGTCTGTAAAGTAGACTCTAGGTTCATGACCGTTTTTTAAAATGTTCGTAGGGTTGAAATAGTCTATGCCTTCGTAATTGCCAAAATATAGGAGTCCGTCATTGTCTTTGGTTACGGCGTTATAATTAAAGTTATTGGCGAGTAAACCATCTTCTTTGTTGTAGTTGAAGATTTCATTCGTATTGGTATCTATCATGGATAGGCCACTATCTCCACCGATCCAAATATTTCCATTATTATCTTCTATGATCGATGAAACATTTTCAAGTTCAAGACCGTTTTTAGTATTGAACCATTCAATGGTATTCTGTTTGCTATTGATTTTGCAAACACCTTTTTCATAGGTGCCTAACCAGATATTCTTTTGGCTATCCTGAAAGAGTGCTCTTGAATTAATATTGTTTTCTACCGAGCTGTCACCCGTAATAATTTCACTAAAAACCTGAGTTACAAATTTTTCTTCATTGTTTTTATAGGCTTTTAGAAGGCCATAAGGACCACCGATCCAAATATGATCATTATCGTCTATAAGAATTGATCGTATATGTCCTTCTTTGCCAAGTGACGTGTTAAATGAGGCGTCAGCATGATTATTAAAAAGTCTGGTTCCTGGGTCAAAGGAGTGTAAGCCTCCAAAAAACGTAGCGATCCATATTTTGCCATTGGTATCTTGAGCAAAGTTTGTAATACTATTGGATGTTAAACCGCCATTAGTATTATTGATAGTATAATTGATGATCTTGTTACCATTTTTAGGTAGGAAGTAGATACCAGAGCTCCATGTACCTGCCCATAAGTTTTCATCGTTATCTAAGAACAAGGTTTGAATATCTAATTTTTCTAAGGACTTGTAATTTTGGTCATCGCTTAGATGATGAAATTCTTGTGTTTTTAAATTGTATTTATCAATACCGCCGCCATCCATACCGATCCACAAATTGTTATCGGTATCTTGAAGTATACCTGTAACAGAAGGAGATTGTAATGAGTTTGTACTATAGGGCAAACTTTGTATGTCTTGAAACTTATCGTAGAATTTGTCAAATACCCCAATGCCTTTATTATAATATCCCAACCAAATTCGATCTTGGTTGTCTACGAAAACCGACCAAATTGAATTTGATCTAATACTGTTTGGGTCAAACTTATCATAAGTATAATTGTAAATAGGATTTCCATAAGTATCCAATACAAAGACGCCATCATTTTCAGTAGCGCAAATTATGGTTTGGTTATCAAGCTTTTTAATACCGAATATTCTTTTATCGGTAAATGAAAATTGTTGGGAACTAAAAACACCTTGATCATTTCTAGTTAGTTTTAAAAGACCTTTAGAAAAAGTACCTACCCAAATATTATGGTTTTCATCAACCGATAACGACTGTATGGCGTAGCTATTTTTATCGTTGCCTATTTTTTGTTCGTTTAGAATATCTTTTTCTGCATTGTAGTGATATAGACCTAAATTAGAACCGATCATCATATTGCCTTGGGGTAGAGAAACAATAGCGTTAATGACAGACTTGCTGCCGTTTGAAGCTAAAGCATCTCTAATTTCTGAAATTTTGTTTGTGTTAGGGTCTAAAGTGTATAGGCCTTGTGCTTGGGTGCCTATAAACAATAACCCTTTTGAGCTCTCATTTATAGAGAAAACAGGTACATCTTTTATGCCTTTTAAATTATAACTTGTGAAATTGTTCAAAGTTCTATTGTAAAGATTAAGACCTTTACTGGTACCCACCCAAAGTTGATCTTTTGAGTCTAAGTAAATAGTGTGCACAATAGAACTGTTAATTGAAGTACTATCTGTAGAATTTTGTTTAAATGCCTTTAAATCGGTGCCATTATAGTTGTAAAGCCCTTCACCATATGTTGCAATCCAAATAAGTCCGTCGTTATCTTGTAAAATTCCCGTAATGGCACTTTTTGGTATGCCTTCATCTATAGTTACAAAATTATATCTATCGGCAATAGTTTGCGACTGCGCAAAGGTGCTTATGCTCATGAAAAATAAGACTACTATCCAATTTGGTAGACGATAACTTATTATGCACTTTAACTTCATGATACTTAATCTAATTTTTGCTTTTAAAAATCTATGAGGCATTATTAATTCCAATTTGGTCTAATTCCTGGCGCAAACGGAAATTTTAATGACTTGTAATATTCTAATGTATTTTCTGGTTTTTCAACTTCTTTTGGCAATGGTAAATTTGAATGCGATTGAAAATATAATAAGCATGCATCTCGCCACCATTTAGCTTCTTTTAGCTGAATTTGAAGCAACATATTAACATCTTCATATTGGGCTTTGGTAATATATGGTTGTACAGATTGCCATGTTCGTAGCATTTGATATACTTGATTTACACCTTTTTGGTATCTTAATGCAATACCGTCCCATAAAGTAGTGCCATCTTGTAATGTATAGTCCCAAGGTAAATGATGAAACCATAACAAATATTCTTCGGGTATAGTTTTGGGGCTATCGTATAACTTCTTCAGTATTGGTGCATATTGAGACGTGGCTTTACTACCCAAAGATGTTCTATTATAACCTATACCGTTATTATCCGCTCTATGATAATAAACGGGATTCCAATCTGCTCTACCCAAATTGTCCACCCATGGACCAGGACCATAATGATGACCGGAGTCAAAAATATGGTGAAGTCCTAAAGGGTTCATATAATTGACTACAGCTTCTCTTGAGGTTAACATCATTTCTTTGACTGGAGCAATAAATTCACTTTCATTGTTAAAAGTTAAGCGTAGCCATTCATCAGCTATTTGTTCAGAGGTTAGGTATGGGTTCCAGGCTAGACGCCCAAATCCATACCAATTTGCTTGTGCAAACGGATGACCAGTCCAATTTAAATCATTACCAATGTTTGAAACACCAGCCATTACAGATATTTTATTTTGATACAAGCTACCATCTATCACTTTGGCAATTGTAGAACCTTTACCTTCAACAAAGGTGTCTGTGTCTAAAACTTCTTCAAACAATTTAGGAAGATATACGAGGTGGCTGCTAAAACCTAAATATTCTTGTGTGATCTGAAATTCCATTGCCAAAGAAGTATTTTTCATTGCACCGAATAATGGGTGAAATGGTTCTCTTGGCTGAAAATCGATTGGTCCGTTTTTTACCTGTACAACTACATTATCATCAAATTTACCATCATACGGTAAGAATTCATCATAAGCTTGTTTTGCCCTGTCTATATTATTATGTTCAGAATATACAAAGGCTCGCCATATTACATGGCCGCCAAAAGGTTTTAAGACAGTGGCCATCATATTTGCACCATCTACATGATTTCGTCCGTAATTTTGTGGTCCAGGTTGTCCTTCAGAATTTGCCTTAACCAAAAAGCCGCCAAAATTGGGAATAAGATCATAAATCTCCATTGCTTTTTGAGCCCACCATTTTTCTACATTTTCATCTTTTGGGTCTGCCGTATTTAAATTACCAATTTCCATGGGTGCCGAAAACCTGGCCGTTAAATATACTTTTATTCCGTATTCCCTAAATATATTGGCCAGTGCTGCAACTTTTTGTAAATACCTTGGAGTTAATACCAACGCATTCGCATTAACATTGGTAAGTACTGTGGCATTGATTCCAATTGATGCGTTTGCTCTCGCATAATCTATATAGCGCTGATCGATATGTTCAGGTAGTTTTTGCCAGTTCCATAAAGAAAAACCTGCATAACCCCTTTCAACACTTCTGTCAAGATTATCCCAATGGTTTAACATTCTAAGCTGAATTTTAGGACTGTCGACAATATTGAAATCTACTATTTTTTTATGCATCTGCATAAATGACAAAAATCTGAAAGTACCGTATAAAATACCCACCTCTTGTTTGGCAGTTAAAATTGTCAAGGAAGAATTGTTATAATCAACAGTTTGTATTATAAAACCTTCTTCTTTGATTAAGCCAATTTTAGTTTTTAGTTTGGATTTTATCTCTTCGGGTAATTGTTCATATACGGTGACCAAAAGTTTGGTATTTCTTGAAAAGCTAGTGTCAAATTTTGCATTATTACCTATTAGTTGTGGTAGGGCATTCGAGAATTCGCTTTTCGCATTTTTAAGCAATTTACTATCAGATGAAAAATAAACATGCTCTGTTAGATTTAAATATAAATCTAACAATTCAGGTTTTTCTATGGGGTGATATCTTAGCCATAATTTATAATCTTCGATAGATTGACCATTCCCTGTAAAAAATGATAATAAAATGAATAAGGACTTTGCGAGTGTATGTTTCATAAAATTCAAACGTATGTAAAAGAGATTCTTTTAAAAATATATTTATTTTGTTTAGACTGGCTACAGATAGATTTTTTTTAAAAAAACAGAGGTTATGTTCAAATCATATTGCCTTTATTTTCTTTAGTGTTGGAAATAAGCAATAACAAGGTTTAGAAATAGAGTTTTCTAGCAATAAAAGTTGAACTTAATTTTCTATAACCTTTTCGTTATTTCCATCTTACAAATTGTAAATAATCATTGTTTTTGGCTGCAAGTATGTATTTGTCCTGACTTCCTTTTCTTATGATACCCATAGCCTTTACGTCACCAGGTATAAACATACCACTATCATTAGCTGAAACGGGTATAAAATCACCTTTGCCATTGCCTTTTAAGAACAAGCCATAGCCAGCATCATTACGCGGGGTTTCTACTTCAGATACCAAAAGGTTTCCGGCCAATAGAATATCCAGATATCCATCTTTGTCATAATCGTTGACCAAAATTTCGTTTACACTTGATATTTGGGCTTCTACGGGCAGTTGATGTACTATAAACTTACCGTCCTTATTTTCTAAGTACACGCTTGCAAATGACTTTACTTGGTAGTGAAGTGATGATTGCAATGAACGTTCAGTATAAACATCTTCTAACGTAGCTTCTGCAAAGCTCTCATAGTTTTGGAATTTCTGTTTTATCGCCGGGATCTGTTGAGATGAACATTCACGCCCTCTTAAAGGATATTGCTTTCCGTCATTATAGTAGCTCAATACTATATCGTCTTTATTATCCTTGTCAAAATCGTTAACAAAGATGTCAAAGGTTTCGCTTTCAGTTGCTTTGTATTTATAGTTTAGGCCATTATTGCCAACTACATAATCCATATCACCGTCTTGGTCAAAATCACCTTGTTCAATACTCCACCACCAACCGGTAGTGTCAGAGCTTAGCCCCATTTCTTCAGAAACTTCTATAAATCCATCAGCAGTGTTTTTAAATGCTTTAATTGGCATCCATTCCCCAACAACAATAATATCTTTTCGGTCGTCTTGGTCAAAATCCGTAATTATGGCACTGGTTGCCATTCCTAAGTTCTTAAATGCATCTGGCTGCAATTTTTTGTGCACTTGAAATTTTACGCCATTGTCATTACTTATATTTTCCAAAATATAACTACTTGCGGGACTAGGGTAATTACCTGGTATTTGTCTGCCCAAAACTAAAAGGTCTTCATCACCATCATTATCAAAATCGGCATTGTATACCTTAGATCCACTGGAAATGATATTTGGCATAAGGGTTTCTGGTACCTTGGTAAATTCACCGTTTCCATCATTGAGGTACAATCTGTCTCTAAGTAAATTGTCGGTTTTTGTAAACTCATATCCACCACTTACCACATAAAGATCTTTATCACCATCGTCATCGGCATCGAAAAATAGAGCTCCAGTGTCTTCACTTAAAATATCTTCGTCAAGAAAAGAACTGCTCTGTTGTACAAAACCGGAATCATTTTGTATAAATAATGCACCTTTTTGTTCTGCAGATCCGCCGATATAGTAATCGTCCAATCCATCTCCGTTAACATCGGCAATGGCTAAAGCGGGACCAAAAGCTGACATTTGGTGAGGTAAAAGAACTTGCGTAGCAAAATCATCATGGTAATTTTCAACATGCTTGTATTCCGGGAAAAATTGGGTGGTATCCGTAGTAAATATTCTTGGGGATTCTGTAGTAGTCGTAGCTATTTCAGTCGCTTCTTTATTTGCGAAAGTTAGTTTTTGGTTGCTATTTATATTTTTTTTGATTTCTTCCTTACCATTGTTCCAAACTACTTTGATTTCGTCTATTGTGGTATGTTTACCAACACCAAAATGTAATTCTGGAGCTACAGATGACTGAAAACCTCTAGATAAGGTGAGTTCTTGTACTTGGGTTACACCATCTGTAGTAACATAGACCCTGTTGCCCAGACCCATAGTGTTCTCATCATCACTTTTAAAATTTACGGTAACGAAGTTGTTGGTTTCAGAACTATTGTTTTTAAATACCGAAGCTTTATCATCTATGTTGTTGGTAATGATTTCAAGATCTCCATCATTGTCTAAATCTGCGTAAACAACCCCATTAGAAAAACCCTTGTAATCTATTCCCCAAATGTCATTTGCCATTTCAAAATCTAGATTGCCATTATTTCTAAAAATGAAATTCTCTATTTTTTCTGAAGGTATACTGTTGCTCAGTTGGAGTAGGGTATCTTCTTTGATTTTTATTTTATCTAATTTATTAAAGTAGTCGTTGTTATTGATTTCTTTTCTTGTTCCGTTTGATACGAATAAGTCTTTATTGCCATCATTGTCAAAATCAGCGAACAATGGTCCCCAACTCCAGTCAGTAGATGAGGTGCCGGTAATTCTGGATACGTTTGAAAAATGTGGGATGCCATCTGTATAAATGCCCGAATTAAGTTGCATACAATTATGCATGTATTGGTAATGAAAACCAGCATTGACAACTGCCCAAAATAAACTTGGATTCATACTGGCCATATTTGCTTTTTTTCTTCGGTTGCTTCTGGCATCCATATCTACCTGAAAAATATCTAGATTGCCGTCATTGTTAATGTCTGCTATATCTGTTCCCATCCCATAGAAAGCAGTATGCGCTGTAGCTTCTTTAACCACCTCTTTAAATGTACCGTCTTGGTTGTTGATATACATAAAATCTGGTGAGTTGAAATCATTGGAAACATAAAGGTCCGGCCAGGTGTCATTATTAATATCACCTACGGTAGCACTTAATGTTAAGCCAAAATTTTTAAGACCGGCTTCTTCTGTTACATCAATAAATTTATTGCCGTCATTTCTGTATAAGTGATCGGACTCTGAAGACTTTGGGTTCTTCATTTTAAAGGAATAGTAGAAAGTAGGAGACGTAAAGTTGGTAGGAGGGTAGTTGGCAACATAGACATCTAAATCGCCGTCCTTGTCATAGTCAAAAAAAGACGCTTGCACACTGTTACCATTATCGGCAAGCCCATATTCGGCAGCTTTCTCGGTAAAAGTGCCATCGGTATTATTAATGAACAATTGGTTTTCTTTTGGAGAGAATTTTCCACTTACGGAGCAGTAAATGTCCAGAAATCCATCTCCATTTATATCTGCCATGGTAACCCCCGTGTACCAGCGGTCATCACCAGCAACACCTGCAGTGGCGGTTATATCTTCAAATTGCAAATTACCTTTATTGAGGTATAATTTATTGGAAACTTGATTTCCGGTAAAAAAAAGGTCTGGCAGCCCGTCATTATTGATGTCTCCTGTAGCAACGCCACCACCCATATATAGATAAGCATAAGTGAAATAGTTTAGGGAATCGTTTTCGGTAAGTACATTACTAAAATCAATTCCGCTTTGGCTAGCATCTAAGCTTGAGAAAATTTTGCCATTAAAAGCTTTGGTTTTTTCACTACAGCTTATACATACAAATAAGCCCAATGAGCAAATAAATAGCCTAAGAGCAATTGATGATTTCATAGGATCAAATTTAATTTTCAAAATAAGGTATTCTTAGCAAGTATATAGAAAAAGCAGCATGTTTTAACATGCTGCTCCAATCAAACTAAACTAACTCAACATAACTCTCTTAATAACCAGGGTTCTGGTCTGCCGCCGTTATGTTTTCATTTGAGGATATTTCTCTATCCGGTATGGGCCAAAGCTCATTTTTTCCGGTTTGAAAATTAGTCCCTGCCAATTCTGTGTCGGTCAAATTCCATCTTAAAATGTCATTAAAACGTACTTGCTCTCCTGCCAATTCCACTTTTCTTTCATGAACAATAGCCTCAAACACTTCAGCTTTAGAAAGACCGTATGGCAAATCATCCAATGTTGCTCTTTCACGAACTTCATTGATCAAGTCAATAGCATTATCTTGAGAACCTACTTCGTTTTCACATTCAGCTTTCATCAATAACACATCTGCATAGCGTAAATATTTAAAGTTTATGCCAGACTCTTGATCTTCGTTGGCATCTTTGTAATAGTTCTGGTATTTTTTCCAACCAGCTCTTCTTTGTTCACCAGCAGTCAACATTTCGGCTGTAACCACTCCGCCAGCAAACGTATCGCCTACAGAATAAAAACTACCGGCATATCTTGCATCGCCATCTTCAAACTCATCTAACAAATCATTTGAAGGAAAAACATTGAACCAATCATTAAAACCATATTCTTGACCTCTAAAAGTAGCTTCGTTTGGACCTGCACCTGTAACCGATGAGTCCCATTTTGCACTTGCACCCAAAGCATCATCATATTCAATTTCAAAGATAGATTCTACACCATGTTCAGTTTCCTCCGTGAAATTGTCAAAATAATTTGGTTCTAGTGAGTAGCCCGAAATTTTATTGAATTCTGCTAATGCCAAAGCATGTTCTCCTCTGTATAGGTATACTTTGCCTAATAGTGCGATGGCCGCACCTTTGGTAGCTCTACCATTATCTTCTTCACTTTTGTCCAGTAAACTAGAGGAGGCTGCCTGTAAATCTGATATGATCAACGCATAAACTTCATCGGCAGTTGACTTGGCAACCCCAACCGTAGTTGTAGGTATTTCAGTAATTAAAGGCATGTCTCCAAATCTGGTAACCAAAAGAAAGTTATATAGCGCACGTAAAAATTTAGCTTCACCAATAAACTTTTGCTTGGTAGCGGTACTAACCAAACCTTCATCTATGGCGTTGATAGCTTCTTCATTACCAATTACAAAATTTGCTTTGTTGATGCCTCTATAGCAACTTTCCCAATAGTCTGCAATAGGACCGTGGCTAGAATCAAAGGAGAAATCTAAATATTGCCTTTTGTCCGCTTCTAATTGCGGATTACCATCATTTTCATGAGACATGTTGTCTTGTGAGAAAAACATATGTCTGCTGTACAGTCCTCGTGTTTGCAAATTTGCATATGCCGCATTGACGGCAGATTGAACTTGGGCTTCTGTCTTAAAAAATGTATCTGGGGATAGACCGTTAGGGTTTACCAGTTCCAAATCATTTTCGCTACACGCATTTATGATCACCAAAGCGGTGAATAGCGCGAATGTTGAAAAAATTATTTTTGTCGATTTCATATTTCTTTTCTTTAACAATTAAAATGATACTTGTAAACCTATTAAGTAAGTCTTAGGCTGTGGATAGGCACCTCTATCAATACCATACTCGAATAAATCACCATTACCAACTTCTGGATCTAAGCCCGAGTAGTCTGTTATAGTTATTAAGTTTTGACCACTTACATAGATTCTAAACTTTGAGAATAGTTCACTACCAAATGCATTGCTAGGTATGGTATAACCAATGGTCAAGTTCTTTAATCTGGAAAAAGAACCATCTTCTACAAAACGATCGGATAATTGTAGGTTTTGTGGAGCTCCGCCTGCTCTAGGAATAGTTGTTGACGGGTTAGTCGGTGTCCACCTATCCAATACACTTACGCCTGAGTTGAATAACCTTGGCATACCCTCTAGGTCATAGATGTTGGTGTTGTAAAGGTCTCTTCCATAAATTCCTGTCCAGAACATATTGAAATCCCAGTTTTTATAATCAGCACTTAAGTTTAGACCATAAGTAAGATCTGGTAATGGATCACCAATAATTGCCCTGTCTTCTGATGTAATGTCGCCATCGTTATTTAAATCTTTAAACCTTATATCGCCCGGCTGTACCGTAGTTTGATCTGGGTTTGCAGTAAATACAGCGTCCACTTCAGCTTGATTTTGATAAATACCATCTGTAACTAGACCAAAGAAGTGAAATAAAGATTCGCCCTTTACAACTCTTGTAATATTCTGGTTTTCAAAATTACCGCCAACTAGTTCATCTACACCACCTAACGATAATGCTTCGTTTGAGCTTGTAGAAAGGTTTAAGTTTGCAGACCATTTAAAGTCGCCTTCAAAGTCATTGAACCCTAAGCTCAGTTCAAAACCTGTAGTTTCAACAGATCCAACATTTCTTACTTGACTACCTTCATTAATACCCAAAGATGTAGAGGTAGGCACTCTAATAAGAAGATCGTCACTTCTATTTTCATAATATTCAAGAGCTGCAGTAAACTTGTCGTTTGCAAAACCTAAATCTACACCAACGTTAAGTTGTCTTGTTTCTTCCCACTTTAAATCAGGATTTTCAAGTCCGAAGGCTGTAGTACCAACAGCATTGGAACCAGCAATAGGATATAGGAAGTTGTTGACCAACGTGGCACTGTATAGGTAGTTATCAATACGGTCATTACCAGAGTATCCTAAACTACCTCTTAATTTTAAGGTGCTAACACTGGTGTTTTCCATGAAATTCTCTTTTGCAATGTTCCATCCTAAGGCATAAGAGGAAAACCATCCCCAACGATTATTCGCCCCAAATTTGGCTGATGCATCACGTCTTAAAGAAACTGCGGCAATGTATTTGTCATCGTAGTTGTAGTTTAATCTACCTAGAAAACCTAATCTGTTATACTCAAATGAAGTACTCTGTAAACTAGAATCTTCATTAGAAAGTTCATCTATTTCATCTGAAACAGAATTTCTACTATTGGCATTTAAACTGGTGCCTTGACTTTCAAATTTTTCTGAAAGTAATAATGCCTCAAAATTGTGGGCATCGCCAAATGTAGTGTTGTATGTTAAGCTATTGGTGAAAATTATAGTTTGTCCTGCCGAGTTGTTTTTGGTAATAGATGCGAAAGCTTGCTGATGGGTACCACCTAAACTGTCATCATTGTAAGAAGGTATAAATCTATCACTTGTTCCTTTGTAATAATCTAAACCAACCTGCGATTTAAACTTTAATCCTTCTATAATATCATACTCTGCAAAAATGTTACCTACCAATGCAAAAGTGTTATTAAGGGCATTACCATGCTTTAATATTCTCACTGGGTTTTCTGCATCTTGTCCGTCACCCGCACTATTTGGTCCTTGGAAACCTCCTAAGTTGTTAGAGTTGTAAACAGATAAATAGGGGGCAGCTTTAATTGCATGCTCTAAAAGTGAACGATCACCAATACCAGTTGGATCAGGATTTTGCTTATTGAAATTGATCGACATGTTTTGACCTAATTTTAGTTTGCCAAAGGTGAAGTCGCTATTTGCTCTAAAAGAATATCTCTGAAAACCGGTTTCGATAATGATACCTTCTCTTTCAAAATAACCACCTGAAATTCTAAAATTACTTGTTTCACTACCGCCAGAGGCAGCCATATCATAGCTTCTAATTAGGCCTGTGGTATAAATCTCATCTTGCCAATTGGTGTTTAAACCTGATGTAGAAGAAGGTGTATTAGGTACTATGCCCCAAGCGTCACTTGCATATTGTAAATATTGTTCTGTATTCAGAACATTATAACGTTGGTTGTTCTGCTGAAAACCGGTATGTGCATTAAAAGATAATTGTGTTTTACCACTTTTTCCTTTTTTAGTAGTTACGATAATAACACCGTTAGAACCTTGTGCACCGTATACGGCAGTGGTTGACGCATCTTTTAATACGTTAATGGTTTCAATGTCGTTTTGGTTTATACCAGATAAGTTTCCTACAATTACACCATCAACAACAAATAATGGAGAGTTATTGCCAAAGGTTCCCAGACCTCTAATAGTGATTGATGGCTCTGAACCTGGTGCACCTGTATTTACAACAGAAATACCTGCAGCACGACCTTGTAAGGCTTCCGTGGCATTAGCAACGGGAACTGCATTTAAATCTTCGGATTTTACGCTAGATATGGCTCCTGTTACTGCAGCCCTACTTTGTGCGCCATAACCAACGACTACAACTTCATCTAAAGCTTGAGCATCTATTTCCATTGATACAGTAATGGAAGATTGCCCGTTGATAGAAATTTGTTGAGAAACGTAGCCAATGTAACTAATGGATAATGTACCGTTAGATGGTACGTTGGATAATGTAAAATTACCATCAAAATCGGTTTGTGTACCATTTGTTGTACCCGTCACCACAACCGATGCTCCAGGGAGCGGAGTCCCTGTTTCATCAGAAACTACACCAGAAATGGTAGAAGTTTGTGAGTGGGCCAATTGCCCCAACATTGCAATAAATGCAATGAATGTCATTTTGAGTTTAGTCATAATTAATTAAGTTTTAAGTTGTTATTTAGGCGTATTCAATTCTAGGAATACACCACTCAACAAATATAAATTGAGGCTGTTACGGGCAGTAAAACAAATGAAGCGAACTCTAGTAATTATGAAGCAAACGGCAAGTGGTTAATAGGGATACGGTAATATTGTACGGTATTTTTTACGATAATGTTATTTTATAATTAAGTGACTTGTATAATTCTTATTTAAAGTATTTATTATTGTTTATTTGATAATGAGGGTCTGGTGAATTCTTCAAAATATACAGGTGTAAAGTGGTATATAAATTAAATATATCTTTGGGAACCTTATTGATTATCTATGATGTTTAAAAATTGGATTTTAGTGTTCGTTTTTACAGGTGCTTTATTAGCATGTAAAAATCAAAATAAAAACACGGATTTAACTACGGAGAGTGAAAATCACCAATTCACCAATGAACTAATAAAGGAGACCAGTCCTTATTTATTGCAACATGCTCATAATCCTGTAAATTGGAAACCATGGTCATCTGAAGCTTTTAAAAAAGCGGCAGATGAAAATAAACTCGTAGTCTTAAGCGTGGGGTACTCTACTTGTCATTGGTGTCATGTTATGGAGGAGGAGTCTTTTGAAGACTTGGAGGTCGCCAAATTAATGAATGAGAAATTTGTGAGTATTAAGGTGGATCGTGAAGAACGGCCAGATTTGGATATGGTATACCAAACGGCCCTTCAATTGGTCAATGGTACTGGTGGGTGGCCAATGAATGCCATTATTATGCCCAATGGGAGCCCTGTTTTTTTGGGTACTTACCATGAAAAGGAGAATTGGAAAAATATTCTACTAAAATTCAGTACCGAATATGAAAAGAACCCGGAGAAAATGCAAGAATATGCCACTATGCTTTCAGAAGGTGTTCAGGAGGTGTATGATCAACCTGCAAATCAAATAGCTAATGCTATATCGCCAAACAAAATTGAAAACGGTATATCTAGCTGGTCTAGTTTATGGGATAATGAGTGGGGAGGAAACCAAGGGGAGCAAAAATTTATATTGCCTACTAACTTGATAATGTTGTTAGATTATGCCGTGCTAGAACAAGATGAAAATGCTAAAAATCATGTGCTTAAGACATTGAACAGTGTAGTGCATGGTGGAATTTATGACCATGTGGATGGTGGATTTTTTAGATACAGTACCGATCATATGTGGAAAGTTCCTCATTTTGAGAAAATGTTATATGATAATGCACAATTGATCAACCTGTTATCTAAGGCGTATAAACTTACAGGTAATGAAGAATTTAAAGTGGCAGTAGAGGAGACCTTTAAATTTTTACATACCGAAATGAGAAACGAGCAAGGGGGCTACTTTAGCGCTATGGATGCAGATACCGATGGGGAAGAGGGCTTGTATTATATCTGGAAGAAAGATGAATTGCATGATTTGCTTCAAAATGATTTTGAGCTCTTTGCCCAATACTATGGAATTGTAGATGGTGAAGTTTGGGAAGATGGGAATTTTGTATTGAACAATAAAATTTCAAAAAGTGAATTTTTACAGACTAATACATTAAATGAAGAACAGCTGAATGAAAAACTTGGAAAATGGCAGAAACTTCTAAATCATGCAAGACAGAAAAGAACAAAGCCAAAAAAAGATTATAAAATATTGACCTCATGGAATGCTCTTTTAATTGATGGTTATTTAGAAGCTTATAAGGCATTTGGCGATGATAATTATTTAAACGAGGCTATTTCCGTTTTTAATTATCTTACAGCTAATAATTATACCAATGGGCAATTGGTACATTCTTATACGAAAGATAGTAAGCAGCGAGAAGTGTTTTTAGAGGATTTCGCGTTTCTAGCAAAGAGTGCATTCTCTTTATTTGAAGTGACAATGGAAACCAAGTATTTGGATTTTTCAAAGGAGCTGATGCAAAATGCAGAACAGAAATACAAAAGCAATTCGGTATTATATTACTATAATATAGCTAATGACTTGGTTCCTAGTATCATTAATACTTCAGATGGTGTTGTGCCTTCTGCCAATGCCATAATGGCTCAGAACTTTCTAAAAATTGGTCATTTGGAGTATAACACCGACTATTTGAAAAAAGCAGAAACCATGGGTGCATTGGTAACTTCAGATTTTGAGAACCATGCCGTTAGTTATGGTGCCTGGGGCTCTTTGCTTTTGCAGCAAGCATATCCTTTTTATGAAATTGTAATAGTTGGTGAGAATGCTGAACAATTGTTATCGCAAATGAGCAAGACCTATATTGCCAACACCATATTGGTGGGCAGTAAGGTAGAAAGTGAAATTTCGTTGTTTAAGGATCGCTATATTGATGAGGATACGTTTATATATGTATGTCAAAATAACACCTGTAAATTACCGGTAAAGACAATCGATGAAGGGTTTCAGCAAATGGTATCCTTTGGATATAAGGGATTTAAGGGGAGCAATTAAATAGTATTTCCTTTTTATAGTTTTCATTGGTCATATTTTTAAAGATGATGTAAGCTAAACTTTGCTTTTGATGATAATTTAAATAAGATTTGTAGTAAAATAAAAAATAGATAGCATGCCAGGTTTTGAGTTGTTTGGGGAAAAGGAAAAAAGTCAAGTTCAAGATGTTTTGGATTCAGGGGTGTTAATGCGTTATGGTTTTGACGGTATGCGTAACAACCACTGGAAGGCTTTGGAACTGGAAGCTGCACTGGCAAAGCGAATGAATGCAAGTTATGCACAGTTGGTAAGTAGTGGTACCGCCGCATTAACGGTTGCCTTGGCTAGTGCAGGTGTTGGAGCGGGAGATGAGGTAATTATGCCAACTTTTACATTTGTGGCTAGTTTTGAGTCTATTTTGGCTATAGGGGCCGTACCTATTTTAGTTGATGTGGATGATACCTTGACCTTAGATCCGGTTGCCGTCGAGAATGCAATAACCGAGAAAACAAAGGTGGTGATGCCGGTACATATGTGTGGTTCTATGGCAGATCTAAAGGCATTAAAAGCTATTTGTGATAAACATGATTTACTGTTGTTAGAAGATGCTTGCCAGGCAATAGGAGGTAGCTTTGACGGAAAGCCCTTGGGTAGTTATGGTGATTTGGGTTGTTTTTCTTTTGATTATGTAAAAACTATTACTTGTGGTGAAGGCGGGGCCGTTATCACCAATAATGAAAAATATAAAACCAATGCAGATCATTACTCAGATCATGGTCACGATCATGTAGGAAATAATAGAGGTGCTGAAGAACATCCTTTTTTAGGTTATAATTATAGAATTTCTGAATTGAATGCGGCCGTAGGGTGTGCTCAAATAGAACGCTTAGATGATTTCTTGGCCATACAGGAAAAACATTATGCAGTAATAAGGGAAGAACTTAGTGTTCTGCCAAATATTGAGTTTAGAAGAGTACCGGTTGGGGGCGTAGAAAATTATTCGTTTATATCGTTCTTTCTACCAACTGCGGAATTGGCAAAAAAAGCACACACAGCATTAGGCGATGCAGGTGTAGATGCCTGTTTTTATTGGTTTGATAATAATTGGCATTACTATAAAAAATGGGAGCATTTAACTTATAAACGATCTTTAGGTAAATTACCTCAAGAGGTTGTTAATCAGTTGCCTGACTACTCAAATTCTGATTTTTCAAAATCGGATGCTTGGGTAGGTAGAACAATATCATGTCTCATTAAACTAAGCTGGACCGGCGAGCAGGTGGCTGAACGTGCGGCAACAATGAAACAAGTATTGGCAAAGTTTGCTTAACCTAATAATAACTTAATAAGATACGTATTCTACAATCTCCAATCCGTAACCTACAATACCTACGCGTTTAGCTTGGGTGCTATTGGTCATTAATCTCATTTTATGAATACCTAAATCATGAAGTATTTGGGCTCCAATACCAAAGTCTCTATTGTCCATTTCAATTTTTGGAGCTTTTTGAACACCTTGTTTTTGTAATTCTTTAAGCTCTTTTAACCTTGAAAGTAGGTTCATTGATTCTGAATCTTGATTAATGAATACTATGGCACCTTTGCCTTCATCATTAATTTTTTGAAACATCTGTTCTAGCTGCTCATCTGGATTGTGGGTTAAGGTTCCCAGAATATCATTATTGATCAACGTAGAGTTTATTCTCGTCAAAATCTTATCGTCAGATGACCATGTACCCTTTGTTAGTGCAATATGAACATGATTGTTGGTGGTTTGTTTATATGCCCTTAATCTAAACTCACCAAAACGGGTTGTAATATTGAAATCGGTTTCTTTATTGATCAGACTGTCATGTTCCATTCGGTAAGCAACAAGGTCTTCTATGGAAACTATTTTTAAGTCGAATTTTTTGGCAACATTTACCAGTTCTGGCAATCGTGCCATAGTACCATCTTCATTCATTATCTCAACGATAATTCCGGCAGGTTTTAATCCGGCCAATCTTGCAAAGTCTATAGCGGCTTCTGTATGTCCTGTTCTTCTTAATACACCACCTTCTTTGGCAACCAATGGAAATATATGCCCTGGTCTTGCTAAATCATGCGGTTTGGTATCGCTCTCAGTCAAGGCTATAACCGTTTTTGAACGGTCACCGGCAGATATGCCCGTAGTAACTCCTTTACCTCTTAAATCTACGGAGACGGTAAAAGCCGTTTCTAAAGGGTCGGTATTGGTACTTACCATCATGTGTAGACCTAAGTCTTTGCAGCGACTTTCGGTAAGTGGTGCACAGATTAGACCTCTACCGTGTGTAGCCATAAAATTGACCGTTTCTGGTGTGGCCAGTTCGGCTGCAGCTAAAAAATCTCCTTCATTTTCACGATTTTCATCATCTACAACGATAATAACTTTACCGGCACGTATGTCTGCAATCGCTTCTTCAATACTATTCAATTTAATATCACTCAAATCTTTCATTTTTAAGCTTCAGCTTTATCTTTTTTCTTAAATAATTTTTTGAAGAAATCGGCTATGAAACCAAAATCCATCATTCCCTTATCTTCGGTAGCTCTTTTGGTCAAATACACTCCCAACGGAAGCATTATAAGTGTTGATAACCACGCCCCCAACATTGGATGAATGTTTCCTTCTTTTGCGTAATTTCCGGCGAATACACCAATGAAATAATAAATAAGGAAAAGTACAATGGCGATGACCATTGGTAACCCTAAGCCACCCTTTCTTATAATAGCGCCTAATGGGGCACCTACAAAGAACAATATGATACATGAAAAAGCCAATGCATATTTATTATGTAAGGAAAGTATATGCATGTTGTAAATTTTATACCGCTTCTGTAATTCTTCTTTCTTTCCACTTACGGTACCTAAAATACTGCTAGTAGCGTTTTTAGCGCTGCTTAAAATCTGTATTTGTTGCCAATCTGGAAATAGGACTAAAAAGTTATCCGTTATAGAATCTTGAAAGGCTGTATTTTGTTTTGCCTGTAATGCTTTGTTTTCTATAATGGAGTCTTTTTTTCTAATCATGTCAGATTTGGTAGAATCTTTGTTTTTGGGCATTAAAGGTGTAAACATTCCTGTTCTTCCTTCAATATTTTTAGAAAACGCGCGTACAATTCTAAAATTATCTCCTCGTAAAGAATCGATATCCTTTTTTAGTCGGGATATATTCTTCATTTTATCGGTACTAATATCTCTTTCTTCCTCAAGGTCATCGTTATTGATCTCAGGAATTTCAATATTCATAGTGTACGTATCAAAATCTGCTTGAGCAAAAGGGAATTTCATTTTATTTTCGCTGCTCTTAGTCTGTACGTCTTCATATAGATGCCCGTCTTTTAATACTAGCTGAATAATATCAGAGTCTTCGCTACTGATCAATTCGCCGGTTTTAGACTTAATAACTCTGGTGTTGACGTTATTTGCAGATTTTGTATGAATAATGACGTTCTTTAAAAACCGGTCATTTTCACCGTATTTTTCATCAACCTTAATATTCATACCTTCAAAATCACTAAAGACACCTTCTGCTACAACTGCGGCTGGTTTTACCTTAGCTATGTTTCTACGTAGATTGTATATTTTTCGTTGCGAAAGAGGAATCACATTATTGGCAAAGAAAAAGGTGACTCCGCCTAAAACTGTTACAAAAATGATTAAGCTTAACATGGATCGTTGCAGTGAAATACCTGAGGCTTTCATGGCAGCGAACTCATAATTTTCGGCAATAGAACCAAAGGTTAATATAGATGATAACAGTACTGTTAATGGTAGAACCTTTTCTGTAAGATCTGGCATTAGGTAAAATAGAAACTTACCTATAATAACAATGTCTAGACCTTTACCGGCTAAATCATCAATAAAAAGCCAAATCGTTTGAAATATGAAGATGAACATCAATATTACAAACGAACTGACAAAATTAAAGACGAACCTTGATAGGATATATCGGTCTAGTATTCTCAATAGTTCTAATTTCTTATAATGAAATAGCCTTCATCTTTATATTTGGCTTCGTCAAAAGTAAATAAGGTTTTGGACAAATCTTGATCTGTTTTAAAAGAATTAACAGTGATCGTAGTCTTGGTACCGTTTTTACCTGTCTCAATTAATTTGTAGATATGCTTAGTGCCCATATCAATACCCAACAATCTAGATTTGATCTCGGTGTCAGAGTCAATAGGTGTTAACTTAACATATTGAATTTTTCTACCTTGTATATTCTGTAAAATGTCCCATGCATAGTTATGTCCTTCCTTGTAGAATGTCAACATTTTAGAAGGTGTCATGGCATTTTCATCGTCAGATTTATCTTCTATGGTTACTTCTTCGTTTTCAGGAACAATAGTATACACTTTATTACCATCAAAAATCTGTTGTGATCCAAGGTAATTGAACATGTATTTATTGCCGGCAAGTGTAACGTCACCTCTTGTTTCTTGATTAATACCTGCTTCTGCATTCTTTAAATCGAATTTAAAGTCAACAAAAATGTTGTCGTAACCTTGTACTTTGTTATACACTTCATCTAGTAAAGCTTTTGCCTTATCAGAATTTTGCGCATTTGCAAATGCCGTAGATAATATAACCGTTAATACAATAATAATTTTTTTCATCTCTTTCTTTAATATTATTCGTTATCCAATATTTGTTGAAGGGCCACCATATCAGACACATAAACTTGTCTTGCTTTGCTGCCTTCAAACGGACCTACAATTCCTGCTGCCTCCAATTGATCAATGATTCTACCGGCTCTATTATAGCCAAGTTTTAATTTTCTTTGAATTAAAGACGCAGATCCCTGCTGGGCAATTACAATGACTTCAGCAGCTTCACGGAACTTAGAATCCCTTTCCGACACGTTATTATCAAGACTCGTGCCAGGATCTTCACCAACATATTCGGGAAGCTCATGCGCATCGGGGTAGGCGCGTTGACTACCAATGAACTCTACTATTTTAGCCACTTCTGGAGTGTCTACAAAAGCACATTGAATACGTGTGACATCATTACCTTGCGTAAACAACATGTCACCTCTACCAATTAATTGATCGGCACCTGCTGTATCTAAAATGGTTCTTGAATCTATTTTAGAAGTTACCCTAAAGGCTAGTCTTGCCGGGAAATTGGCTTTGATAATACCTGTAATAACGTTAACCGATGGTCTTTGTGTTGCAATGATCAAATGTATACCAATAGCCCTAGCCAATTGTGCTAATCTGGCTACCGGTGTTTCAACCTCCTTACCTGCGGTCATAATTAAATCTGCAAACTCATCAATAACCAATACGATATAAGGCAAGAACTTATGTCCATCATTAGGGTTAAGTTTTCTGGCCTTA
Source organism: Maribacter sp. UBA3344 (assembly GCF_002362375.1). NCBI lineage: Bacteria > Pseudomonadati > Bacteroidota > Flavobacteriia > Flavobacteriales > Flavobacteriaceae > Maribacter > Maribacter sp. UBA3344. The sequence continues at coordinate 97,691 of NZ_DERI01000031.1, read as the reverse complement.
AACTTGGTGTTGTATTCTTTTAAGTTACGAACCATAGCCAATTTCAGTAACTCATACCTATTGTCCATTTCAATACAAAGCGAGTTCAGGGTATGAATTACTTTGGTATTGTCAGTAATAATAGCTTCTTCCGAATCTGGAAGTTTGGCCAAGAAATGACGTTCAATTTTGTTGTAAAGGGTAAGCTCTACTTTTTTAGGGTCTACTAGAATAAATTTAACCTCTGCGGGATGCCTTTTATACAATAACGAGGTTAAAACCGCATTTAATCCAACAGATTTACCTTGACCTGTAGCACCTGCCATTAGTAAGTGTGGCATTTTTGCTAAATCTACTACAAAGGTTTCATTACTAATGGTTTTACCAAAAGCAATAGGCAGTTCCATTTCGGCTTTTTGAAATTTGCTTGATGCAATTACCGAGCGCATGGAGACTATGGTAGAATTTTTATTAGGAACCTCAATACCAATGGTGCCTTTACCCGGAATAGGGGCAATTATACGTATACCGAGTGCAGCCAATGATAATGCAATATCATCTTCTAGATTCTTGATCTTACTGATTCTTACACCAGCTTCCGGTACAATTTCATATAAGGTTACTGTAGGACCTATGGTTGCCTTAATTTGGGCAATACCAATTTTATAATTTTTGAGGGTTTCAACAATTCTATTCTTGTTCTCCTCTAATTCTTCCTGATTTATGGTAATACCCCCAGTTGTACCATGTTGGTCTAAAAGATCAATGTGTGGAAATTTATAATTTCCTAATTCAAGAGTAGGGTCAAACTCACCAAAATCGTCTACTAACTTATTGGCCAGTACATCTATTTCTTCTGGCTCTTCAATAACTTGCTCAACTTCCATAGCCAAAGTTTCCTCAGGTTCAGGTGCAGTTATTTCAAAATCACTTAAATTATCTTCCTCTTTTTCTAAATGGGGAATTTCTGTTTTATGAGTATAGGTGTCAACAACCACTGGAGCTTCTTCTTCAAGAGAGGTAGTTAGCAATTCTTCTTCCTCTTCTAAAGATTTCTTTTTGTTTGCCTTACGTTCTTGGTTTGCTTTAAACTCTGTAGTTATCGCTTCTTTTCTTGATTTAAAGAAAGCTGAAATTCCTTCGGGAGTAACTTCAAACAAACGAACGAGAATAAAAATAAGACCAAAGACCAATAATAATAAAACACCAATTTTACCTGCATAATCTTGCAGGAAGTCGTTCATTTCAAAACCGACTAAACCACCTAATAATGGACTTGTAGCTGCAAAGAACCCAAGGGAAATTGAAATCCAGATGACAAAAAGTAAACCCCAAATCCATTTCTTAATGAGCGCCTTAGATGGTAGACCTAAGAATAGGTAGATTCCACTAATACATATTAAAAAAGGGAATATAAGTGAAGCAACTCCAAATCCTTTATACATGAAAAAATGACTGATACTGGCGCCAAATTTATTCAGTAGATTTTTTGCAAGTTCATTCCTGTCCTTAAACTCGGACAATAGGCTTTGGTCATCTTGCCAGTTAAAGTAAAACGATATAAAAGAGAAAAACAGCGCTATACTAAATAGCATGAGCAAACTACCCAAAATGATTTTATTCTGTTTGGATAATTTAAACGGTGATCGTTTTTTAGTAGGTTTTGGCTTTGATTTAGATGCCTTTTTTGCCATTAAAACTTAATTCTGGTGCTAAATTACAAATTTACGTTGAGCTATGGTGAACTATAGACTTGCCTAAAGAATCTTTGGTACGTATATAATAAGACCAATAATGGCTGATGCTATAGAAACTAACATTACGGCACCCGCAGATATATCTTTTATGAATCCGATTTTCACATCAAATTCTGGTTGAATGTAGTCAGCAATTTTTTCTACGGCCGTATTCATGCCTTCAATACCTAAAACAATGGCTATTGCAAATATTTGAAGTATCCATTCCGTACTTGAAATGTCGAAATAAAAACCGGCGGCTGTCATAACTATAGCAATGAATACCTGAATTTTAATACTTGCTTCGGTTCGTATTAAAAGTATGGCACCTTTAAAGGCGAAACCAACACTTTTAATACGATTGACCAAAAAGGATTCTTTTGGCATGAGATTTTTGTTATTAGTTCATCAACGCCTCTAATGCCGCTTTGTAATTTGGCTCTTCAGTAGTTTCTGCTACCTGCTCGGTATAAATTACATTACCTTTTTCGTCAACAACCACTACGGCTCTTGATAATAAAGGGGCTAAAGGACCGTCAGAAAATGCTACGTTGTAACCTTTTCCAAAATTACCATCTTTAAAATCTGAAAGCATCTCAACATTTTCAATACCTTCTGCACCACAAAATCTTGCCTGAGCAAATGGTAAGTCCTTAGAAATGCATAGTACTATGGTGTTATCCAACTCTGCAGCTTCTTGGTTGAACTGGCGAACAGATTGTGCACAAGTACCTGTGTCAACACTAGGGAAAATATTTAGAACTACCCTTGAACCTTCATAGTCAGAAAGTTTTACCGTAGATAAGTCGTTTTTAGTTAATTCAAATTCCGGAGCTTTGCTGCCATTATTTGGTAAAGTTCCTATAGTGTGTATTTCATTTCCTTTTAATGTAACCGAAGCCATAACTTTTATCTTTTTATGATTGAGAATGTGAAATTATAAAATATAAAGATGAAACGAGCGGGAATAGGACAAAAAAAAGTCCCTTCAATTTTGAAGGGACTTTATAAATTTAAAAGCTATTATTGGTCTATGGAGCCTAAGACCCGTTTCATAAACTGATTCATAGCATCTTTTTTTGGAGTACCGGCCTCTATACTATTGGAAACTTCAATGGCACCGTACATATTTGAAATAAGTTCTCCAATGACATCAAGTTCTTCATCTTTTAACGAAGGCAACTCAGTAAGTGCTTCTAGAGTTTCAATGGTCTCTAGAACATAGTCACTATCCTTCTCCTCAATGAACTCCGTCAATAATTTAATTATGGGTAATCTCACCGATCAGTTCTTTTAATAGGTCATACTTATTGGTCTGAACCTGGTTTTTTAATTTACCTGACTCAAATGAAGCAAAAGTTGGTAAGTTGCTTACGTCAGCTAATTTTCTTGATTCTGGAAACTTTTCGGCATCTGCCAATACAAAAGTGATATTTTCGTTCTGCGAAGCTTCTTTTTTAAATTTAGGCTTCATAATTCTACAGTTACCGCACCACGTGGCAGAGTATTGAACAACAACGTTAGGGTTGTTCTCAATGATTTCCTGTAAATTATCTTGTTCTAATTCTAATAACATAACTAAAGCTTTTTAATGGTTAATAAAATGAACATGAAGTGAAATACTTCATGTTCATTAAACATTCTATTTAGTTTGCATGAGCAGAAAGGTAGCTAGCAACACCGTCTCTATTTGCGGACATTGCCTCTTTACCTTCTTCCCAGTTTGCAGGGCAAACTTCACCTTTTTCCTGTACATGGGTTAAAGCATCTACCAAACGTAAATACTCACCAACATTTCTACCTAAAGGCATATTGTTGATACTTTCGTGTTGTACAACACCTTCTTCATCAATGATATATGTTGCTCTGTAAGTAACATTGTCACCTTCAACCTGAACGGTTTCAGTTTCTTCGTCGTAAACTTCGTTTTGGATATCCAATATTCCTAAAACGCTAGATAGGTTACGGTTGCTATCCGCTAAAATTGGATATGTTACACCTTCAATACCACCGTTATCCTTGTCTGTGTTCAACCAAGCAAAGTGTACTTCTGGAGTATCACAAGACGCACCTATTACAAGTGTGTTTCTTTTTTCGAACTCACCAATGGCAGCTTGGAATGCGTGTAATTCCGTTGGACAAACAAAAGTGAAATCTTTTGGATACCAGAATAGAACTACTTTTTTATTATTCTTTTGAGCTTCTTCTAAAACATTAAGTTTAAAAGTATCGCCCATGTCGTTCATTGCGTTAACACTAATATTTGGGAATTTCTTTCCTACAAATGCCATAATATGTTTTCGTTTTATAATTAATTATAAAGCAAAATTAAGACTTGTAAGAGGGTAAAGTGTCTTTCTAAATTAGATTTTTCAATAGTAGAATAACTATTTTGAATAGCGAAGCAATACAGGTGTTTTTAGTGTCGAAGACGTAAAATTAAGGCCCTTAATTTATCACATTGACAATTGTTGGCTTATTATGCTAAAAAGTGATGAATTTTAATTTTAGGCTTTGCCCGTGGCCAACTTTTTTATTTTAATGTTAAAGCCTGCAAAGATGAAGGTCATTATAGGACTTAACCAGTTAAAAATGGCATAAACAAAGTACTCTGCCACGCCAACACCCAAAACACCACTATGGTAAGCGCCACAGGTGTTATACGGAATTAAAACAGATGTTACCGTACCAGTATCCTCAAGAGTTCTACTCAAATTTTCAGGAGCCAAGCCTTTGTCCTTAAATGCTTTTGAGAACATCTTGCCCGGTACTACAATTGCCAAGTATTGGTCAGATGCGGTACCGTTTAAAACAATACAGCTAATTCCAGTGCTAAAGAATAGTCCAAAAGTAGATTTAGCCATGCTCAACAATGATTTTGTGATTCTTGCCAAAGCTCCAATACCATCCATAATGCCACCAAAAAACATAGCACAGATGATAAGCCAAATAGTGCCTAGCATACCGGTCATACCTTTTGATGAGAATAAATCGCTTAAGGCTTTATTATCGGTGGGTATATCAGTACTTACCGTAATGGCTTTTAAGATTCCCTGATAACCTGATTCAAAATTTAATTCTGATGCTCCTGTGATGCCGGCAACAATATTTGGTTGAAAGATCAATGCAAAAATAGCCGCTAATAAAGTACCTATAAGTAATGCCGCCAATGGTGGTGTTTTTTTAACTATTAGCGCAATAACGGCAATGGGTACTAAGAATAACCATCCGTTGATATTAAAAGAGGAATCTATAGATGCTAAAATGGCGTCTACATCAGCTTCTCCACTTGTATTAAGGCTAAAACCAATAATTAAAAATACAATTAGCGTAACGGAAATAGTTGGTACCGTAGTCCATAGCATATACTTTATATGCGAGAACAATTCTCCACCGGCCATTGCAGGTGCTAAATTTGTGGTGTCGCTCAGGGGAGATAACTTATCGCCAAAATATGCTCCGGATAAAACTGCTCCTGCGGTCATTCCCAAAGAAATACCCAGTGCTTCACCAATACCTATTAAGGCAATACCTACGGTTGCAGAAGTGGTCCAGCTACTACCTGTTGCTACGGATATAATGGCACAAATAATCACACAAGCCGCTAAAAATATGGTAGGATTAAGTATTTGAAGTCCGTAGTAGATCATGGCCGGAATTATGCCACTAACCAGCCAAGTGCCTGCTAGAGCACCTACCATTAAAAGTATAAGTAACGCTCCTGTGGTAGATTTTATGTTCTCTTCAACCTCGGCAATCATTTGCTTATAAGATACCTTGTTCAGAAATCCAACTATTGCGGCCACTGCGCCACCAAGCAATAAAATAAACTGATTTGATCCGCTTAGCGCATCATCACCAAACACATAAACATTGTAAGCCAGCATGGCAACTAGGGCAATTACAGGAACTAAAGCTGCAAAAATGCTTAATTCTTTATTGTCAACAATATGCTCATTTTCCCTATGTTCATTAGTGTTTTGGTCAATCATTAAAATGAAGTTTGGTTATTTCGTAATATTACGATTTCTGCTACGGATGTGCAAACCCAACAAGCAAAATAGAGTTTAGACTTTTATGCTTTTGATATCCAGAATATTAAGATCCAAGAGGCACTTTTTCATTAACTCATACGTTCGTTCTATGTCATCGTCAAGTCCAATGGAAAATCTAATTAGGCCATTGCCTAATCCCATTTCTTGTTGTTCTTCCATAGGAATTTCAGAAGATGTTGAGCTACCTGGCGCACTGAACAAGGTTTTATAAAAACCTAAACTTACGGCTAAGTAGCCCAATTTTCTTTCTTGCATTAATTCCATCAATGCATTAGCATTTTCTAAACTGCCAACGTCCATTGTAATTAGGCCTCCGTAACCATATTCCGGATTCATTTGATCTTCCATAATCAAATGACCTGGGTGAGATGAGAGTCCTGGATAGACTATTCTAAGTCCGTCCCTTTCAAAATTTTCAGCCAAGAACTGGGCATTTTCACTGTGTTTTTTCATGCGTATATGCAGTGTGCGCATGTTTTTTAGAATTGAAGAAGCTCTTAAACTATCTAATGTACTACCTAATAACATACCCGCACCATTATTTACATCTTTAAGTCCTAAACAAAATTCGGTGGTGCCGCAAACGACCCCTGCAACACAATCGCTAGTACCATTTATAAATTTGGTTAAACTGTGTATGACGATATCTGCACCCAATTTTGCCGGGGTAATGGTTAAAGGCGAGAAGGTGTTGTCAACAGCTAATAGTAGTTTGTTCTTCTTTGCTATTCGTGATAATGCCGAAATGTCCGCTACTTCTAAAAGCGGGTTGCTTACGCTCTCACAGTAGATCAATTTAGTATTTGGTCTAATAGCGTTTTCCACGGCATCTAAATCCGTAATGTCTAAAAAGCTAGTTTCTATCCCAAACTTTACTAGAAAGTTTTTCATGAAAGCATATGTGCCACCGTAAATTGTTCTACTACTTATTATGTGGTCGCCCGCACTGCATATTTGTAAAATTACAGCTGTAATAGCCCCCATGCCACTGGCGGTTACATTGGCGCTTTCTGTACCTTCTAAAGCTGCAAGGGCTTCCCCTAAATATAAGTTTGAAGGGGAGGAATGCCTACTATATAGATAGCAGCCTTCTGTGTTTCCTTCAAAAGTATCGAACATCGTCTTTGCCGATATGAAAGTATATGTAGATGAATCTGATATGGACGGATTTACGCCACCGTATTCTCCAAAGTATTGTAGATCTTGTAAATCATTGCTGCTTTTGTGACTCATGGGTTGTTGTTTTCTGTAAAACTACCCTTTAAGTGTAAATTTGTCAACATAGATGTAAATTTTTAGAATTTCAGACTATTTTTTATGTGAAATTAGATTTTTATTCTATTATTGTTTAATTTGTAACAACCAGACAGAATTATATTCATTATGAAACTTGACCAAATTGATAACAAGCTATTGGAATTACTACAGGAAGATAGTAAGAAGACAACTAAAGAGTATGCCTTAAAATTAGGGCTTTCCACCACTGCTATTTATGAACGTATTAAAAGATTGGAACGGGAAGGGGCAATAAGAAGTTACGTGGCGTTAGTTGACAAAGCTATTGTAAATAGGAACTTTACGGTATTTTGTCACGTGAAGTTAGTGCAGCATGTTAAGGATAATATTGCACAATTTGAAGCACAGGTCATGCGTTTGCAAGAGGTGGTAGAATGTCACCATTTAAGTGGTGATTATGATTATCTATTGAAAATTCATGTTAAAGATATGGAGGCTTACAGACATTTTATGGTCAATAAATTAACGACTATGAATCATATTGGAAGTACTCAAAGCTCATTTACTATAAAAGAGGTAAAGCATTCTACCGCTATACCGCTTTAAAACTAAAAATAGTATTAATTTTGTAAGACATTAGAAAATTAAAATTTTATGGATCAATATGATGTAGCCATTATAGGCTCAGGACCTGGAGGATATGTCGCAGCAATACGTTGTGCGCAACTAGGAATGAAAACTGCAATAATTGAAAAATATTCCACCTTGGGCGGAACATGTTTAAATGTTGGCTGTATTCCTTCTAAGGCGATGTTAGATTCTTCGCATCATTATGAAGATGCCATTAAGCATTTTGATGAGCATGGTATTGAGATTCCTGGTGAAGTTAAAGTGAACTTGGAAAAAATGATCGCTCGTAAGCAAGGTGTGGTTGATCAAACTACAAAGGGTATAGAGTTTTTGATGGACAAAAATAAAATTACCGTTTATGAAGGTGTAGGTAGTTTTAAAGATGCTACTCATATTAACATCAAAAAGAACGATGGAAAAACCGAAGAGATCGAAGCTAAGAATATTATTATAGCCACAGGTTCCAAACCATCTACCTTACCGTTCATTACATTGGATAAAGAACGTATCATCACATCTACAGAAGCTCTAGAACTAAAGGAAGTACCAAAACATATGATTGTTATTGGTGGTGGTGTTATAGGCTTGGAATTAGGTCAGGTGTATAAAAGATTAGGGGCAGATGTTACTGTGGTCGAGTTTATGGATCGTATTATTCCTGGTATGGATGGTGCACTTTCAAAAGAACTGACCAAAGTGCTTAAAAAGCAAAAAGTGAAGTTTGCCTTATCTCACAAAGTAAAATCGGTTGAAAGAAAAGGAGATCAGGTTATTGTAAAGGCCGATGATAAAAAAGGTCAAGAGGTTATTTTTGAAGGTGACTATTGTTTGGTTGCTGTAGGTAGAAAGCCTTATACTGACGGATTAAATGTTGATGCTGCAGGTGTTCAACTTGATGAAAGAGGTAAAGTCATTGTTGATGAGCACTTGAAAACTAACGTAGATAATATCTACGCCATTGGTGATGTCATCAAAGGAGCTATGTTAGCTCATAAAGCTGAAGAAGAAGGTACTTTGGTTGCTGAGCAATTGGCAGGTCAAAAACCTCATATTGATTATAACTTAATACCTGGGGTTGTGTATACTTGGCCAGAGGTAGCTGCAGTAGGTAAAACTGAGGAAGAGCTAAAGGAAGCTGGTGTTGACTATAAAGTTGGTCAATTTCCAATGCGCGCTTTAGGCCGTGCAAGGGCAAGTATGGATACTGACGGATTTGTAAAGATCCTTGCCGATAAAAAGACCGATGAAGTCTTAGGGGTTCATATGGTAGGTGCTCGTGTTGCAGATTTAATTGCCGAAGCGGTAACTGCAATGGAATTTAGAGCTTCCGCAGAAGATATTTCTAGAATGAGCCATGCTCACCCAACATATGCTGAAGCAGTGAAAGAAGCAGCATTGGCCGCAACCGATGATCGTGCGCTTCATGTTTAATTAATAGATACTATTTTAAATAAAAAAGGCAGCCCTTGGGCTGCCTTTTTTAATACTATAAGTTCTAGACCATTTGTTAGGATGGTTTTAATTTTTTATCAATCCCAGTAATCGTAGTACTTTTTCCGTTATGGTTCTCAATGCTTCAAACAGTAAAATTGCTATTTGTTCCAAGTAAATTCTAGTAGTTGACAAAAAGCTAGATATGCTAGATTTAATTTCTACTTTATGATTTTCATACTGTAGTGCAAAAAATGTACTTGCAATCATAAACAATATGGCTCCCGGTACAACAAAGTATGGATTCAGTGAGTGGTGAAAAAACCTATATAAGCCAACGCCAGTAAAACTACCGTATAGAATAATGAAATGTATGATATATATTGATAGCGTGCTTTGACCGATTTTTAGCCAAGTAGAGTTCATTAAAAACTTTCTTAGCAGTATAAATATGGAAAAGACTAATAATACATCACCTAAGCGAATAAATAGGTAATTGTTATTGAAAATGGATTGAAATAGCTGTATTCCGGTAACTTCATGCAAATAGAGAAAGAAATCGGAAGAAAAAAATATTAAGATTAACCCAATGGCTACATATGTTGGTACTATGAAATTATAAACATTTTTATTGTTTTGAAATTTAGAAAATAGCACTGACAGAAAACTACCTATGGTTGCATAGCCCAACCAGGGTATAATAGTGAACACAGAGCCGTTGGTCTTTGTGAAATAATTTGCCATGGCTTGCGGTAAAAAATTAAAAATTAGGGTTTTGTAATAAGGCTCAAAGGCAAATAACAATAGGGTAGTGGTTGCCAATATTGTTGGGAAAATCCATTTCTGCCTAGCAAATGTCAAGATGTAAAAACCTATGATGAATAATAAAGAAAGCCCAATACAGTGCAGTACATCAACTAAATAAAAAGAATCATAGATTTCGCCTTTAAAGAGACCAAAAATATTCATTCTTAAAAGATAGGCGATGACCAAAAGTTCAAGACCACGTTTAATTCCTTTTTTTACGCGAGGGTTTCTCCAACCCGTCTGTGGTGACCTTATCAGTAAAAAAGTAAAAATAAAACCAGAAACGGTAAAGAAAACCGGAGCGGTAATTCCCCTAAAGTATTTCCATGTGGCAAAGAGCATATTTGAGTTGTCTCTGAATGTATTATCAAGCAAACCATCAATAAAATGACCTTGTAACATCATTAAGATGGCCCACGCTCTTATAGCGTCTAAAAAAAACAATCTTGACTTAGAGTTGCTCATTATAACAATTATATCCTATATACTTATAAAACAGTAAGTTTGGATGTTTAAAGCGGTAAAATTAGATAAAATAATTTAAGGTTAGGCTTTATTAAATTAAATTCGCAAATACACAATAAAATAGTATTATGAGTTACGTTTTAACATTTGCAGGAAGCAATTCTTCAGTTTCCATTAATTATAAATTGGCAAAATATACTTCCACGTTAATTGGCGATACAGAGGTTAGGTTAAGAGACATGTCTAAATACCCTTTTCCTATGTATAGTCAAGATGCGGAAAAAGAAGATGGTTATTCTAACTCTTTGGTGGAGTTTAAGAATGAAATAAGTAATGCCAAAGGCTTGATCATTGCCGTAAGTGAGCACAATAGTTACCCTTCTGCTTATTTTAAAAATGTTATGGATTGGTTATCTAGGTTAGATGTAAAGTTCTTAGCGGATAAGAAGATATTGTTAATGGCCACTTCAAATGGTGGTCGTGGTGCTATTGGAGCCTTAGAGGTTGCGGAAAAAATGATAACTAGATTTCAAGGTACTGTGGTTGCATCTTTTTCATTGCCAAGATTTAACGAGAATTTTGATGAGCAAAAAGGAATTACAGATGATGAATTGGCAAAAGTACACGCTGAAAAAGTAAGCACTTTTGTAAAGGCTATTTCCTAATTAAAGAATTGCTTGTTCAAGTTAAATTATTCTTAGTCTGTCCTGTTAAATTGTGGGACTTCTTTACCTTTATGGCGTGCTAAAAACGTTCAGGGAACATATAGAAATTTCTTTTCCGGAATTGTTGGAAAATCACTTCATAATTGCATGTAGTGGAGGTCTTGACAGTACCGTATTGGTAGAATTATGTTATAGGGCACAGTTACAATTTTCAATTGCACACTGTAATTTTCAATTACGTGGAAATGCCAGTGATGAAGATGAAACCTTTGTTAGAAGTTTAGCAAATAACATAAATAAACCGGTCTATGTCACCCATTTTGATACTTTGGGCTATGTGAACCAACACAAGGTTTCGGTTCAAATGGCGGCGCGTGAATTGCGATATGCGTGGTTTAAGCAATTGCTGGAACAAGATGCAGGCAAGTATGTTTTAACGGCACATCATGCAAATGATAATATTGAGACTTTTTTGATCAATTTATCTAGAGGTACGGGTATTGATGGTTTAACGGGTATACCGGCGAAAATTAATTACCTAAGAAGACCATTGTTGCCTTATACTCGAGAAGAGTTGGAAAACTTTGCGAAAGCCGAAAATTTAAATTGGCGTGAAGATGCCAGTAATGCGGACACTAAGTATTTACGTAATAAAATAAGATTAGAGGTTATTCCAAAGTTGAATGAACTTCATCCTACTTTTTCCGAAAATTTTAAAAATACCCTTCAATATTTACACCAAACGGAAACGATAGCCTCCGCTTATCTACTAAAATTAAAGAAAGATTTATTTGTAAGTAAAGATGGTAAGATAGAAATAGAAATTGATAAGCTTAGTGACTTACAGCCATTGCATACTTATTTGTATGCATTGTTCAACCCATACGGATTTAAAGAAATGGACAATCTAGAAGGTTTGTTAAACGGTTTATCCGGTAAACAACTCCAATCTAACACCCATATCCTAGTTAAGAATCGCAATGTATTATTGTTGACCTCAAAAAGCGATGCTAAATCCGTAGTTGATGAGTTCTTAATTCCTGAGGATAAAGTACCTTTGAATCTTCCGGTCAACTTGAAATTTACAAAGGTTTCTGAACGTTATGATAATACAAAGAATGAAATATACGTTCAAAAAAGTGCTTTAAAGTATCCGCTGACCGTAAGAAAATGGAAAAGTGGCGACTATTTTTATCCGATAGGTTTAAATCGAAAAAAGAAGTTGTCCAAGTATTTTAAAGACGAGAAAGTTGATGTTTTGTCTAAAGAAGAAACTTGGCTGTTATGTTCAGGTGAGCAAATTGTTTGGGTTGTAGGCATGCGTGCAGACCACCGTTTTAGGGTTGTAGATACCACCCAAGAGATTTTAAAAATAGATATTAAATGATTAGATTTTTTGCATTCCTATTTTTTTTAACTGTAATGCCATTACAGGTTATTGCGCAAAACGAAGATGAACCCGTAGTTTGGGAACAGCAAATCAATAAGATTTCGGATACGGAATATGAACTGGTAATGCAGGCTAAAATTCTTGACGGATGGCACATGTACTCTCAGTTTACGTCAGAATTTGGTTCTTTGCCAAGTGAATTCACCTATAATGGCAACGGTACAATTTATGAATTGATTGATGGTACCATAGAAAGCGAAACAATAAAGGAATACAGTGAAATTTTTGAAGTAGAAGAAACCTATTTCAAAGATGAGGCCACTTTTACACAAAGAATTAAAATATTGGACCCTGAAATCAATCAGATAGATGTAGATCTCTTTTTTCAGGTTTGTAAAGAAGTTTGCATTCCTATGGACAAAAAGTTCATGTTTACTTTAGATGGTTCTGAAGCTGAAATTATAAACACTGTTGATGATAGAAGTTTAGCTTTAGGCCAAAAGCTGCGGTTAGACCTTAAAAATAGAGAACTGTTAACGCAAGGTCAAGACACCATTGCTACAGGTACAAATATCTGGGTCATATTTGGACTTGGTTTTCTTGGGGGGTTGATAGCCTTATTGACCCCGTGTGTATTTCCAATGATTCCGTTGACCGTATCTTTTTTCACCAAACACTCTCAAAAAAAATCGAAAGGGATAATTAATGCTTTGCTCTATGGATTCTTCATAGTGCTTATTTATTTTCTATTGAGTCTACCTTTTCACTTGTTTGATTCTGTAGATTCTCAAATTTTAAATTCCATAGCCACCAATGTCTGGTTGAACTTGCTGTTCTTTTTGATTTTTATATTTTTTGCCTTTTCATTTTTTGGGTATTATGAATTGACATTACCTAGTTCTTGGGCCAATAAAATGGACGCTGCATCTTCTAAGGTAGGTGGTGTTTTAGGTATCTTTTTCATGGCAGTGACCTTGGCTATTGTTTCGTTCTCCTGTACAGGTCCTATTTTGGGTGGCTTACTGGGCGGTACTACTTTAGCGGAAGGTGAAGTAGCTTCTAACCTTACCGCGGGTATGACAGGTTTTGGTGCGGCACTGGCATTACCTTTTGCTCTTTTTGCTTTGTTTCCTGCATGGTTAAATTCATTACCTAAATCTGGTGGATGGATGACCACCGTAAAAGTAGTATTGGGGTTTCTAGAAATAGGACTTGCCCTTAAATTCTTATCTAATGCAGATTTAGTGGGGCATTGGGGTATTCTAAAGCGTGAGATATTTTTGGGCATTTGGATCATATTAGGTATCGCGATGACACTCTACTTATTTGGTATGTATAAATTTCCGCACGATAGCCCGGTTAAAAAGTTGTCACTAGGAAGAAAAGTAACTGCCTTTGTAAGTGCTGCATTTACGCTTTATATGATACTAGGCGTAACTAAAGTTACCAACCTTAAGTTGTTGAGCGGTTTTCCTCCTCCTGAATTTTATAGCATTTTTAAGCAAGAAAGTGATTGCCCTTTAGGTATAGATTGTTTTAAGGATTTTGATGAAGGTTTGGCATATGCTAAAAAAGTTGATAAACCAATTCTTTTGGATTTTACGGGATGGGCATGTGTAAATTGCCGAAAAATGGAGGAGAATGTTTGGAGCGATTCCGAAGTTTTTCCGATCATAAAAGATAATTATATTTTAATTTCTTTATATACGGATGATAGGGAAGAGCTACCTGAAAATGAACAGTTCAATTTTCAATTTGAGAGTGGTAGAGTAAAGGAAATTAACAACATTGCCCAAAAATGGGGTACCTTTCAAGATGTGAATTTTGGTTCAATTTCCCAACCATTTTATGTGCTGCTTTCTCCTGATTTAGAAGTGCTCAACACTTCTATTCAAAATTCTGATATTCCAACCTATAAAAATTGGTTGTTAGAAGGATTAAGGAATAATAAATAGGGTATCGTTTTTGTAAGATGTTGACTACTTGTCAATAAAAAGCAGAGTTCTGAGACGTTTTATGTAAAAAATAGTTTTAAATTGGGAGAGATAATCCCCCAAAGAAACTATGAGAACATTAAAAAAAATAGGAGCACTCCTGTTGGTACTTGTTACCCTTCTGATAATTATTATCGGAATATTTGCATACACTCTAAAACCAGACTACTCCGGTGAAAAGAAATTAGTTGGTCTTCAAGAAGTTGTAAATGTTTATTATGATGATTATGGAATTCCTCATATTTACGGTGAAAACGAAAAAGATGCATTTAGAACTTTAGGTTATGTTCATGCCCAAGATCGTCTTTGGCAAATGGAACTGTTAAGAAGAATTGCGAGTGGCGGACTCTCTGAGGTATTTGGTAAAGACCTTATTGGTACAGATAAGTTTTTTTTATCATTAGGAATAGCCGATGCTTCTAAGATAACGGCATCCAATGTAGATGTAAATGATGAAGGTGTTGTTTTAGCTAAAGCCTATTTGGACGGTATCAATCAATTTATAAATGAAGGTCCAACACCGGTAGAGTTTTATTTAACAGGTATAGATAAGAGAGAATTTGTTTTAGAGGATATCTATAATACTATTGGTTACATGGCCTTTAGTTTTGCAATGGCGCACAAAACAGATCCATTATTAACTTCTATAAATGCCAATTTGGGTCCTCAATACGTAAAAGATCTGCATGTAGGTTCAACTGTAGATACCGAATGGATAAAGAATTATAACCCTGCACCCAAAGATACTATCCAAAATAATCTTACTGCCGCTGTTAATAAAGCCCTAAGTGTATTGGATATTCCTTTGTTCGAGGGAAGTAATAGTTGGGTAATTGCACCTGAAAAAACAAAGAACGGAAAGGTGATTTTTGCCAATGATCCGCACATTGGTTTTTCTCAACCATCCGTTTGGTTTGAAGCTCATGTAGAAACACCTACTTATTCCAAATATGGATATCATATTGCAGGTATACCATTTCCTTTATTGGGACATAATAGAAAATTGGCTTACGGACTTACCATGTTTGAAAATGATGATGTTGATTTTTATTATGAGCAGAATAATCCAGCGAATGAGAATCAGTATCTCTCTAAGAATGGCTATGTAGATTATGAAATTGTACACAAAACAATTCATGTTAAAGACGCTGATGACGTTCAGTTTTCTTATAAAAGATCAGACCATGGTCCAATCTTAAACGGAATTGCCGATCAAGTTCAAGGAGATAGACCAATTGCAATGTCATGGGTCTACACAGAAATGGAGAATAAGGTTATAGATGCCTTATATGGTTTAAGTCATTCAAATAACTTAGCGGAATTTAAAAAATCGCTTCCAAAAATACATGCGCCAGGTTTAAATATTATGTACGGAGATAATGAGGGTAATGTAGCATGGTTTGCCACGGCCCAACTTTATAAGATACCCGACTCTGTAAACACCAAACTTATTTATGAAGTGAATAAAGGGCTATCATTAGAAAGAGAATTATTAGACTTTAATGAGAATCCGCAGGCTATAAATCCGCCAAGTAATTTTGTGTATTCCGCCAATAACCAACCAGATTCTATTGCCGGTATGTTGTATCCTGGTTATTATTTACCGGAGAATAGAGGTAAGAGAATTGTGAATTTATTGGAGCCTAAAGACGATTGGGATATATCTGCAGCCAGTGAGATGATAACTGATGTGATATCATCTGTAGAACCAGATATAGTTTCTAATTTGGCTAAATATTTAGATGTATCATTGTTAAGCGAAAACGGATTAAAGGCTATTGATAGTCTAAGGATGTGGTCCGGAGATTATAATTTATCATCCATAGAGGCTACTGTTTATAATAGATGGATCTACTACTTATTGGAGAATACTTTTGAAGATGAATTGGATGAGGAGTTGTTCAATCAATTTTTAAGCACTCATTTTATGAAAAGGCTGATTGCTCCTTTATCCAAAGATGAAAATTCTGTGTGGTGGGATAATGTAAACACTACCAACGTATCTGAGAATATGAAAGATATTGTGAATCTATCTTTTATGGAGGCAATTGCTTCTTTAGAAAAGGCTTTTGGTAATAACGTAAATCAATGGCGCTGGGAACGTGTACATTCCATTGAACATGGGCATCCAATTGGTCAAATAGCGGCTTTACGATCTTTTTTCAATGTGGGACCTTTTCCAATACATGGTTCTAGGGAGGTAATAAATAACTTGGCCTTTGCTTATGATGATACTGGTTTTTATAAGACGACATCAGGACCATCAACAAGAAGGGTAATAGATTTTTCAGATGTGGAGAATAGTATAAGCATTTTACCAACAGGGCAATCTGGTAACCCATTAAGCAAACATTATAGGGATCAGGCAGAAATGTATGTTAATGGTGAGTTTCGTAAAATGATGATGAATGAAGAGGAAATTAAAAAAAGCAAAGAAATCCTTACATTTAAGCCAAAGGATTAAAAATGCTTACAAAAGTTTATGGGAGTGCCGTATTTGGTGTTGAGGCCACAACGATTACCGTAGAAGTAAATATTGACAAGGGAATAGGGTATCATTTAGTAGGGCTTCCGGATAATGCCATCAAAGAAAGTAACTATAGAATTGCAGCGGCACTACAAAATAATGGTTATAAAATACCAGGTAAAAAAATCACAATAAATATGGCTCCGGCCGATCTTAGAAAAGAAGGTTCGGCATATGATCTTACCTTGGCCATAGGGATTTTGGCAGCCTCTAGTCAAATAAAATCTGAGGATATAGAAAAGTATATCATCATGGGGGAACTGTCCCTAGATGGTAGCCTTCAGCCTATTAAAGGAGCATTGCCAATTGCAATAAAAGCGCAGGAAGAAGGATTTGCTGGTTTTATTCTACCAACGGAAAATGCAAAAGAGGCTGCAATAGTTGGAGATTTAAAAGTCTATGGGGTAGATAATATTAAACAAGTTTTGGAATTTTTTGATCAAGGCATTCCGCTTGAACAGACTATAATAAATACTAGAGAGGAGTTTTATAAAAGTTTAGATTTTCCTGAGTTCGACTTTTCTGATGTTAAGGGGCAAGAAAGTATTAAAAGGTGTATGGAAATTGCAGCTGCTGGTGGGCACAACATTATATTGATAGGACCACCTGGTGCAGGTAAAACCATGTTAGCAAAACGCTTACCTTCTATTCTGCCACCAATGACCTTACACGAAGCATTGGAAACTACCAAAATTCATAGCGTGGTAGGTAAGATCAAGAATATGGGGCTTATGAGCCAAAGGCCGTTCAGGAGCCCACATCATACAATATCAGACGTAGCACTAGTAGGAGGCGGAGCTTACCCGCAACCGGGAGAAATTTCACTATCTCATAACGGAGTCTTGTTCTTGGATGAATTACCAGAATTTAAGAGAGGTGTGCTAGAGGTAATGCGCCAACCTTTAGAAGATAGGGAAGTAACTATTTCACGTGCACGCTTTACGGTTACCTACCCAAGTAGTTTTATGTTGGTGGCAAGTATGAACCCTAGTCCGGGTGGGTATTTTAATGATCCAGATGCTCCGGTAACTTCTTCACCTGCAGAAATGCAGCGGTATTTAAGTAAAATATCTGGACCACTATTAGATCGTATAGATATTCATATTGAGGTAACTCCGGTACCGTTCGAAAAACTGTCCGAAGAACGAAAAGGGGAAAGTAGTGTAGATATCAGAAAACGAGTTACGGTGGCGCGTGAAATTCAAACAAAGCGTTTTAATGAGCTGGAGAATGTACATTACAATGCTCAAATGAATACCAAACAAATTCGTGAATATTGTAAACTTGATGATAAATCTAAGGCATTATTGAAAAATGCCATGGAAAGGTTAAACTTATCGGCAAGAGCGTATGATAGGATTTTAAAGGTGGCAAGAACTATAGCCGACTTAGCCGGTGAGCAGGCATTGAACGGAAATCATATTTCAGAGGCCATTCAATACCGTTCACTCGACAGAGAGGGTTGGTTGGGGTAAAATTGTAAATGATAAAAATGTTTAGCTAAGAGTATAGCTCTTCATTATTTATGTCGTCCTTGTTCTTTTTTGGTGCAGTAAAAATATCCCTAAGGATATAACTTGTTACAATGGTAAGACCTAAGGTCAGTGTTGGTATCGAGTATTCCCAGTTTAGTAAGTGCATAAGACCACCGCATATAAGGGTTAACACGCCAATAACCATTACAAAATTCCAAATGATTTCTGTTATGCTATTTTTTGCGTCACCTTCTTTTGACATAAAATACGACGTGCCCTCCATGGCGAACCAAGCAATAAATGTAAAAGCTGTGCCAATTTGAAAAAATAGGGTATGGGTAAAATCTAAAATCGTTAAAAGACCATTTGTAGTCCAAAAAAGGACTAAGGCCATTTTAATAAGATCCACTGACTTTTTTTCTTCCTTTTTAAAAAAGCGAAGGGCGTAAAGTATTAGAATGGCAGCAAAGGAAATAAATATAATTCCTTTTGAAAAGGGCCAGTGAAGTATGCGCATTACCATACCGATCAATAGGGAGGCTATTGCCGCCCTGATCGGATTTTTATATGCTTTTTTAGAATTTTCCATATTCCGTTTTTTTAATTGATCACTTTGATATTGGCTTTTAGACCTTCCATTATTCCAATGATATTATTTACGGTCTCACTTAGATAATACCTTACAACAATATGGGGAATTCTAATAGTTGTAAATCCATTTTTAAAGGAGTGCATTGCTTCTTCTAAATTGTTGATAGCTTCATGTTCGGTCAGCTTATCATATTCAGAATCAATTTCAATATTTAGTTTTACACGTGAGATGGCTATATCTATAGATTTTTTACCGTCCCACCATTCTAACATAGAGTTTACACCAGCTTCTTTTAAAGCATAATAAAGTTGTATGGCCTCTAAAGGTGTATTGTGTTTATTGATTAGTAACTTAATACGTTCATGGTGCTTTGAGCAAAGCTCTACACCTGCGCTCTCCATGGCATTTTTATGATCTAAGTAACCAAGTTCTTTTTTACATTCTAAGCAAATCATTAATAGGTTAAGTTTAAGGTTTGGGGATAGCTATAACCCTGTTATTTTAGGATTATTATGTAAACTCGATGAAAGGCGCCCAAGTTTTAGACGAACTGCAATTTTTTAGATTAACGGTATTTTAAAATGTTAAAATTGTGGTGAAAATGATTTTAAGTATGGTGAGCAAAGTCAATTTTACCAATTATATTTACAGGAATGAAAAATTGACATATGTTTAAAAAATTAGGTCCAGGGGTTCTGGTAGCGGCTGCTTTTATTGGTCCTGGCACAGTTACAGCTTGTACCTTGGCAGGGGTAGATTTTGGTTTTAATTTGCTGTGGGCTATGCTGTTATCTATAATAGCAACCTTTATTTTGCAAGAAATGTCTGCCCGCTTAGGTATTGTAACCCAAAAAGGTTTGGCAGATGTCATTAAACAAGAACTCCATAATCCAATTATTAGAAATAGTGTCATTGCCTTAATATTTTCTGCAATTATTATAGGTAATGCTTCATATGAAGCGGGTAATATTGGTGGTGCAACTTTAGGAATGGAAGCCTTGTTTGGTACTAACTATAGTAGTTTATACCCTTTTGTTCTTGGTGGATTGGCTTTTGTGCTATTGCATTTAGGTAGTTATAAAGCCCTGGAAAAAGTATTTATAGTGCTGGTATTGATCATGAGTTTGTCATTTGTAATGACCGCAATTTTGACTAAGCCCAATATGTGGGAGCTGTTAAAAGGCTTATTAGTGCCTTCGGTTCCTAAAAACGGTATTCTTACCATCATTGCATTGGTCGGTACTACTGTTGTACCCTATAATCTTTTTTTACATGCAGCTCTGGTCAGTGAAAAATGGAAATCAAAAGATGATCTCAATTTAGCTAAAAGAGATACTATGGTCTCTATTATATTGGGCGGTCTTGTTTCAATTAGTATTATAATATCTGCCGCGGCCATTAATTCTTTAGAGGTTAATAACGTTATGGGTATGGCTAAAGCACTTGAGCCTTTATACGGTTCTGCTGCTTTGTATTTTTTAGGTATAGGTATGTTTGCTGCAGGTATTACTTCATCAATAACCGCACCTTTGGCTGCCGCATATGTTGCTAATAGCTGCTTTGGATGGAACGCTGGTCTTAAGGATTTTAAGTTTAGAATGATTTGGATGGTGATTTTATTCCTTGGAGTT
Organism: Maribacter sp. UBA3344; assembly: GCF_002362375.1. Lineage (NCBI taxonomy): Bacteria > Pseudomonadati > Bacteroidota > Flavobacteriia > Flavobacteriales > Flavobacteriaceae > Maribacter > Maribacter sp. UBA3344. The sequence goes on along the minus strand of NZ_DERI01000031.1, from coordinate 77,078 downwards.
TTCTTTCTATCTTTTGGAATTAAGCCCATTGAGATTATAAAATTTGCACAAATTACGAACGGACTTTTATTACCCATCATTGCAGTGTTTTTGTTGTGGGTAGTGAACAGAGTTGGTGTAATGGGGAAATATAAAAACACCTGGTCACAAAATGTGTTTGGCTTACTTATTATTCTTCTTTCTGTTGTATTGGGTGCAAAAAGTATTTTAACGGTAATAGGTATAATGTAATATGAACAATACCATAGATATTAATTGTGATGTTGGTGAGGGTGTATGTAATGAAAGTGAATTGTTTCCCCTTATTAGTTCTTGTAATATTTCTTGTGGAGCTCATGCAGGTTCTATAGATACCGTTAAAAAGTGTCTAGATTTATCTAAATCATATAACGTTAAGGTAGGTGCGCATCCTTCATATCCGGATAGAAAGAATTTTGGTCGTGTTTCATTGCAAATTTCAAGGGCAGATTTAATTGCAAGTATCAGATTTCAAATGGAGGTATTCAATAACGCCCGGGAACAGGCTGGCGTTGATCTACATCACATAAAGCCACACGGAGCTTTATATAATGATATAGCTAAAAATGAAATCTTGGCTGAAATTTTTTTAGAGGCTATAGCCGCTTTTAGGAACTCAACATTTTTGTATGTTCCTTATAATAGTGTCATTCAAAAGTTGGCTGAAAAAAATGGGTTTAGGGTGTTAATAGAAGCCTTTGCCGATAGAAATTATAATGATGATTTGAGCCTAGTAGCGAGGAAAGAAAAAAACGCCCTGTTGAATAATGGGGAAGAAGTACTGGCTCATATTCTATATATGCACAAAAATAAGAAGGTAAAAACTGTTTCAGGTAAAAGTTTGCCTATGTATGCAGATACCTTTTGTATTCATGGTGACACACCTTCTGCATTACAAATTTTAACGTATATTACAGAGTATTTATCAGAACATAATCTATAAGTTAAGCTGTGAATTCCCCTAAAATCGATATAAAACCTTTTGGTACACATTCTTTATTAATTGAATGGCCAAATGAAGTTAGTGAGCTCATACTTGAAAAAATACTACAATTTCAAACATTTCTTAATAGTGAGGCTTTAAAGGAGAGGGACTGGGAATTAGTGCCGGCTTACAATTCACTTTTGATATTGAATAGAAAGAAGGAAATAGACTTTGAAAAAATGTCTGTGGATATACAAAATTGGTACGCCAATTTGAAGGAATCTGTTAAACCTGATAGGTTTTTATGGAGACTGCCTGTAACCTACGATCTTGAGTTTGGTTTAGACTTGGAAGACGTTGCAGGGCAATTAAATAAAACCAAACGTGAAATAATAGACTTGCATACTGGTAGTACTTATACGGTATACGGTATTGGGTTTTTGCCTGGCTTCATGTATTTGGGAGGAATAAATAGTGAGCTTGAGCTACCCCGAAAGGCTATACCAAGACCAAAAGTTATTAAAGGAGCAGTTGGAGTTGCAGGTAAACAAGCTGGTATTTATCCGCAAGAATCACCAGGTGGGTGGAATATTATTGGTAATTGTCCAGTGCCAATTTTTGATGCATCAAAAGATAACCCATGTTTTGTGAGCGTTGGGGATAAAGTTGAGTTTTTTGAGATATCCAAAGCAGAACATGAGCTTCATAAAATAGAAGTAGAGGTGGGTATTTATAAACCTGAAAAAATTAAATTGGATGCTTAAAGTTTTAAAAGCGGGTTTTTATACAACCATACAAGACTCAGGTAGATTTGGCTTAAGGGACAAGGGTGTGCCAGTGTCTGGTGTAATGGATGATATGTCTGTATTTAAGATAAATTCTTTATTGGAGAATAAAGCATCTGCAGCAGTGTTGGAAATTACGATGACAGGACCAACCCTTATTTTTGAAGAAGATACCTATATGGCTATCGGTGGTGCAGAAATGTCCGCCACTCTTAATAATTTGCCCATAAAAAATTATAAAGTTTACCAGATAGCTGTAGGGGATATTCTATCCTTTGGAAAACTGGAAAAAGGCTTTAGGTCTTATTTGGGAGTAAAGGAAGGTTTTTCTGTTAAAGAAGTTTTAGGTAGTAGATCGTTTTATAAGCCCCTTACAAAGTTCGCTAGATTAATAGATAATGACATTGTTCCTTTTAATGCCCAACAGTTGTTTGAGCCAAAAATATCAGAGATAAAAGTTGATTGCTTTTTGGATGTTGATGTTTTAGAAGTCACTAAAGGACCCGAGTTTGATATTTTGAACGATAGACAATTGGAAGAAATTTTTTCTAAAACCTTTACAGTGGCCCATGAGAACAATAGAATGGCTTATCAGTTAACAGAAACAATTACTCCACATGCTATATCTATGTTAACTTCTGCTACATTACCTGGTACGGTCCAGTTAACTCCTGCGGGTAAATTGATCGTGTTAATGAAAGATGGTCAAACAACGGGTGGTTATCCTAGAGTTATTCAGTTAACGGATAGGTCTATTTGTATACTGGCACAAAAGAAAGGTGGAGACCGTGTTAGTATTAAATTAGTTTAATTTAATACTTTTCATCCCTTTTTTGTTAAGCGGGTATATATTGAAGTATTTTTTATTACTATTGTATTATGAATTTATTGAAATCAATTTTTGAAGTAGTCATCGTCATTCCTAAACAGGGATGATATAGCTTTTCATAATTTAAGAAAACCTGTATCAGATTTATTTGATGCAGGTTTTTTTTGTGGTTTACTATGAATATGGAACAGTTTTAAAGTATTGAATATGATATATAATGATTGTTTAAATACTTGATTATAAATTGTTTAAGTGGTTTTTTGTTAAAATGAATTTGTATTGACCATTATTGTTAAAAACTGAAATTTTTATAAACTTTTATCTTTGGTTTAACGGTATTAGAAAATCAAGATAAGCATACGAGATTTATATTATGGAATTAAATAAATACAGTAAAAACGTTACTCAAGATCCAACACAACCAGCAGCACAAGCAATGCTATATGCAATAGGTTTTAAAGATGAGGATTTTAATAAGCCATTAGTTGGTATTGCAAGTACAGGTTATGAAGGTAACCCTTGTAATATGCACTTAAATGATTTGGCAAAGTTGGTTAAAGAGGGAGTTAACTCTAAAGAAACTGTAGGTTTAATTTTTAATACTATTGGTGTTAGTGATGGTATTTCTATGGGTACACCAGGAATGCGTTTTTCATTACCATCAAGGGATATTATTGCAGATTCTATGGAAACCGTTGTACAAGGCATGTCCTATGATGCATTGGTAACGGTTGTTGGTTGTGATAAGAACATGCCAGGTGCATTAATGGCAATGTTACGTTTAAACCGTCCTGCAATTTTAGTGTATGGGGGTACAATAGCATCTGGATGTCATGAGGATAGAAAGTTGGATATCGTTTCTGCGTTCGAGGCATGGGGAGAGAAAGTAGCTGGTACCATGGACGAGAAAAATTATAAATCCATCATTAAAAAATCCATACCGGGAGCTGGTGCTTGTGGTGGTATGTATACGGCAAATACAATGGCTTCCGCTATAGAAGCGCTAGGAATGTCTATGCCATATAATTCTTCTAACCCTGCAATCAGTAACAATAAAGAAGAAGAGTGTATTGCGGCAGGAAAACAAATGCGAATTCTTATTGAAAAAGATATTAAACCTCTGGATATTGTTACCCGTAAGTCTTTGGAGAATGCTATACGTCTAGTAACCATTATGGGAGGTTCTACCAATGCCGTATTACATTTCTTGGCTATTGCAAGAGCTGCAGACATAGATTTTACGCTAAAAGATTTTCAGCATATTAGTGATACTACACCATTTATTGCAGATTTAAAACCTAGTGGTAAGTATTTAATGGAAGATGTTCATAGAATAGGTGGTATACCAGCTGTATTAAAGTACTTATTGAAAAATGGTCTTTTACATGGAGATTGTTTAACGGTAACAGGAAAGACTTTAGCAGAAAATTTAGAAAGTGTTCCAGATTTGGAAGAAGGTCAGGATGTTATTATGCCTTTAGATAAACCAATTAAGGCAACAGGGCATTTAAGAATGTTATATGGTAATTTGGCAGAGAATGGTTCTGTAGCAAAAATTACAGGAAAAGAAGGTTTGTTATTTAAAGGAACTGCAAAAGTATTTAATAGTGAGTATGATGCCAATGATGCTATACGCGGAGGTAAAGTGGAAAAAGGGAATGTTGTCGTCATTAGATATGAAGGTCCTAAAGGAGGTCCAGGAATGCCTGAAATGCTAAAACCTACAGCAGCTATTATGGGTGCAGGCTTAGGTAAAGATGTGGCCTTAATTACAGACGGTCGTTTCTCAGGAGGTACACACGGTTTTGTAGTAGGGCATATTTCGCCAGAAGCACAAGAAGGTGGTACTATTGCCTTAGTTAAGGATGGAGATACAATTACGATAGACGCAGAAACAAATTCTATTAATGTAGAAGTGTCAGCTGAGGAATTGGCAAAGCGTAAAGAAGCATGGGTAGAGCCAGCTTTAAAGTTTAAAAAAGGAGTATTGTACAAATATGCTCGTTCCGTATCCTCTGCTGCACAAGGTTGTGTAACCGATGAGTTTTAAAAAAAAATATTGGCTAGAATTTAATGAGTTCTAGTAAGTACGTAATATCGGGTAATTGTGGCTGTAATGCGCATACTTGAATTTGATTATTAATTATGGAAACAGTAAAAGAGAAGAAAAAAGGTACAGGTTCCAAGAATACCATTAGAGTTTCTGGGGCAGAGGCAATAATCCATTGTTTATTAGCAGAAGGTGTAGAAACAATGTATGGTTACCCTGGTGGGGCTATTATGCCCGTCTATGATGAGTTATATAAATTTCAAGATAAGCTCGATCATATTTTAACAAGACATGAGCAAGGTGCTACACACGCCGCTCAAGGTTATGCTCGTGTTTCCGGTAAAGTAGGTGTTGCTATTGCCACCTCTGGTCCTGGAGCAACTAATTTGGTTACCGGTCTTGCAGATGCGCAGATAGATTCTACACCAATGGTATGTATCACTGGTCAGGTAACAAGACATTTATTGGGTACCGATGCTTTTCAAGAAACTGATATTATAGGTATTTCTACCCCTGTAACTAAATGGAACTATCAAGTGACCGAAGCTTCTGAAATTCCAGAAGTTATGGCTAAGGCTTTTTATATAGCCAAATCTGGCAGACCCGGTCCGGTTTTAGTAGATATTACAAAAAATGCTCAAATAGATGAGCTGGACTTCTCCTATGAGAAATGTGTTGGAGTAAGAAGCTATAAGCCAGTGCCTAAGCCAAAAATGAGTGCAATTGAGGCAGCGGCAGAATTAATAAACAATGCTGAAAAACCATTTATAGTATGGGGGCAAGGTGTTATTCTTGGTAAAGCGGAAAACGAGCTGAAAACCTTGGTTGAGAAAACAGGAATTCCTGCCGCTTGGACCATTATGGGGGCCTCTGCATTAGATACTGCACATCCATTGAATGTGGGTATGGTTGGTATGCATGGTAATTATGGACCTAATTTATTGACCAATGAGTGCGATTTATTAATTGCCATTGGTATGCGTTTTGACGATCGTGTAACGGGTAGATTAGAAGATTACGCCAAACAAGCAAAAGTTATTCACTTTGAAATTGATCCTGCAGAGGTAAACAAAAATGTACATGCAGATGTTGCAGTGTTGGGTAACTCGAAAGAGACTTTAGGCTTGATTTTGCCATTGCTTAATGAAAATAAGCATGAGTCTTGGCATAATATGTTTAAAGAGAAATACAAAATTGAGTTCGATACCATTATAAAAAATGACATTCATCCTACCAAAGAAGGGTTGACTATGGGTGAAGTTATAGAGGAAATTAATTTAGCTTCAAATAATAAGGCGGTGATAGTATCAGACGTAGGTCAGCATCAAATGATTGCGTGTAGATATGCTAAGTTTTCACAGTCTAAAAGTAATATTACTTCTGGTGGATTAGGTACCATGGGCTTTGCTTTACCGGCTGCAATTGGAGCTAAAATGGGTGCTATGGATAGGGAAGTAGTAGCTATTATTGGTGATGGTGGTTATCAAATGACCATTCAAGAATTAGGTGTTATATTTCAGCATAACCTTCCAGTTAAGATTGTAGTGCTTAATAATGAGCACTTAGGTATGGTACGTCAATGGCAAGAGTTATTTTTTGACAAGAGATATGCATCTACCGTAATGGTAAATCCAGATTTCGTTAAAATAGCCGAAGGATATAGTATTGAGGCAAAGCGCATATCTGAACGTAAAGATTTAAAATCTACGATACAGGAAATGATGGCTTCGGATAAACCATACTTTTTAGAGGTAAAGGTAGAGCAAGAAGATAATGTTTTTCCAATGATTCCTTCTGGAGCTTCTGTGTCTGAAGTGCGTTTAAAGTAAATTAGAACAATCAATAACCTCATGAACGATAGCATCATACTTGATATTCCAAGAGTACATAGTTCTATTGTACGTAAATCTGAAGAAATTGGATTTACAATGCCTTCTGATCTATATATAGGAAGTTTTCTTAAGACTTTGATTGCTTCAAAACCTAATGGTAGATTTTTAGAAATAGGAACTGGTATTGGGTTAAGCCTTTCTTGGATGATTGACGGTATGGATACTGATTCTTTCTTGATTTCTATAGATAATGATCAACAGTTGACAGCCATTGCCGAAAATTACTTTGGTGATGACCAGAGAGTTGAACTTATTTGTGAAAATGGGACAGAGTGGGTAAAAGGTTACACCGGTGAAAAATTCGATTTAATTTTTGCCGATGCCTGGCCAGGAAAGTATAGTGAGATAGATGAGGTTCTGGATTTGATCAAGGTTGGCGGGTTTTATATCGTGGATGATATGACCAAACAACCTAACTGGCCAGAAGGGCATGAGGAGAATGTAAAGTCATTGGTTGCGTATTTGGAGAAACGTGAAGACTTGACATTGACCAAATTAAATTGGTCAACAGGTGTAATAATGGCTGTAAAAAATTAGTAAAGATTAATAATAACAATACCATAAAATCCTTTTTAAGGAGTAGGTAATGAAAGCTTATGGAAAATAAATGGTTTACAATCTCAGTATACTCAGAGAATAACGTTGGGTTGTTAAATAGAATATCGGGTATATTCTTAAAGAGACATATTAATATTGAGAGCTTAAATGTTTCTAAATCGGAAATTGACGATGTTTCTAAGTTTACTATTGTAGCACATACAACAGAAAAATGGGTTCACAATATTGTTGGACAGATCGAAAAACAAATCGAAGTTATTAAGGCGTATTATCATACGGATGACGAGACTATTTATCAGGAGTCTGCATTGTTCAAAATAGCATCGGGACTGTTGTTTGACGAGCGTCAAATTCAAAATATTATAAAGGATAATAATGCACAGATTGTCACGGTTTCAAGAGATTTCTTTGTCATTGCAAAAAGCGGGAGACGAAATGAAATTGATCAAATGCATGACCAACTAAAACCATATGGCATTATGCAATTTGTACGCTCTGGGCGTATTTCAGTGACAAAAGATGAAATGAAGATTTCCGCTTTGCTAAAAGAGTTTAAATAAAAGAATTATAACATAAATCAAATAAAGTAAATATAAAATGGCCAATTATTTTAATACGCTATCATTAAGAGATCAGTTAACGCAACTTGGAAAATGTCGCTTCATGGATTCGTCTGAGTTCGCTGATGGTGTAAATGCTTTAAAAGGCAAAAAAATTGTTATCGTAGGTTGTGGTGCTCAGGGGCTTAACCAAGGGTTGAACATGAGAGATTCTGGTTTGGATATTGCTTATACACTACGTGATGCTGCAATAAAAGAGAAAAGACAATCTTTTATCAATGCAACTGAGAACGGTTTTACGGTAGGTACATATGAAGAATTGATTCCTACTGCTGACGTCGTTATTAACCTTACGCCAGATAAGCAGCATACAGCTGTAGTAGGTGCGGTTATGCCATTAATGAAAAAAGGAGCTACCCTTTCTTATTCTCATGGTTTCAATATCGTGGAAGAAGGTACTCAAGTTCGTAAAGACCTAACCGTAATCATGGTAGCGCCAAAAAGTCCTGGTTCTGAAGTTAGAGAGGAGTATAAAAGAGGATTCGGTGTACCAACATTAATTGCGGTTCACCCGGAAAATGATCCGGAAGGTAAAGGATTGGCACAGGCAAAAGCTTATGCTGCGGGTACTGGTGGACATAGAGCTGGTGTTCTGGAGTCTTCTTTTGTTGCTGAGGTAAAATCAGATTTAATGGGTGAGCAAACTATTCTTTGTGGTCTGCTACAAACTGGTTCTATACTTTGTTTTGATAAAATGGTTGAGAAAGGTATTGATGCCGGTTATGCATCTAAATTGATACAATACGGTTGGGAAACTATTACCGAAGGTATGAAGTACGGTGGTATTACGCATATGATGGACCGTCTTTCAAATCCTGCTAAGATTAAGGCTTTTGAACTTTCAGAAGAGTTGAAGGATATAATGCGTCCATTGTTCCAAAAGCATATGGATGATATTATGACCGGTCATTTCTCTAAAACTATGATGGAAGATTGGGCAAATGATGATAAGAATTTATTGACTTGGAGAGCTGCAACTGGTGAAACTGCTTTTGAAAAAACTCCTGCAGGTAGTCAAGAGATTACAGAACAAGAATTTTATGATAACGGTGTATTAATGGTTGCTATGGTAAGAGCAGGTGTAGAGCTGGCTTTTGAGGCAATGACAGAATCTGGTATTATTGCTGAGTCTGCTTATTATGAGTCTTTACATGAAACGCCATTAATCGCAAATACTATTGCACGTAAGAAATTGTTCGAGATGAACCGTGTTATTTCAGATACTGCGGAATATGGTTGTTACTTGTTCGATCATGCTTGTAAGCCATTGTTGACTGATTTTATGAAGAATATTGATACTGATGTTATCGGTAAAAATTTCTCTGCGGATATAGATAATGATGTAGATAATGCCCAATTAATTTCAGTGAACAAAGCATTGCGTGAGCATCCGGTAGAAATAGTTGGAGCACGTTTGCGAGAGTCTATGACAGCAATGAAGCCTATAGTTTAGGTATCAATAACTTAAGGTAATCTTACTGATTGTCCGGTTGGGTATGTTCAAATCTGCAAGCACTTTTGCTCTTGCAGAATTAATGGGCATTACTTAAGCGGACAATTTCGGTTTTATGCATTAATGATAAATTATTAATAGCAAAGAAAAAGATATGAAAGGGAACAAACCGGAGTATTTTCCAGTTTTAGAAGATGTTTTGCAAGCGGCACAGATTATTTCAGAAATTTCTGAAATTACACCGTTAACAGATAGTATTAGATTGTCTAAAGAGTTTAATTGTCAAATTCGTTTAAAACGAGAAGATCTACAAAGGGTAAGGTCGTATAAAATTAGAGGAGCTTTTAATAAAATTAGTTCCTTAACAGAGGAAGAAAGGGGTAAAGGGGTTATATGCGCTAGTGCTGGAAATCATGCCCAAGGTGTAGCTTTTGCTTGTTGTCATTTAAAGATCAAGGGTACCATTTACATGCCATCGGTTACACCCAAACAAAAGGTGGAACAAACCAAGCTTTTTGGTGGTGAATGGGTAGAAGTAGTGTTGCAAGGTGATACGTTTGACGATTCATCATTGGCAGCTAAAATACATGGTGATCAAACCGGTAAAATATTTGTCCATCCTTTTGATGACCCCAAGATTATTGAAGGTCAGGCAACTGTTGGTTTAGAACTTATAGAGCAGGCAAAAAAGCCAATTGATTACCTGTTCGTATGTATAGGTGGTGGTGGATTGGCATCTGGTCTTATTAGTGTATTTAGTCAACTATCTCCTAATACCAAAATTATAGGGGTAGAACCCAAAGGGGCTCCTTCTATGAAATCGGCAATCGATTCTGGTACAGTGGTTACCGTAGATAATATTGATAAATTTATTGATGGGGCTGCTGTTAAAAGGGTTGGTGACCTCACATTTCCTATCTGTAATTATTATTTGGATGATATGGTTACGGTTGATGAAGGTAAAGTTTGTCAGACTATTTTGGATCTTTATAATAGAGACGCTATTGTAGTAGAACCTGCGGGGGCATTATCTATTGCCGCATTGGAAAAATACAAAGAAGAAATAGTAGGCAAGAATGTGGTTTGCATTATTGGGGGCAGTAATAATGATATTACAAGAACAGCGGAGATTAAGGAGAGAGCCTTATTATATGCCAAATTGAAACATTATTTCATTATTAGATTTCCTCAAAGACCGGGAGCTTTAAAAGAGTTTGTGGTAGATATTCTAGGGGAAACTGATGATATTACCCATTTTGAATACTCTAAAAAATCCAGCAGGGAAAATGCACCGGCAGTTGTAGGTATAGAATTAAAACACCCAGATGATTTACAGCCATTGATTGAGCGTATGAAAAATAACAATTTCTATGGCGATTATATAAATGATAAACCGGATTTGTTTGAGTATTTGGTTTAAACTACTTTTAATATGTTAGATTCGGTTTTCTGTAATTTTGGAGTGCCGTTCTATAATACATTTATCAATCATAGTACAAAATATAAAATGAAATGAGCGATATTAAAATTCCAGAAGAATTTCAAATTACATCAACTATAGATCAAAAACAATATTTGGTCAACGGAGAACTAAAAGAATGGAAAGGAGATACAACAAATGTATACTCTACTATCTCTTCAACTAAAGAATATAAGCCAACATTATTGGGCAGTATTCCAGACCTGCAAGAAGCGGAAGCGCTCGAAGCTTTAGACGGAGCTTTAAAGGCGTATGACAAAGGTCAAGGGGTTTGGCCGACCATGCATGTAAAAGATCGTATTGAATGTATGGAGGTTTTCGTTTCAAAGATGAAAACGAAAAGACAAGAGGTAGTAAAACTTTTAATGTGGGAAATTGGAAAGTCATTGCCGGATTCTCAAAAAGAGTTTGATAGAACGGTAGAGTATATTGAAGATACCATTGAAGATTATAAGCAGTTAGATAGAGACGCAGCAAAGTTTACAAAGCATGATGGCGTGTATGCCCATATTAAGAGAGGACCTTTAGGGGTTGTTTTATGTTTGGGACCTTATAACTATCCATTGAACGAAACATTTGCATTGCTGATTCCTGCAATTATAATGGGCAATACCACCATTTTTAAACCTGCTAAACACGGTGTTCTGTTGATAACACCACTTTTAGAGGCTTTTCAAACAAGCTTTCCTAAAGGAGTAGTAAATGTATTGTTCGGTCGTGGTAGAACGGTTGCCGCGCCCATTATGCAAACCGGTAAGGTAGATGTGTTAGCATTAATTGGTAATAGTAAATCTGCCAATGCTTTACAAGATCAGCATCCAAAAAGTAATAGATTACGATTAGTTCTTGGGTTAGAAGCAAAAAATCCTGCTATTATATTACCTGACGCTGATTTGGACCTAACCATTAATGAATGCTTGGCCGGTACATTGTCTTTTAATGGGCAGCGTTGTACCGCTTTAAAAGTGGTTTATGTTCATGAAGATATCAGGGCAGATTTCAATAAAAACTTTGCAAAGAAAGTAGACGAGCTAAAGTTCGGAAATCCTTGGGAAGATGGTGTCAAACTTACTCCCTTACCTGAACCTGATAAAGCAGCTTACATACAAGGACTTATTGATGATGCGCTTTCTAAAGGTGCTAAGATCATTAATAAAAAAGGCGGTCAACATTTTGATAATTACATTTGGCCAGCGGTGCTATATCCTGTGACCAAAGAAATGCGTGTATATCAAGAAGAGCAATTTGGTCCTATTATTCCTATAGTACCTTTTTCGGATATTGAAGAACCTTTAGATGACATGGCAGAAAGTAATTACGGTCAACAAGTAAGCTTGTTCGGTAAAGATGTGTATGCACTTTCACCGCTGATAGATACCTTGGTGAACTTGGTATGTCGTGTCAACTTGAACAGCTCTTGCCAAAGGGGACCAGATGTTTATCCGTTTACCGGAAGAAAAGACTCGGCCCAGGCAACTTTAAGTGTGCATGATGCCTTACGCTCATTTTCAATAAGAACATTCGTTGCATTTAAGGATAACGAATTAAATACCGATATTATTGAAAATTTATTAGAGGCTAAACTGTCCAATTTTGTGAGTACAGACTATATCTTATAAGTTGCCTTAAATGATTTATTTTAAGGAAAACCTCTCCTAATTTTTAGGAGAGGTTTCTTTTTTGCATTCTGTGGAAATCGCTTTTGCTCTTTCTAAACCAGAATATGGGTAGTAAGGTATGGTTTGTTCTTCTGCTTCAAATAATGTGATGGCACGTTCAATATCTTTACAAAATGGAACTGTTGATTTGCCAAAGAACCTAGCTGCGCCCATGTCCCATTCGGTTTTGCTTAAGACCACTCTGGGATTGTTTGGTGCAATACTTAAAGCTTTTTGATAAATTGCTGCATTCTCTCCAGACAAGGTCATGCCATACTTAGCACCGTCAAAAGCTATATATGCTGTATTTAAGAGCGCATAGGATATCATAATTTCTGGATTGTTCTCTGAAATTGCCGATGCTGTATCTAAAAATTCTTTAGCCCTAGTAAGTTTTGCATTCAATTCTGTTTCATCTTTTAATCCAAAACTGCTTACAATTTCAATTAAACCTACATAATATGGTGGTAACCAATTATCAGTTTCTGCAGCTGAAATTCTTTCAAAAAGTTGAGATGCTTCGGTATTTTTTTGTTGGTCCCATAAAGCAAAAGCTTGGTTCATACCTTTTTCGTATGACGTTTGTGCGGTAATGTTCATTGTGAAAATAAAGGTGATAACTAGTAGTAAGGTTCTCATGGTATAATTTTTATATGTTATTTATTGTTTTCAAATATCTTTCTATTTAAATGCTATTAATAAAATAGATGACCCAGTTGTAGGTTATGGGTATGGATTTGTAAGTATTAAAGGTTGTCTAGCTGGTTGTCATTTTTATTTTTACTGATTGTCCAGAAGAAACCTATGAAAAAGAAGCGGTCTGCGGCGGGTGTAATTGTTCTTCGGTTGAATATACCATCAGTATTTGGCTGATCCGCATATTGGTAACCATTTATGTTTTTTGTACCCAGTACATTACTAACGGATAAGTACAATATTTTCTGCGGACTTATCAAATAGGCGTAGTTGAAGTTTAGTGAGTTGAAACTTTTGGCTTGTTCCGTTAAAAAACGGCCTGTGTTTGGGTCTGTATAACTACGACCGGATGCATAGTTGTAGCTGAATCCAATCTGACTTTTCCAATCTTCAACCCATCGTTTTACCACTAATGATGCATTATGCTTGCTAGCAAAATCTGGTGTAGCTTTGGTTGGGTAATTTTGATAATTTCTTTTTGTATCTAAATAAGAATAAGACATCCAATATTCTGTATTTTTTAATGTTTTGTTGTCTCTCCAAAAAATGTCCAATCCTTTTGCAAAACCATCGCCAGTATTATTGAAGGTAGAAGTGGGCAGTGTAAAAGCTGTATTGTATTTGACTAAATTATTATAGTCTTTATAATATGCTTCGGCTCTAAAAATCTGTTTGTTTTTTACAAATTGATAGTTGGCAATATAATGTGTGGTTTTTTCAGCCGTAAAATCGGTATTGAACTTTAAGTACTCATTTCTAGGGTTTTGAAAGAACTCTCCGTATGCTAGAGAAAATTGTGCATTTTGCCCAGCTTTATAGGCTAGAGAGAGTCTTGGAGATAGATTAAATTCTTGTAATAATTGTGAATATTCACCTCTAAGACCCACTTTTGTCGCTAGATTTTTTGAGAAGAAAATATCTGCCTCGGCAAAGCCGCCTAAAAGGTTGTTGTTAAATTTGTATTCATTTTCAATAGTATTCGCACTGTAATCTTCTTTGAAGTCGGTTATAAAATATTCAGCACCAAAGTTTAATTTGTATCTACTGGAAAAGTATTTCTTCAGTGCTAATTTAAAATGGGCAGAATTTTCGGTGTCCGTAATATCTGCTGTGTCTAACTTTAATTTCGTTTGATCGCTAGCAAAGCTTATTCCTGTTGAAATACTCCAATCCTTTTCCATAAAATCTTGATAAGAAGTATTTAGATAAAGGTTGTTATTGTTCAACCCAAATCTAACACCATTAACTTCATTGATGTCTTCTTGTGTTAAGTCAAAGTCAACAGCGCTGTAGGCACCATATACTTTTAGAAGTCCGTCATTATTGAATTTATATCTGTATACTGCTTCGCCTCCAAAAGATGCTACAGGTTTATGCCATTCATTGTTATCTGGATATAATTCCTGATACGGTGCAAGATTTATATAATTGGCATTGACGCTTAGCGAACTTTTATCCCATATTTGTGTATTTCCAAGCCCAAGACCAACGCTCATAATGGAGATGTCGGTTTTTTCTTCTTTCGGTTCATTAACGCTATTCAATAATAAAACACTAGATAATGCCTGACCGTATTCTGCCGAGTATCCTCCCGTCGAAAAAGTGATTCCCTTAAACAAAAATGGAGATAATCTCCCTCTTGTGGGTATATTGTTTGCTGAAGGGGAATACGGAGTAAACACTCGCATGCCATCAACGAATATTTGAGTTTCCTCTGCATCGCCACCTCTAACGAATAATCTGCCATCCTCGGCAACATTAGAAGTACCGGGTAATGTCTGTAATGCGCCTACAAAGTCTCCTAAGGCTCCTGCTGTGGTTACAATATCAAGTGGTTTTAAAGCGGTAACCTTTGCATTGTCGCCTGCATTAAATGTACCGGCGTTAACGGTAACGGCATCCAATGTGTTTACATCGTCTCTTAATTTGATGGTGATATTTTGAAAATGAGTGATTCCGTCTGATTTTGAATAGGTTTCAAATGAAATGGATGAAGCAATTAAAGTATGTATTCCGGTAGCATCGGTTTCAAAGGAAAATACCCCTTGATCATTGGTTGCAGTACCATCATACGTTCCTTTTAAATATACATTTGCCCCAATAATTGGTAAGCCTTGTTGGTCAGTTATCTTACCGGAAATGGTTGATTGCGCGTATGTATTCACGTAGAGTAGTGTAAGTAAAGCAATTAGTAGCGTCTTCATTATTGATTGTATTTTTTGATTGATGCCACAAATATGAATTGTTCGTAATGGTTTGAACAAAATGGTTTTCTCAATTGTAGATTTTCTGTACTGAATTGGGTGAATTTATAATTGTGAGGAATTACGTGGGGTTAATTTTTCACAGAAATATGGTAATTAATTTGAGTTGAAACCGACATATGCGTTCTAACTTTGCCTTTTTAATTGCTTGTATTATATAGATTGATGCAGATAGATTTAAAGTTTGAATTATGGAAAAATTAAAAACAAATAAAAAAGCATTATTTGCTTTAGCTATAGGAGGTTTTGGAATAGGGCTTACCGAGTTCGTTATCATGGGAATTTTAACGGAAGTATCTGGTTCTTTAGGAATAACAATTCCACAGGCAGGGCATTTTATTGCTGCTTATGCTTTAGGGGTAGTTGTGGGCGCGCCGTTGTTGACAGGTTTTGGGTCTAAGCTTAGTCCTAAAAAAATGTTATTCTTGTTAATGATTTGGTTTACGGTTTTTAACACCCTGTCTGGTTTGGCAACTGGGTATACCAGTTTGTTATTTTTAAGATTTTTATCAGGAATACCACATGGTGCCTTTTTTGGTATTGGTGCGGTAGTGGCCACTAAGCTTGCTAAAAAAGGAAAAGGTGCTCAGGCTATTTCCATTATGTTCTCTGGCTTAACCGTAGCCAATGTAATAGGAGTGCCAATTGGTACGTATTTAGGTCAGCAATTTAGTTGGAGTGTTTCTTTTTACTTAGTGGGTCTTGTTGGTTTATTGGCACTTGGCAGTATTTATTTATGGATGCCGCAAATTAAGGTTGATGAGCGGGAAGAAAAGGTTACGGTGTCCCAAGGTTTAAAAAATAGCGAACTATGGGCATTGATTGCGCTGACCACTATAGGTACGGGCGGATTTTTTGCATGGTACAGTTATGTTGCTCCTTTAATTACGGATGTAGCAGGTCTGCCAAATCATTTTGTTGGTTACGCTATGATGTTGGCCGGTTTGGGTATGGTTGCAGGAAATTTTTTAGGGGCTAAAATGGCAGAGTGGTTTTCTCCTCTAAAAGCGGTTATAATTAGTCTATCGGTAATGTGTGGTATTTTGTTATTGAATATGATGGTAGCGACCAACCCTTATCTGTTAATGGTACTTACTTTTGTTATTGGAGCAATATCATTTACTGTGGCAACGCCTATTCAAATGGCTATAATAAATACCTCTAAGGGTTCAGAAATGCTAGGTTCTTCTATGAACCAAAGTGCTTTTAATATGGGTAATGCATCTGGAGCGTATTTGGCTGGCTTACCAATTGCCTTTGGGTACGGTATTGTGTATTCTAGCTTAGTGGGTGCTATACTTGCTTTTTCTGGTGTTGCAATAGCTGTAGGTATTTTAATCGTAAGAAAAAGAAAGGAAAGTAAATATAGAAAAATGGCTATGGGCTGTTAATTAATTATTGTAATAAAATAGTAAAAAGCAACCTTGTTCAAGGTTGCTTTTTTTGTTCTTCTGTTTGGTTTATGGTTATATCAAAATGCTTGTAATCAATACCTTTTGATGTTAAATTTTTCGTTTTGTGCAGTTCATCGGTAATTTTATGCATTTTAACACGTTATAAGGGTCTAAACCTACAATGCTGTGTCACGTACCAAACTATTCTTTGGAACCATAATTATGGTTCTCTTACTTTTTGTTCTAACGGCTTCATCTTTTAAGCCTGAACATTCAGAGGCAATTATTGCAAATCCTAACCCTGTTAAAACGCTTGCGGAGAAAAGGGAAATCAAACTGTATAATATACGGCAGAAAGCTTTGAACAAAGCATTATCGGAATATTTTGATAAGGCTATAAAATCTGGCGATATTGTAGGAGCAGGTGTAAGTATTGTAAATGGCGATTCTGTAATTCTTTCTGATGGATACGGAAAAAGAAGTTATAATGGTAAAGAGTCGGTAAATGCAGAAACATTGTTTAGACTAGGATCAATATCTAAGGGGTTTACCGGTATATTGGCTGCACGTTTGGAGAGTGATGGTAAGCTGCGTTTAGAAGATAAAGTCTCAAGTTATTTGCCCAATTTTCATTTTGGTAGTCAACAGAATACAGAGCGTATAAAACTTTCACATCTTCTTTCGCATACATCGGGTACGCCATATCATAGTTATACAGATTTGGTTGAGGCTGGGTTATCTATGTCCTCTATAAGTGAAAAATTCAATAGTGTGGATCCTATCAGTGAACCTGGTATACAATACAGTTATCAGAATGCCATGTTTTCTGTTTCACAGGAAGTAATGCTGAAAGCCACAGGAAAAGATATAAAGGCCTTATTGACCGATAGATTTTTTGAACCTCTTGGTATGAGTTCGGTTTCTATGGATCATGAGTCTTTAATGAATACAGATAATATTGCATTGCCTCATATTAAGAGGCGTAATGGGTGGAAACAGGTATTGCCTAGGGACAATTATTACAACGCAATTGCTGCAGGTGGTATAAACGCAAATTCATTGGATATGGCCAAGTGGATGCGATTTTTATTGGGACATAATCCAGAAGTGATGTCAAAAGATGAAATGGCACCGGCTTTTAAACCATTTATAGAATTAAAAGGTCATCGTAAATATTATCAAAAGTGGCCTGGTCATGTAAAATCATCGTACGGTTTTGGTTGGAGAATTCATACTTTAAAAGAGAATGAAAGTGGGGCAGAAGAAACCATTTGGCATCATGGCGGGAGTGTAAACAACTATAGAAATGAAATTGCACTTTTTCCTGAATCTGATTTAGGAATCTGTGTATTGATCAACGGACCATCAAAATTGGTAAAAACCGTAATCCCGGATTTACGGGCAATAGTTAAAAGTATTTACGAACAAGAAATTGCAATAGCTACGAGTATTTAAACATACTGTAAGTATAGATATAAAAAACCCCTTTAATCATTGATTAAAGGGGTTTTCCTTTTTAAATATATAACTTAAATATTGCTAGCCAACCAATCTCCAACTTCACTTGTTTTATAGCTTTTGCCACCTTCGGCTAAATCCTCTGTAACATAACCTTCGGCCAATGACTTATTAACTACTCGTCTAATTTCTTCAGCTTCTTCAGTTAAATCTAAATCTTCAAAAAGCATGGCTGCAGAAAGTACAGTTGCTAAAGGGTTTGCAATGTCCTTACCTGCCGCTTGCGGATAAGAACCATGTATAGGCTCGTATAAAGAAACATCACTACCTACAGATGAAGAAGGCATTAGTCCCATAGATCCTGCAATTACAGATGCTTCGTCTGTTAGAATATCACCAAATAGGTTTGCTGTAATGATTACATCATATCCTTTTGGCCACTGAATTAAACGCATTGCTACGGCATCTATAAACTCATATGTAACCTCTACTTCCGGATAATCTTTTTCCATGGCCTGTACGGTCTCTCTCCAAAGTCTAGATGATTCCAATACGTTGGCCTTATCTACGCAACATAATTTTTTAGAACGTTTCATAGCAAATTCAAAGCCTTTTTTAGCTAATCTTTCTATTTCAAAACGTTGGTAGGTCATGGTGTCAAATGCGGTATTTCCATCATCTTTTCTACCACGTTCCCCAAAATAAACCCCTCCTGTTAATTCTCTTAGAATAATTAAATCCGTTCCTTCTATACGATCTCTTTTCAAAGGAGATTTGTCTATCAATGAAGGAAATGTAAATGTTGGTCTAACGTTAGCAAATAAGCCTAATTTTTGTCTCATTTTCAACAATCCCTGTTCTGGACGAACTTTTGCTGACGGGTCATTATCAAAACGGGGATGACCTATAGCACCGAATAAAACAGCATCTGCATTTGCACAAATTTCATGTGTTTCGTCTGGGTAAGGTTCCCCAACGGCATCAATAGCTGCCGCACCGGTAAGCGCTGGCTGCCAAGTGATATGGTGCTCATATTTTTTAGCAATGGCATCACATACCTTTACTGCTTGATCAATAACTTCAGGACCGATACCATCACCGGCCAATAAGGCAATATTTAATTTCATGGTTAATCGCTTTTTCGCTTTTCGCTGTACGCTAAACGTTATACTTAAATCGTATATAGTTTAGGCTATTTATAATTATATCTTATTAATTAAACTATTTAAACTTCTTCTTACTTTGTTTACTTTATCATGAATGCTTAAAAACTCTTTATTCATAATATAGTCAAGGTCTTTTGCTAATATTGTAAAATACTCTAATTCACTTGCAGAGCCTTGAGCCATAATTAAAAATCTTTTGAATTCAGCATCAGATTCCCTTCCGCACCCTTCAGCTATATTTGCTGGTATGGATGAAGAAGCTCTTCTCATTTGACTTGTTAATCCAAAATTTTCATCGTTTGGGAAGTTCTTTGTCAATTTATACGTTTCTAAAGTAATTTCATGACCTAATTCCCAAATTGTATATTTTTTATAATCTCTCATTTTTGGCATTTAGCGCTTAACGAACAGCGTCAAGCACTTTGCGCTATATTATATTCAACATTTTCTCGGTAGCTTTAATGGCACTAACCGTTTGGTCTGAATCCAATCCTCTTGATGTGAATTCTTTTCCGTTCAATTCCCAAGTAATTACTGTTTCGCATAATGCATCAGAAGTACTACCAGGAGGAATTCTTACCGCATAATCCGTTAGTTTAGGTAAGGCAATTTTTTTAGCAATGTACACCTTTTTAAGGGCATTCATAAAGGCATCATACTGTCCGTCTCCTTGAGCATGTGCTTCAATTACTTTTCCATCGATTTCAACAGATAGGGTAGTAGAAGGCATTAATCCCTTGGCGTGTGTAAGTACGTAAGATTTTATAAAAACCTTTTGCTTATAATCTGCAGTATCTAAAACATCCGATATTATAAAAGGAAGGTCATCTTTAGTTACGCGTTCTTTCTTGTCTCCTAATTCTATAATTCTGGCAGTAACCTTTTTTAATTCTTCATTATTTAGGGTTAATCCAAGCTCCTGCAGGTTTTTCTGTATGTTGGCTTTGCCAGACATTTTTCCTAATGCATATTTGCGCTTTCTACCAAAACGTTCTGGCATTAAGTCACTGAAGTAGAGATTGTTTTTACTGTCACCATCTGCATGAATACCAGCGGTTTGGGTAAATACATTATCGCCTACTATAGGTTTGTTCGCTGGTATGGTAAAACCTGTAAAAGCAGATACCAGTTTACTTACTTTATATAAAGAGGTTTCATTTACATTAATTTCCACTTCTGGTAAAAAGTCATTGATTACCGCAATGGCACTTGCCATTGGAGCATTGCCAGCGCGTTCTCCCATACCGTTTACGGTTAGGTGAAGACCATGGCAACCGGCTTTTACTGCTTCCATAATATTGGCAACACCTAGATCGTAATCGTTATGCCCATGAAAATCAAAATGTAAATTCGGAAATTTTTGAATGATTTCAGTTAAATAGGCATAGGTTTCTGTGTGCGTAAGAATACCTAATGTATCTGGTAATAAAATCCTTTTTACATTTTGTGTTGAAAGGAATTCTAAAAATTCAAAAACATACTCTTTTGAATTTCGCATTCCATTACTCCAATCCTCTAAGTAAATATTATTGATAATGCCTCTTTCTGTGGCTTGTTCAAAAATAGCTGCTATTTCATTGAAGTGTTGCTCCGGAGTTTTCTTTAACTGATATTTTAAATGGTTAAGAGAGCCCTTGGTCAACAAATTTTGTGAAACGGCACCAGAAGTTTTCATCCAATCCAAAGAAACTCCACCGTCCACAAAAGTTAGAACCTCTACACGTTCTAAAAAACCATTTTCAGCGGCCCATTCGGTAATTTTTTGAACAGCTTCAAGCTCACCATCGGAAACTCGTGCCGAAGCTACTTCAATACGGTCTACTTTTAGCTCTTCTAAAAGTAATTTCGCCAAGGTCAATTTTTCCGATGCAGAAAAGGATACGCCTGAGGTCTGTTCACCATCCCTAAGGGTGGTATCCATTATTTCTAACTTTCTTTTTTTCATGTGATCTAATTGCCATTTCATCTAATATTAGGAAACGGCAAATGGTTAGTTAACGTAAATGATGTTGGTACTGTGAAAATTGAGTTTATAACGGAGTGTTTTCCGCAAATGTCTCAATATCCTTTTTGATGTTCAATAAGTAATCAATATCATCAAAACCGTTCAACATATTGTTTTTCTTGTAATCATTGATGTCAAAAGATTCACTTTCACCTGTAGCCAACAATGTTATTTTTTGCTCAGGAAGATTAATTTCCAATTCTGCAGAAGGGTCTGCCTCCACGGCATCAAAAATTTTCTGTAAAAACTCTGCGCTTACCTGTACGGGTAAAACACCGATGTTTAAACAGTTGTTTCTGAAAATATCTGCAAAGAAACTAGAAACTACACATCTAAATCCGTAATCATAAACTGCCCATGCAGCGTGCTCACGGGATGAACCAGAACCAAAGTTTTTTCCACCTACTAAAATTTTTCCGCTGAATTTATCTTGGTTTAAAACAAAATCTTCTTTCAGGGTATTGTCCTGATTGTATCTCCAGTCTCTAAAAAGATTATCACCGAAACCTACACGCTCTGTTGCTTTTAAGAATCTTGCCGGTATAATTTGATCGGTATCTACATTTTCAATTGGCAACGGTACTGCCGTTGATGTCAATATATTGAATTTATCGTATGCCATTTTTTATAGCTTTTTGCCTCTGGTTAATGACCATTGGCCTGTATTATTATCATTGTTTTTTCACTAAAAGCCTTAGGCTAATAGTTAAGGACAAAATTGTTATACTAACTCTGTCATTAATTCCCTTGGGTCTGTTACTTTTCCGGTTACGGCAGCCGCAGCAGCAACTAAAGGACTAGCCAACAAAGTTCTTGATCCAGGACCTTGTCTTCCTTCAAAGTTTCTGTTAGATGTACTTACGGCCAGTTTACCAGCAGGTATCTTATCATCGTTCATTGCTAAACAAGCAGAACAACCAGGCTCACGAAGTTCAAAACCGGCTTCAGTTAAAATATCCAATATGCCTTCTTCTTTAATGGCAGTTTCTACTTTGTGAGATCCAGGAACCAACCATGCAGTTACATTATCGGCTTTTTTCTTTCCTTTTACTATTGATGCAAAAGCACGGAAATCTTCTATACGACCATTGGTACAACTTCCAAGGAAAACAAAGTCAATAGGCTTGCCCATCATACTTTCACCTTCATTGAAATCCATATATTTCAATGATTTCTGATATGTAGATGCACCACCTTGAACGGCATTTGCCATAGGTATATCATTTGATATTCCCATTCCCATACCCGGGTTGGTACCGTAGGTAATCATTGGTTCTATTAACGAACCGTCAAAAGTCAATTCTTTATCGAAAATGGCATCTTCATCGGTATACAATGTTTCCCAATAAGCCATTGCCTTATCCCAGTCGGCACCTTTTGGTGTAAACTCACGACCTTTTATATATTCAAACGTTTTTTCATCTGGCGCGATCATACCACCACGGGCACCCATTTCAATACTCAGGTTACACACGGTCATACGACCTTCCATACTCATGTCCCTGAAAATTTCACCTGCATATTCTACAAAGTATCCAGTAGCACCAGAAGTAGTTAATTGAGAGATAATGAATAAGGCAACATCTTTAGGAGTAACACCTTTACTCATTTTCCCGTTGATATTGATACGCATTCTCTTTGGTTTAGGCTGCATAATACATTGCGTAGCCAATACCATTTCAACTTCAGATGTTCCAATACCAAAGGCAATAGCACCAAATGCACCATGTGTAGAGGTGTGTGAATCCCCACATACTATAGTAGCACCAGGTTGTGTAATACCGTATTCAGGACCAACAACGTGTACAATACCATTTTTTGCGTGACCTAATCCCCAATAAGAAATACCATATTCATTAGCATTTTCCTCTAACATTTTTAATTGGTTCGCAGAAAGTGGATCGGCAACCGGCAAATGTTGGTTTATTGTAGGCGTATTATGGTCAGCCGTTGCAAAAGTTTTCTCCGGATGCATTACAGGAATATTTCTATTCTTAATGCCAAGGAAAGCAACAGGACTGGTTACCTCATGTACCATGTGTCTGTCAATGAACAGTACATCTGGACCATCTTGTATTTTATGTACTACGTGGGAATCCCACACTTTGTCAAATAATGTTTTTGTTGCGCTCATATTCTATATAATCTAAGTTCACAAATCTATTAAAATCAAGGGTTTTTTCGAAATTAACACCCTTCTAAATTACGATGTTCAACGGGCTAGTTGTTAAAAATAACACTAACTAATATAAGTCCAGATATTCTTGTGTTTTACCAGCTGTGCATACATATGTCTAATAATTAGATTTTCTGGCTTGCTTAAAGATGGGTCTTCTTTTAGTAATTGTAGGGCATAGTAGCGAGCCGATTTTAAGATGTCATTATCTTTAACTATATCTGCAATTTTTAGATTTAACAGACCACTTTGCTGGGTACCCATAATGTCACCCGGTCCTCGGAGTTTTAAATCTACTTCTGCAATTTCAAAGCCGTCATTTGTGGCCACCATAGTTTCTAGTCTGGTTTTGGAGTCGTTAGATAGCTTATGTCCGGTCATTAAAATACAAAAACTTTGATCGGCGCCACGGCCAACACGACCACGTAATTGGTGTAGTTGCGATAATCCAAACCGTTCTGCGCTTTCAATGATCATAACCGATGCATTAGGCACGTTGACCCCAACTTCAATAACTGTAGTGGCTACCATTATTTGTGTTTCTCCCTTTACAAAGCGCTCCATTTCAAAATCTTTGTCCGCCGGTTTCATTTGTCCATGAACTATGGAAATCTGATATTTTGGTTGTGGAAAATCGCGCACAATACTTTCATAGCCATCCATAAGATCTTTGTAATCCATGGCTTCAGATTCCTGTATTAATGGGTATACCACATAAACCTGGCGTCCTTTTTCAATTTCATCTCGTATAAAACGAAATACCTTTAATCTGTTACCGTCATAGCGATGCACTGTTTTAATGGGTTTTCTACCAGGTGGTAATTCATCTATTATAGAGATATCCAGATCACCATACAGGCTCATGGCCAATGTTCTTGGTATGGGTGTTGCCGTCATGACCAATATATGGGGCGGAAATTCATTTTTATGCCATAATTTAGAACGTTGCGCTACGCCAAACCGATGCTGCTCATCGATAATGGCCATTCCTAAATTTTTGTATTTAACCTTGTCCTCTAAAAGGGCATGGGTACCTATAAGTATATTCAATTCCCCATTTTCCAATTGCTCATGTATAGGCTTTCTAGCCGATTTTTTTACTGAGCCCGTAAGTAGCGCGCAGGTAATTTCAGTACCTTCCAGTAACTCTGATATGCCTTGAAAATGTTGGTTGGCCAGAATTTCCGTAGGTGCCATTAAACAGGCTTGAAATCCGTTGTCAATAGCCAACAACATGGTCATTACCGCAACTATGGTTTTTCCCGATCCTACATCACCCTGCAGCAATCTATTCATTTGTGCATTACTGCCAAGGTCTGCCCGTATTTCCTTTATAACCCTTTTTTGTGCTCCCGTTAATTCAAAGGGTAGTTTGTTGTTGTAGAAGTCTTTAAAATATTCACCGACTTCAAGAAATGGAAATCCTTTTATCTTTTTCTTCCGAGATACATTTTTTCCTATCAGTTGCAATTGTATATAAAAGAGCTCTTCAAATTTTAATCGCCACTGGGCTTTTGCAAGCAATTCTTGGTTTTTTGGAAAATGTATATTGAACATTGCCTCACTTTTGTCCAATAGCTTTAACTCATACAGTAATTTGTCTGAAAGGCTTTCGGTGAATTTCCCGTTGATTTCCATGAAAAGCTGCTGCATCAATTTGCTTATGACCTTGTTGGTTATGCCTTTATTACCTAATTTCTCCGTAGATGGGTACACGGGTTGCATGTACACTTTTGTGCCTTGCTTGTGCTCTTTTAATGGCTCCATCTCTGGGTGGGGCATAGAGAAAGTACCATTAAACCAATTGCATTTACCGAATATCACGTACGGTACGTTTAATTTTAGATTTTCACGAATCCATTTTTGACCTCTAAACCAGACTAATTCTATTTCTCCTGTGTCATCTTTAAAACGAGCTACCAACCGTGTACCTCTTTTTTGTTCAACGGTTTTAATATTGATGATTTTTCCAATAATCTGCACATCGGCATTGCTACGTTGCAATTGACCAATTTTATAATATTGGGTTTTATCAATGTAGCGGTTAGGAAAAAGGTTCAGCAAATCTTGGTAGGTGCTTACTCCTAATTCTGACTTTAAGGTTTCGGCCCTATTGGGACCAACACCTTTTAAGTATACTACGGGAGTTTGCAAGAAGTTTGCGTTCATGGTACTAAAATAGGGATAAGCCCCTTAATCCCCAAAGGGGAAAATGTCATTACTGCTCTTGTAAATATGGATCTAATGGTAACTGGCGAAATAAGTGTTGTTTAGCATCACATTCAATTCAGGTAAAGGTTAGGGAAGTGCTCCCCAAAACATTAAATTTGAAATGTTATTTGTTTGTTATGCTGTATGAAGAAATTAATTTTCACCCTTTTTTTATTCTTATCCCTCTATGCTTTTGGGCAACATCAAGATAAAGTAGATTTTATTAAAGCCAAGGTTTACTTAGGTTTTTTACCTAAAGAGAAAAAAATTAAAGGCGGAGTGATCTATCGTTTTCATGTGTTACAAAATGTTGATTCTGTATTTTTTGACGCAAAGAATATGGATTTTTCAAAAGTAGAACTTGATGGGGAAAAGATAGACTTCACTGCCACAGAAAAGACAATTTCCATTACACAAAAATTCAAAGCGGGTGAATCACATAAACTGATGATCCAGTATATAGCTAAGCCTAAACAAACGGTTTATTTTATTGGTTGGGATGATGAATTAGAAGGTAATGAACAAATATGGACGCAAGGCCAAGGAAAGTATACCAGTCATTGGCTTCCTAGTTTTGATGACATGGAAGAAAAGGTAGAATTTGATCTTACCATTGAAGCCGATAAAAAATATCAAGTAATTGCAAATGGTAAACTACTTCTAAAAACGGATAATGATGAGGAAGATGCTATTTGGTTATTTGATATGAAAAAACCTATGAGCAGTTATTTGTTGGCATTCGCTATAGGTATATATCAAAAGCAAATATTAACATCTGAAAGTGGAATAACTATCGAAAACTATTACTACCCAAACGATAGTCTAAAAGTGGAACCTACTTACAGGAACACTAAGGAGATATTTGATTTTTTAGAAAATGAAATAGGTGTGCCGTATCCATGGCAAGATTATAAACAGGTTCCTGTACATGATTTTTTATATGCAGGCATGGAAAATACGAGCGCTACTTTTTTTTCTGATGCATATGTTATTGATTCCACTTCGTTTATAGATAGAAATTATGTAAACATCAATGCGCATGAATTAGCGCACCAATGGTTTGGTAATTTGGTGACGGAAAAGAATAGTGAACACCATTGGTTACATGAAGGTTTTGCTACCTATTATGCCTATTTGGCCGAAAAAGAAATTTTTGGTGACGATTATTTCTATTGGAAGCTATTTGATACAGCTAAAACGCTAAGTGATATTTCTGAAAAAGGAGAGGGGCAGAGTTTATTGAACCCTAAGGCTAGTAGTCTTACCTTTTATGAAAAAGGGGCATGGGCTTTAGCTATTTTAAGAGAAGAAATTGGGGATTCCGCATTTAAAACAGGAATTAAAGCTTACTTAGATAAATATCAGTTCAAAAATGTGACTGTTACTGATTTTATTAATGAGATGGAAGAGGTGAGTAATCAAGATTTAGACAGTTTTAGAAGAAATTGGTTAGAAGGTGATTTATTTCTGATGGAAGATGTAAAAGAGTACCTAAAAAGAAATAGTGCTACCCATAAAATATATTATGATTTAATTTCAGGTAATTCAAAAGAGTTTACGCCTTCTGAAATTTTAGCAAATCCTAAGTTTTCATTGCAATTAAAGCTGGCCGTACTAAGCTTAAGAAATGACTTTTCTGCATTGGAATTACCAGTTTTGATTACCAGTGACAACGTAAAAGTTAGACAATTTGCCGCTGAGAAAATGGGTAAAATACAAGAGTCTCTTAAAGAGGATGCAGAAGCGCTATTATTAGATGATAGTTACGTAACCAACGAAATAATGTTATATAATTTGTGGTCTAGTTTTGAGCAAGATAGGGTTATGTATTTAGAAGAAACAAAGGATGTTGTTGGTTTGCCCAATAAAAGCTTTCGGCAACTTTGGTTGACATTGGCATTGTTTACGCCCGAATATAAACCTACGGAGAAGGTATACTTTCACCGAGAACTTGTGGGGTATACAAGCGCTGTATACAATCCAGAAGTAAGACAAACGGCTTTTCAATATCTGTCCGAAATTAATGCTCTAAATGATGAAGCCTTGGTCAATTTAATTAAAGCTACCAACCATCATTCTTGGCAATTTAGAAATTATGCCAGGCTATTGTTAGATAGGTTATGGGAAAACGACGAACAGAAAAAGGAAATTGAAAAGGTTGCAAATCAACTAAATTCAGCAGATTTGCGTTATCTTAAAACGAAATTAAAATAATAATGAAAGCATTGGTTATTTCTGGTGGTGGTAGTAAAGGTGCCTTTGCAGGTGGTGTTGCTCAATACCTTATTCAAGAAGAGGGTAGAAAATATGATATTTTCGTAGGTACTTCTACTGGCAGTCTTCTAATCTCTCACCTGGCATTAGGTAAGCTAGATAAGATTAAGGAAATCTATTCTAATGTGAATCAAAAAAGTATTTTTAACAACTGCCCTTTTTTAGTGAAGAACATTCGTGGTAATGAAGAAATTTCAATTAACCATTGGAATGTTTTACGAAATTTTCTAACCGGTAAAAAGACCTTTGGTGAGAGTGAAAATCTTAGAAAGCTTATTGAAAATAGTTTAACCATTGAAGAATTTGAAACTTTAAAAAATGGAGATTCTGATGTAGTTATAACAGTTTCTAACCTCTCATTAAATCAAGTGGAGTATAAGTCAATTAAAGATTGCACTTATGAAGATTATTGTGACTGGGTATGGATTTCTGCAAACTACACACCATTTATGAGTTTGGTGCGCAAAAATTATTGTGAATATGCAGATGGTGGTCTAGGTAGTATTGTGCCTATTGAGGAAGCAATAAAAAGAGGGGCTACTGAGGTAGATGTTGTTGTTTTGCATACCGAAGTAAATTATATGAACAGGGTAGCTTCTCGAAATCCGTTTGAGTTAATTACTACGATGATGAGTTTTATTCTTGACCGTATTGAAAATCAGAATATAAGAATTGGAAAATTGGTCGCCAATCAAAAGAATGCCATTATAAACCTGTTTTATACACCCACGATATTAACGACTAATTCTTTGATTTTTGATAAGGCAAAAATGACACTTTGGTGGAAAAGAGGATACTTGTATGCCAAAAATAAAAATGAAGAGACAAACCCAATAGAGCCAAACGAACACGAATAAAGATTGATTATTTATCTATAGTTTTTGGGTTTTTTAATGCAAGAAATATTCCAACACAGCCAATACCCAAGCATAAAGGAGAAAAAAGCAAAGTGTCCATTTGAGCAAATTCAGTTGTGGTTACTTCTTTGAAAAAACCAACATATTTAAATTCTCCTATAGCTCTTATTAAAAAAATGATAGGAATTATCCATTGCCCAAATTTGAAGAAGTACTTGAAAACTTTAAAGTTTAAATTGCTTGGGTTTTGCGTATAAACAATTGCGAACAAGAGCAAAATAACCCCCACAAGTATACAATCTACTGTAGTTGGGGCAAGTAAAATATTTCCGTTTTCATCGGCTGGTAATGAGCTGCTATAGCCAATTGACCCACCTGCACTCCAATGAAAGTGAATTATGGATAAGGCGAGAAATGTTGTTATCAAACAATATTTTAAAACATTCCTCATTTTCAAAAGATTACCATAAGTCACCAATCTCCTTTTTAACAAAGGATAGGGCAGTGGCAGATGGTGAAGTTTTATCCATGGTTTCGTTTAAGATGTCTTCTCGTAATTTATCTGCTGTCTCAGTATTGCTCATCGCAGCTTTTCTGATCATTTGAATTGTTGCGCTCTTAGCCGCTTTGATGACATTCCAGCATTCATCTGTCATATATATTTGTTGGGAAAGGTTATGGTCAAATTCGGTTTCTATGCTTTTGATCAATAAGTTTTCATAAGCATTTTTATCATCGGATTGCGGAGAAACACGAACAACCAAACTTGGTATGGCAATACGTTCTAAAAATAAGGCCATTCTTTCATAAGCCTGTAAACGTACTGGTAATGTATCTTTTTGAGAGTCTTTGTGCAATAGAAAACGTCGTCTTCCTTCTTCATTATTGGTGTGCATTCTAAAGAAATAGAAAGCAATTGCACCAGTTACTACTGATGGTATTAAATAAGCGAAAAGTTGAAAAATTTGGTCGGAGTTCATTTTTTAATCAGTTATTATTTACGAAACAAGAACGTCCAAATTTTTCAATTAGTATAGTACTTCATCGATGAAATACAAGTATTTTAATTTTTAACGTCTCCCTTGGCCATATCATA
The DNA here is from genome assembly GCF_002362375.1 of Maribacter sp. UBA3344. Classification (NCBI taxonomy): domain Bacteria; kingdom Pseudomonadati; phylum Bacteroidota; class Flavobacteriia; order Flavobacteriales; family Flavobacteriaceae; genus Maribacter; species Maribacter sp. UBA3344. Next base: position 47,213 of record NZ_DERI01000031.1, on the reverse strand, counting down.
AAAAGCTTTATAATCTGGTTGAAACTTAATTTGTAAAGATTCTCTTAGCCCTCCATCTTGGCCAACGACAATAACTCGCTCTCCATTAACACCAAAATCTTTGATCAATATACTAGCGATAGCTGCTGCTTGTTGTAGCGCTATGTTCATTTCACCGGTAATATTTAAGCTTGCTACCGTTATGGTGCTTTTTGGGTTTGCATTGGCAACCTTGGCTACATTCTCAAGCCAGCCTTTAGATTCGCTAGATGGATTTAAGCCTACACCATCGGCAAAGAAAAAATCTAATTTTTCTGAAATGATCACAGAGCCATCTGTAACACCAACTTTAGCGTTTTCCCCTAAGACTTGCTTTGCATTCGTCAATATAACAACAGCGGTAGAGTCATTACTTGCCACAGCATCGGTTATTCCTTTTAATTGTTTTTCCTTACGTTCTAATGTTGCTAAGGTTTTGTTGATGTTCTCTGAATTTTGGCTAGATAATGCAGCAAAACTATTGAGGTTCTTCATTAAGGTGGCATTGGCATCTTGCAGTTCTGTAACTTGAGACTGGTATTCGTCTGAGCGTTGATTTGCTAATTTCTCATTGCGTTGAGAAGTGCTTACCATTTTTGAAATGGAATCCAACTTAAATTTTAAATCTTGATTTTGTTCTATCAATTCACTTTTTTTCTGAGCTTGAATTGTACTTAATCCCAATAAGATTATAGCTGAACATATAAAAAATCGTTTCATAGTAATATGCATTGAATAGGTTAATCTAATTTTTGCCGCCAAGATACGAACAGTCTTTTAAATCTTGCACACAGGTAAAAGGTACTTTGGCTTTATTGTAGCCATATGTAGAAGCCAAGCTTCTGTTAAGGTCGTTATCATCTACATTTACCTGTACATCATCCATAGTAAACTGACATGGGTGTTCATAGCCGGCAGCATGGGTAATTTCTAAAAATTCTTTTCTGAAAGTGCTAAAATATTGTGCCAAACGATCAGATTTTAAAGGAATGTTTATTCCCTTCTGTAACCATTTACTTTGTGTTGCAATACCGGTTGGGCAAGTATTGTTATGGCAAGCTTGTGCTTGTATGCAGCCAATGCTCATCATAGCCTCTCTTGCTACATTAATACAGTCTACACCCATTGCAAATGCCATAGCCGCTTTTGCCGGAAATCCTAATTTTCCTGAACCTATAAAAACGATTCTATCGGTTAGGTTTCTGTTCAAGAAAACACGGTATAAACTAGAAAAGCCGTACACCCATGGTAATGAAACATGGTCTGCAAATGATGGGGGAGCGGCACCTGTACCACCTTCACCACCGTCTACGGTAATAAAGTCAGGGCCTTTTCCCGTCTCCAGCATTAAATCTGCCAACTCTTCCCATTGGTCCAATTTCCCTATTGCTCCTTTGATACCTACAGGTAAACCAGTTTCATTTGCAATATCTTCAATTAGGGCCATAAGCTCTGTTACATTGGAAAATGCCTTATGTGTTGCGGGTGACAAGACATCTTTTCCCACTTCAACACCTCTGATCTCTGCAAGTTCAGGAGTAATTTTTGCACCAGGTAATACTCCACCTTTTCCTGGTTTTGCGCCTTGTGACAGTTTTATCTCTATGGCTTTAATACACGGATTGTCTTCAACCAGTTTTTTCATTTTCTCCATAGAGAAATTACCATCTGGAGTTCTTACGCCAAAATATCCGGTACCAAAATGGAATACAATGTCCCCGCCATGTTTGTGGTATGGTGACAAACCACCTTCACCTGTGTTATGATATGCTCCCGCCTTTTTTACGCCTTTATTCATGGCCTCGACCGCTGCGGCAGATAAGGAGCCAAAACTCATAGCCGATACGTTTACAATACTACTGGGCCTAAAGGGTTTTCTACGATTATTATGTTGTCCCATAACTTTTGCACATGGTAAAAAGTAAGGGTCAATAGCATTTGGATGTCCTTCAGGAACCACAAAGCCCATCATTCTATTTTTCACGAAAATGTGCTGATGAGCGTAAAGGTCACGGTCAGAACCAAAACCCTCATAATTATTCTCTTTTTTTGCCGATGCATAGATCCATCCTCTTTCAATTCTATTAAAAGGAAGTTCTTCTCTATTGTTAGCTACAAAATATTGCCTCATTTCAGGACCTATACTTTCTAACCAATACCGTAAATGCCCTACTATAGGAAAGTTATGTTTAATAGTGTGCTTTTTTTGAATAAAAATATCATAAATAGCAACTATTAGAAGAAACAAAAAAATCCAAGTCCACCATGGTGGACTTGGAATTGAATTAAAAAAATCGTTCATCAAAATTATCCTTTTGGTTTAATATCTAAACGAGGCGTTTGATCACTATTTAGGTAATCCAAACTCATTTCTGTTAGTGTTCTAACCCCTAAAAGTAAACCGCTATCATCAATTAGAAAGTCTGGCGTATGATGTGGGTAAGATTCTGTCGTACCCGGTGTCATTCCTCCTAAGAAAAAGAAAAAGCCTGGAGCCTCACGTTGAAAATAAGAAAAATCTTCTGCACCGGTTACCGCTTTTTGAAAAAGAACATTGTTTTCACCTGCAACCCTTTTCATGGTCGGTAGCATTTGTTCTACTAATTCTGGGTTGTTATACGTAATATCGGTAGCATCTGTAATTACACATGTAGCTTCACCACCGTAGGCTTTGGCAATATCGCTCACCATTTCTACCATACGCTTGTTAAGCTTGTCTTTCATGTCATAGTCCAATGTTCTAATAGTACCGATCATTTCTGCAGATTCTGGTATAATATTAAAACGTACGCCACTCTTTATTTTACCTACGGTAATAACAGCGGCTTCATTGGTTAGTTCTGTCTCTCTACTGATTATTGTCTGTAGACCATCAATAATTTTTGCACTAATTAAAATAGGGTCTATTCCTGACCATGGCTGCGATCCGTGGGATTGTTTACCTTTTACATTGATCACAAATTGTTGTGCCGCGGCCATAGTACCACCAGATTTGTAGCGTATGGTACCCACAGGTGTTTGAGAATTAATGTGAAGTCCAAAAATGGCATCAACTTTAGGACTGTCCATTACGCCTTCTTTAACCATTAAAAGTGCACCACCTTCTTCACCCTGTGGCGGACCTTCTTCTGCAGGTTGAAAAATGAACTTTACGGTTCCTTTGATCTTATCTTTGTTCTTGGACATAACTTCGGCAACACCCATTAGAATTGCCGTATGTGTATCATGACCACAAGCATGCATTACGCCTACTTTTTCACCCATAAATTCTGTAGTAACGTTCGATTTGTATGGCAAATCATTTCTTTCTGTAACAGGCAAGGCATCAATGTCTGCTCTTAGTGCCACTACTTTTCCTGGTAAATCTCCTTTCAATAGACCTACAACACCGGTATGTGCTACTCCTGTTTGTACTTCTATGCCAAGTGATTTTAAATGTTTGGCTATTTTTTCGGCAGTCTTAAACTCACGGTTTCCCAATTCAGGATTTTGGTGAATTTCTCTTCTCCAATCAATTACTTTGCTTTCAATAGCTTTGTAATCCTTTTCAAGATTGGGACCTTGTGCTTGTACGGAAACCCCGAAAAGTACAATGGCCATTAACCATAATTTTCTCATAATGTATATTTAAAGTTAGTTAAAGTAGTCGTTCAACAAATATATTGATCAAACATACATAATACTAAGATTATGATAGTGATTTTGTATTTATTATCAATTTCAAAAAAATACCCGTATTTGTTTATAAAACTAGCGGACTTCACTTTTACTATCCCTCAATAATAGCTAAATTCACGGCTCTAAAAAAAAGAAAATTTGAGCTCATTTATAGATGAATTGAACGATGCCCAAAAAGCTCCTGTTTTGCATAAAGACGGACCTTTAATGGTTATTGCCGGGGCAGGGTCTGGAAAAACACGTGTATTAACGTATAGAATTGCGTATCTAATGGCGCAAGGTGTAGATTCCTTTAACATTTTGGCGTTGACCTTTACCAATAAAGCGGCACGTGAGATGAAAGAACGTATTGCGCATATTGTTGGTGCCAGTGAAGCTAAAAACTTATGGATGGGTACCTTTCACTCGGTTTTTGCAAAGTTATTGCGTATAGATGGAGACAAGTTGGGTTACCCAGCCAACTTTACCATTTATGACACTCAAGATTCCCAAAGGCTAATTGCCTCTATCATCAAGGAAATGGGACTTGATAAGGATATTTACAAGTATAAGCAGATTCAAAATAGAATTTCATCATTTAAAAATAGTTTGATTACGGTTAAGGCCTACCGAAATGACCCAGATCTTGTTGAACAAGATGCTATGGCCAAAAAGCCAAGAACTGGAGATATTTATGAGAATTATGTTGACCGTTGTTTTAAGGCCGGGGCAATGGATTTTGATGATCTCTTATTACGAACTAATGAACTCTTGACACGTTACCCAGATGTGTTGATGAAATATCAGAATAGATTTAGATATATTTTGGTAGATGAGTATCAAGATACCAACCATTCACAGTACTTGATCGTAAAAGCATTGGCAGATCGTTTTCAGAATATTTGTGTGGTAGGAGATGATGCTCAAAGTATATATTCTTTTAGAGGTGCGAACATCAGCAATATTCTGAACTTTCAAAAAGATTATGATAATGTAGGTATGTATCGCCTAGAGCAGAATTACCGTTCTACCAGAAATATCGTAAATGCTGCCAATTCCATCATCGGGAAAAACCAAAATCAAATTGAGAAAGTGGTTTGGACAGATAATGATGATGGGCCTTCAATTAAAATTCATAGAAGTACCACCGATGCTGAAGAAGGTAGATTTGTAGCAAATTCTATTTGGGAACATAGAATGCAGCAACAAATGACGAATGGTCAATTTTGTGTATTATATAGAACAAACTCCCAATCTAGGGCAATTGAAGATGCCTTGCGTAAAAGAGATATTCCATATCGTATTTATGGCGGACTGTCATTCTACCAACGTAAAGAGATCAAAGATGTTTTGTCATATTTACGTTTGGTCATCAACCCAAAAGATGAAGAAGCTTTAAAAAGAGTAATCAATTTTCCAGCAAGGGGTATTGGTGGTACAACATTGGATAAATTGGTGGTAGCCGCCAATCATTACAATCGTTCCATTTTTGAGGTCATGGAGAATATTGATAGAATTGATTTAAAAATTAATTCTGGTACCAAACGAAAGCTACAGGACTTTGTAACCATGATCAAAAGTTTTCAGGTAATGAACGAAACTACCGATGCTTTTGCATTGTCTGAACATGTTGCCAAAAAAACAGGTATTCTTTTAGAGTTTAAAAAGGATGGAACTCCAGAGGGTATTGGTAAAATGGAGAACATTGAAGAACTTTTAAACGGTATTAAGGATTTTGTTGAAGGGCAACAGGAAATTGATGAAGCTACCGGTAATATTAGTGAGTTTTTAGAGGATGTAGCTTTGGCTACTGATTTGGACAATGATACTGGTGATGATGATAGGGTTGCCTTAATGACCATTCACTTGGCAAAAGGATTGGAATTCCCTTACGTATACATTGTTGGTATGGAAGAAGATCTTTTTCCTTCAGGAATGAGTATGAATACCAGAAGCGAATTAGAAGAAGAAAGAAGATTGTTCTATGTTGCTTTGACCAGGGCAGAGAAACAGGCGTACCTAACATATACGCAAAATAGATATCGTTGGGGTAAGTTGATCGATGCCGAACCTAGTAGGTTTTTGGAAGAAATAGATGAAAAATATGTTGAGAACCTTACTCCTGTAGATGGTGGCTATCGTTATAAATCATTGATTAATGCAGATATTTTCGGGGAGGTAGATAAAAGTAAATTACGACAACAAAAACCGGTTAGGGGAACTCCGCCATCTATAAGTCAACCAAATTCTGGTCAACTTAAAAAGCTGCGTAAAATTAAACCGCAATTATCAGAACCAGTAGGTAATACCAATAAGATAGACCCTAATTTACAAGAAGGTTCTCTAATCAATCACACTCGTTTTGGGCGAGGTAAAGTGGTGAAGATTGAAGGTGCCGGAAACGATAGAAAGGCAGAGATAATGTTCGATAAAGGTGATATTAAGAAACTACTGCTTCGTTTCGCAAAGTTAGAAGTGATCGGATAGTTTTGGTATATTTAATATCAATATGGTTTAAAACCTAAAGCTATGGCAGAGTTCATTAGAATATACGAAGAGAATCCTAACCCCAAGGAGATAAAAAAGGTGGTGGATGTATTACGTAAAGGTGGTTTGGTCATTTACCCCACAGATACCGTATACGGTTTAGGTTGTGATATTACCAATACCAAAGCTTTGGAGAAGATAGCACGTATAAAGGGTATTAAACTGGCAAAAGCAAATTGGTCATTTATTTGTACAGATTTGAGTAACCTGTCAGATTACGTTAGACAAATAGATACCGCAACATTTAAAATTTTGAAAAGGGCATTGCCGGGTCCTTATACCTTTATTCTTCCTGGTAATAACAATCTACCTAAAGAATTTAAAAAAAAGAAAACCGTTGGTATTCGTGTTCCTGATAATAGTATTGTCAAAGCTTTGGTAGAAGAACTGGGCAATCCTATTGTCTCTACATCTATAAGAGATGATGATGATGTTTTGGAGTATACGACCGATCCTGAATTGATCTATGAAAAATGGGATAATCTTGTTGATGTGGTAATTGATGGTGGGTATGGGGGTAATGTAGGTTCTACTATAATAGATGTTTCTACCGGTTATCCAGAGGTAATAAGAGAAGGTAAGGGGAGTTTAGATATTATTTAAGTTAGATCCTTATTCCACAATTTCAAACATAAAAAAAGCGGCTCAATTGAGCCGCTTTAATTTTATATGTAACAATCAATTATTATTTGTTGATTGCAGGATCTTTCATTCCTTCTTCGATCATGCTGTAGAACTGATCAATTTTTGGAAGAACTACGATACGGGTTCTTCTGTTTTTAGATTTTTCAGTTGTAGATACCGGTACATATTCTGATCTACCAGCAGCAGTCATACGCTTAGGGTCTACATTGAAATCGTTCTGTAAAATACGAACAACAGCTGTAGCACGTTTAACACTTAAATCCCAGTTATCCAATAGAGAACCGTTACCTCTGTAAGGAACGTTGTCTGTATGACCTTCTACCATAAATTCAAAATCAGGCTTGTTGTTTACAACTTTAGCTACTTTACCTAAAACTTCTTTAGCTCTACTTGTAACATTATAGCTACCGCTGCTAAATAAAAGCTTGTCTGATATAGATACGAAAACAACACCTTTTTCTACGCTGATTTCAATATCCTCGTCATCCATGTTTCCTAACACACCTTTTAAGCTCTGTACCAATGAAAGGTTTACAGAATCTCTACGGGTGATAGCGTCATTTAACTTACGAATAGTTAAATCTTTTTCTTGTAAGCTTTCTAAAGACTTCTCTAAGTTCTCAGCACCTTTGGTAGTCAAAGTTGTTAGGTTGCCCATATTGTTGATCAACTCTTGGTTGTTTGCCTTTAAAAACGCATTTTGATCTTCTAAAGTTTGAAGTCTAGATGAAGCTGTTGCTTTCTCTTCTAAACAGTCATTTAACTTTACAGTTGCAGAGTTTAATAAATCTTGCGCGTTTTTGTGTTTTGCTTCAAGATCGGCATACTTCTTTGATGATACACAAGAAGAAAGTAAAAGCGTTACTCCAAGACATCCTAATAATACTTTTTTCATAATTTGATTCTATTATAATAATTTAGTTATTTACTCAATTTCGCATCTAAGCGACTCCAAAATTATATAATTACAAAGTCACTTATATGTGTTGTTAGTTAATCTTTTACTAAAATGTTAAAATTACTTATTCTATGTACGAAGTAAGACCATACAATGGACTTCGTAACATAGTATTTTCTCAGGAATTGAGTTTTTTCCCGTTTTTTATACATTTTTCTAAATTGTCTGTAAAAGCTTAAATGTGCCCTAAAAATAGCGAAAAAGTGTTTGAATCTTAACTGAAAAAGAAATCGTATTGCTGCAATACCATCTAACAGTAATCTTAAGAAGATAATAATAAAGGCTTTTCGTCTTGGCAAGTTCTTTGTAATGGAGAATAGTGTATTTCTGAAATTTAAATACGTCTTTTTCGGATTCATGTTACTTAAGGTAGAACCTCCTAAATGAAATATATGCGATGTACCCACATATAATATTTTATACCCATGGTTTTTTGCTCTCCAACAGAGATCTACTTCTTCCTGGTGGGCAAAGTAATCTTCATCAAAACCATTGAGTTCATGAAAAACAGATTTCTTAATGAACATGCAGGCTCCGGTTGCCCAAAAAATTTCTCTAACATCATTATACTGCCCGTTGTCTTTTTCTAAAGTTTGAAAAAGCCTACCCCTACAAAAAGGATATCCTAATTGGTCTATAAAACCACCGGCTGCACCTGCATATTCAAAGTGGTCTTTTTTAAGAAGGTCCAGTATTTTTGGTTGAATAATGGCAGCGTCTGGCACATTATTGAAAGTTTCCTTAATAGGTATTAACCAGTTAGGCGATACTTCTACATCTGAGTTTAACAAGCAGAAAATATCGGCATCTACATGAACAAGTGCATCATTATACCCTTTTGTAAACCCTCCATTAACGGCATTTTGAATAATTTTTACCGTAGGGTAATTTTCAGTGATAAATGCTACCGAACCATCTGTAGATGCATTATCGGCAACATATACATCCGCTCCTTGGGAATATGAGATAACAGAAGGTAGGTACCTCTCTAAAAGCACTTCACCATTCCAGTTTAATATGACTACGGCTATCTTCAAAACGATCGCAAATTAACGGCTAAAATCAGGAATTTCCTGCATGAATTGATATTTTTCCGCAACAAAGTCCATTTGACAGTAATAATGTGCGAGTCCGTTAGTGACCATTAGGTAGTTGGCGTTGAGTTTAAAATTGTATTGTGCAATCTGATCAAATGTATTTTGGGAAATGGTAATTTCCGGTGCTTTGCACTCTACTAGTATATCTAATTTTCCATCTTGCTTAAATACTACTATATCATATCTTTTTTTTAACCCGTTCAAGGTAATCTGCTTTTCAACGTTGATATGACTGATCGGATAGTTTTTTTCTTGTATCAAGAATTTTACCACATGCTGCCTTACCCATTCTTCTGGAGTAAGTACTATAAATTTTTTACGTATTTCGTCAAATATTAAGGGTCTATTTTCGCTATTTTTGACCCTGAAAGTGTAGCTGGGAAAATTTAGTGGCTGCATTATACAAAGTTGATGAATTTTTCTGAATGGATGAAGCTGTACAAATAGTCAATGCGATCAAGAAAGGACAAATAAGTCCTATTTACTTCTTATATGGCGAAGAGGCGTATTTTATTGATAAAATATCAGATTTTATTGGCGCCAAAGTGTTGACGGAAGAAGAGAAAGGCTTTAACCAAATGGTACTTTATGGAAAAGATGTTTCTATAGACGATATTGTTGGTAACGCTAAGCGCTATCCAATGATGGCAGAAAGACAAGTGGTAATAGTAAAAGAAGCCCAACACCTTTCTAGAACTATAGAGGATCTATGTTCCTATGCGGAAAATCCGCAGCAAACAACTGTCCTTGTTATTTGCTATAAATATAAAAAGCTTGATAAACGTAAAAAGTTACACAAGATCATTAAAAAGAACGGTGTAATCTTTGAGAGTAAAAAGTTATACGAAAATCAAGTGAGTGACTGGCTTAGAAAGCATCTTTTAGGGCATGGCTATACCATTTCCCATAAAGCTTCATTATTATTGATAGAATATCTGGGTACGGATTTAGGGAAGATCAGTAAAGAATTAGAAAAACTAAAACTGGTTCTTCCTAAGGAGACAGAAATTAATCCTCAGCATATTGAAGAACATATAGGCATAAGTAAGGATTATAATAATTTTGAATTAAAACGGGCCATTGGTGATAGGGATATAGTAAAAGCTACTAAAATCATTAATTACTTTGCTCAAAATCCTAAGGATAACCCGTTTATATTGACAATAACCTTATTGCATTCATTTTTCACCCAACTGTTACAATATCATGGACTAAGTGATCATTCTCCTAAGAATGTAGCCAGTACATTGCGTATTAATCCATATTTTGTAAAGGAAATACAGACGGCAGCTAGAAATTACCCTATGAAAAAAGTAAGTGCTATTATTTCCAGTCTACGGGAAATGGATCTTAAGGGTAAAGGTGTAGGGGCAAGCCCAATGAAAGAGGCTGATCTGCTAAAAGAACTTCTTTATAAAATAGTTTAGCATCTATCTTTTATCGATACCAAATTTTCCTGGTCCCAATAAAGAAATGGTAATAAATGCAACCAGATAGAAAACAGCCTTTTCTTTTGTACTGAAATCATCTGCACCGTGAGCAACAAAAGCTGCTACCGCCATAGTAATGGCTGGTGGAATTGCCGCTAATCGTGTTTTAAAACCGATAATGATCAAAATAGGACAAACAAATTCACCAATAACGGCTAAAAATAATGAAGGGGTAGCTCCTATACCAAATGGGTCTGCAAATTGAAAATCTCCTGAAATTAATTTTTGGAATTTAGGAAGTCCGTGAGTTAGCATCATTGCAGAAACAGCAATTCTAAAAAAAGCTAAACCAATATCTTTTAATAAGGTGTTTTTCATTAGTTGGAATTATTTCCTTTAAAAGTATCATTTTTTTTTGTTTTTTGTTTATAGGCATGGTGTAAGTATGTATTTACAGAATGTGTTTTGCCCAGTAATAGGCAGGCTGACCTTTATTATCAATAGATTAGATAGTTATAAATTTTTGTTAAAATAGATGGGCTTGATCCCTAGGAAGTTTACGTCTAAGAATAATGCAATGTTTTTATAAGTTTTTTCGTACCTAATAATACAATTGTTCCATACTTTTTTAAAGATTATATTTACTTAAATCATTAAAAAAGTATTCATCATGAAAAAAACAATCTTATTTATTATGCTGTGTTTGTTTTGTTTAACAAAACAGCACGCACAAGATTTTGAATTTAAATCTGATCAAATTGATCTAAAATACGAAAGGTTCATATTACCTAATGGTTTAACCTTATTGGTGCATGAAGACCATAAGGCGCCAATTGCTGCCGTGAATGTATGGTATCATGTAGGTTCTAAGAACGAGAAACCAGGTAAAAGTGGTTTTGCACATTTATTTGAGCATTTAATGTTTAACGGTAGTGAGAATTATAACGATGATTATTTCCAAGCTTTGGAGAGAATAGGAGGTACCGATCTAAATGGAACAACAAATACTGACCGTACCAACTACTTTCAAAATGTACCGGTTGCGGCCTTAGATCAAGTACTGTTTTTAGAGTCTGATAGAATGGGGCACCTTTTAGGGGCAATTGACCAAGAAAGGTTAGATGAACAACGTGGTGTTGTTCAAAATGAAAAAAGACAAGGAGAAAATCAACCCTATGGTAAGCAATGGGATCTTTTAACCAAGGCGATGTACCCAAAAGGGCATCCGTATTCATGGACCGTTATTGGTGAAATGGAAGATTTAAATGCAGCTTCGCTTGAAGATGTACAAGAGTGGTTCAAGTCTTATTACGGTGCGGCTAATGCCGTAGTAGCTGTTGCAGGAGATATTAATCCTCAAGAGGTGTATAATAAAGTGTTGAACTATTTTGGCGATATACCTTCTGGACCAACAATAGCTAGGCAAGAAGTGAATATTCCTTTAAAAAGTTCAGACACCTATCAAGTTTATGAAGATAGAGTGCCAGAAGCCAGAATTTTATTTAGTTGGAATACGCCTGAATTTGGCAATAAAGAAGACATTCATTTTGATCTAATCTCTTCTATATTGACAAGTGGCAAAAACTCTAGATTGTACAAAAGATTGGTATATGATGAGCAAGTTGCTAGTTCTGTGGTTTCTTTTCAAGCTTCAAATGAAATTGCAAGTGAATTTATCACTTGGGCAAATGTAAAGCCAGAGGGAGATATTGATAGGGTTCAACAGATTATGGAAGAAGAGTTGGCTAAACTAATTAAAGAAGGACCTACCGAAAGTGAACTTAAAAGGGTAAAAGCGGCTTATTTTTCAAGTTTTATAAAAGGTTTGGAGCGTATTGGCGGCTTTGGTGGAGTATCAGATATTCTAGCATCTAACCAAACTTATTTTGATGATGCAGCTTATTATAAAACCGTGTTGCAATACGTTGAAAATGCTACTGTACTGGATATTCAGAATACAGCTAAAAAGTGGCTTACTAGGGGTAAACATATTCTACTTTGTAAACCATTTCCGGAATATACCATTACTAAAAGTACTGTAGATCGCAGCAAATTGCCAGAAGTAGGAGAAGCTAAAAGTTCTCAATTTCCAGCCTTACAAAGAGATAAATTATCTAACGGTCTTAATATAGTACTTGCAAAAAGAACCGGTGTACCTACCGTTGTCATGAATTTAATGTTTAATGCAGGATATAAAACCGATTATCTTTCAAGTCCGGGAACTGCTGCTTTGGCTATGGATTTATTGGATGAAGGAACTAAAGATTTAAATTCTTTAGAAATAAACGAGAAACTTCAATTATTAGGGGCAAGTCTTTACACGTATTCCAGTCAAGATAATTCTAATATTTATCTCAATACTCTGAAACCAAGTTTAGATGCTAGTATTGATTTATTTGCCGATGTTGTTTTGAATCCTGCTTTCCCAGAAAAGGAATTTGATCGTTTAAAGGATGAACAATTAAACAGAATACAGCAAGAGAAATCTCAACCCATTTCCATGGCACTGAGGGTGATGAACAAGTATTTATATGGTGAAGGTCATCCTTATAGTAATCCATACACAGGAACAGGTTATACGGAGACGGTTTCTAAACTCTCAAAAGATGATGTGCAAAAATTTTATGCTACTTGGATAAGACCTAACAATGCAACTCTGGTAGTTACCGGTGATATAGAAATGAAAGATTTAAAGTCGAAGTTAGAAAAGGCTTTAGGAAAATGGAAAAAGGCAGATGTACCTAATATTACGTTTACCACACCAAAAGTGAATTCGAAAAATACACTTTATTTAATGGATAGGCCAGAGTCTGAGCAATCAGTGATTTTGGCAGGACATTTAACTGAAAAATACGGAGATGTCTCTCAAATTGCTTTAGAGCAGATGGTCAGTATTCTGGGTGGTGATTTCACATCTAGAATTAATATGAATTTAAGGGAAGATAAACATTGGGCTTATGGAGCTAGTGGTTTTGTTATGGGTGCTAAAGCTGAAAGACCGTTTATAATGTACGCACCTGTGCAAACGGATAAATCTGCTGAATCCGTTACAGAATTGCGAAAAGAGATATCTGAGTTTATCTCTACAAGACCGGTAACAAAGGAAGAATTGGAAAAAGTGAAGACCAATCAAATTTTAAGTCTGCCCGGTCAATGGGAGACTAATAGCTCTGTAAACCAGTCTATAACAAATTTGGTCAATTATGGTTTGCCAGATGATTATTATCAAAAATATGATGCCAATGTACGTAACCTTTCATTGCAAGAAGTGAGAGATGTGAGTAAAAAAGTGGTTAAACCAGAAGCTGTAAATTGGTTTATGGTAGGCGATAGGGCAAAAATTGCGGACAAATTAGATGAATTGGGTTTTGATGCCATTATTGAAATAGATGCCGATGGTAAACCTAAAAAACCAGCTATAAAGGAGGTAAAACCTGAGATTAAAAATTAAAGTTGGACACATAAAATATAAAAAGTCCCATTTTAAATGGGACTTTTTATATTTTATGATTGTATCAATTTTATCTCAATTTAGGATAATCGTCTGGGTTAACTTCATGCATGATGCTATACACCTTTTCGAAAATATCTTCTCTATTGGGTTTGGAGAAATAATCCCCATCTGAACCATATGCAGGTCTATGAGCTTTTGCGCTTAAAGTTTGTGGTGCACTGTCCAAGTATTTAAATGCCCCTTGTCTTTCTATAATTTCATTTAGCAAGTAAGCAGAGCATCCTCCAGGAACATCTTCATCTATGACCAAAAGTCTATTCGTCTTTTTAACACTTTCTAAAACCTCCATTTCAATATCAAAAGGTAATAAGGTCTGTGCATCTATAACTTCTGCATCAATACCAACCTCTATTAATTCTTTTGCTGCTTTTTCAACAATTCGTAATGTGGAGCCGTACGATACCAGTGTAATGTCTTTTCCTTCCTTTAAGGTTTCAACCTTACCGATCGGGGTACAGAATTCCCCTAAGTTCTTTGGTTTCTTTTCTTTTAGCCTATAGCCGTTAAGACTTTCAATGACTAAGGCAGGCTCATCACTTTTTAAAAGGGTATTGTAAAAACCGGCAGCTTGTGTCATGTTTCTAGGCGCTAGAATATACATGCCTCGTAACAAATGAATCAATCCGCCCATTTCTGATCCAGAATGCCATATCCCCTCTAATCGGTGACCTCTTGTTCTTATAATTAGCGGTGCTTTTTGTTTTCCGGCAGTTCTGTAAAGTAATGAAGCCAAATCATCTGTAAGCGTTGCCAATGCATAAAATATATAATCTAAATACTGTATTTCTGCAATGGGTCTTAGTCCACGAAGGGCCATTCCTATTCCTTGCCCAATAATGGTGGTTTCACGTATACCGGTATCTGCAACACGTATTTTACCATACTTTTGCTGCATTCCTTCTAGCCCCTGGTTTACATCTCCAATTGCTCCGGTATCTTCACCGAAGATTAGTGTATTTGGGTATTTTTCAAATAATTTGTCAAAATTGTCACGTAAAATTACCCTGCCATCAACTAACTCTGAATCATCATTGTAACTTGGGTTTATTGCGGTAATGTTACTTGCTTTACTATCATTTTCACTGTAAAGGTGAGAACTATACTTTTCTTGAGCTTCTGCCAAGAAATTGGTAGTCCAATTAATTAAATCTTGCTTTTCGGGTGTATTCTCACCAATTAAATAACGCAGGGATTTTCTTGCGGTAATGGCTAAGTCTTTACGAACAGGTTCTTCAGTGGCAATTAAATCGTTCTTTAATTTATTCAAGAAGTTTTTGTTCGGACTTGTAGCAGCAACTTTATCAATTAAATTGACCAATATTGTTTTATTGGAAAGCAGGGTTTTTAAATACTCGTCCCAAGCTTCTTTTTTTGCTTCACGAACAGTACGCTTAATTCTTTTTTCAATAGTTGCCAGTTCTTCTGTTGTGGCAATGCCAGACTCTAAAATCCATTCTTTAAAGCGTTTGTTGCAATCATGGTCACGTTCCCATTCTAATCGCTCATTGTCTTTGTAACGTTCATGGGATCCAGAGGTAGAGTGTCCCTGAGGTTGTGTTAATTCTTTTACGTGAATTAAAACAGGTACGTGCTCTTGTCTGGCAATATCGGCAGCATTTTCATATGCATGCATAAGGGCGGTATAATCCCACCCATTAACTTTTAAAATTTCATAACCGCTATTGTCCTCTGTTCTTTGAAATCCTGAGAGTATTTCAGATATATCCTCTTTAGTAGTATGAAACTTTGCAGGTACGGATATACCGTATTCATCATCCCAAATACTTATGACCATTGGTACTTGTAGTACACCTGCAGCATTTATAGTTTCAAAGAACATGCCTTCGCTGGTACTTGCATTACCTATGGTACCCCAAGCTATTTCATTTCCATTAACGGAGAATTTTGCACTATCTAGTCCCTTTTGATTTCTATAAACTTTTGATGCTTGTGCCAAACCTAATAGACGTGGCATTTGTCCAGCGGTACAAGAGATATCTGCACTACTGTTTTTTTGTTTGGTCAAATCTTTCCAACTACCATCGGCATTTAAGCTGTGGGTAAGAAAGTGTCCGCCCATCTGCCTTCCCGCGCTCATAGGTTCTTTTTCTATATCGGTAGTGGCATAAAGGGCGTGAAAAAACTCCTTGGGATGTAAAAGACCCAACGCCATCATAAACGTTTGATCTCTATAATAACCACTTCTAAAATCTCCGTTTTTAAAAGATCTGGCCATGGCAAGTTGTGGAAGTTCTTTACCGTCACCAAAAATCCCGAATTTGGCTTTACCGGTAAGCACTTCCTTTCTTCCCAATAAACTACAGGTTCTGCTTAGAAAAGCAATTTCATAGTCATTGATAATTTGTTCTTTGAAATCTTCGAAAGAAATATCATTACTGGTTTTAGAAGAAACATCCATGTATTAAACGTGTTTATACAAAATTACCGAATCAAGTACTTTCTAGCAACGCTCTTACCAGTTAATTTATTCCATATTTTTCAACAAATTTGATATTTTTTTAAAAATATCTTAATTTATTGTAAAAATTCTACGAACCGTATTAGAAATTCTTAGTTTAAAACCATTTTCTTGTGAAAAGCCCTGTTAAGGTTTTTGGACTTACGGTAATGATGAATCTTATTTTTTCACCATAATTTGGTTGAGACACTTCCCATCCGTTGTTGGAGTATACTGGTAGGTAAAGTTCAAAGTAGTCGGTAACCAAATTTAATCTGACACCAGAATCATAAACGAATTTACCGTCAAAATCCCTGTTTTTTACTAAACCGGCATCACCATAAAGCTCAATCCATTTCCAAAGATTAAAGCTTCCGTTCATGGTTGCCATCCAATCATTTGAAAAACGGTATCGTTGATCTAAGAAAGATTTAAACCCGCCTTCTGCGATAATAATTTGCTGACTATAAATACCTGAGTCTTCCGATCTTCCTAAATATCCGTAATCAAACAAGTAATCTGTTGGGCGATCTAAGGCAAAACTGAAAAAGTCCGTTTGGGTTTTATTACTTAAAAATTTACCGGCAAAAAATCTAAGATTTAACTGTCTGTTATTCTCAAATAATTTTCGGTATTCATATTCAAATGATAGTTTACTGAAATTTCCTGCTAGCTGAAAATCTAAAAACCATGATTTGTAATCCAGTATTCCATTGTCCCTATTGATGTATCTAGCATTAAATACACTATAATCTGGGTTTTCTGGATCGTTGGCCAAATTCTGTAAAGAAGGGTCAAAGTCCCTTAAAATATTTACATACCTAAATGAAAGAAACTCTCTTTTGTTCGATAAAAGATCAGCTGGTCTAAATCCAAAACTTAAAGAAGGAGTTATAGATGTGTATCTGGAATTTTCATTGAAATGGGAGGTAGATGCACCAATACCGTAGTTTGCTACATATAATCCACTTTTACTTAAGTACTTTCTGTAGTTAAATTTTCCATAGCCTACAAAAGCTTTTTCCCTAAAGGAATAAGATGGGGCAAAGTCATAGACAAAGGGTCTCTCAAGCAAGGTTTTGTTATAAAGTCGCATACCCGGTACCCAGCCATCATACACGTTAAAATTTAATATGGGAACATAGAATACCTGGTTATAATATGGATTCTCGGCATCTTTAAAAAAGGTAAACTTTAGCTTTTTGTTGCTTGATAAAAAGCCTTTAAGTGATTTCCAATTATCTCGCTGGTTAAACTCAGGAATCTTTTGGTCATAATTAAGAACAAGTCTATCTTCTTGATTATTGGGTATGCTAAAGGTTTCTTCTAATTCTATATCTTTAAACCAATATTCTGATACTACGGAATCTTTCTTTAAACCAAAAACTGAAATTGGTACGTTGGTTCCTTCCTTGTTCTTAAGGGTAATATGTAGGGAGTCTGCATCCTTTTTTACTTTCTTGATCTTGAAATCTATCTTACGATCTGTAGAAACATAGTCATTAAAAAACCAATTGATATCAACGTCGGTTGATCGTTTTAAAATAGACTCAAAATCATGAACTTTTACGTTATTTAACTTAAAATACTTGAAGAAGGTTTTTATGCTTTCATCAACATGTTCTTTGCCTATATAATCCGCTAAATATGCTAATCCTAGACCTGCCTTGTATTTATTGGCAATTTTTTGATTGAATTTTATTAAAGAATCATTAGAGGTTTCTAATGCCTGATCTAAATTTTTACGGGCAGTTAAATTATAAAGAAAAGAATATTGGTCATTAAAATCCATCTTGGCCAGTTCAAAACTTCTAAAGCCCCATATTTTAGAAAGTTTGCCCATGAGCTTTTGGTCTGGGTAATACTGCTCTACAAAGGCAATCATTAAATAGTTGGCTATGGCGCTGTTCAACCACTGTTCTTTACGTGGGTTTAAGAACATAGTCTCTTTTAAAATACTATTGATGGCCGTTTTCAAGAATTTCATTTCAAATTGAAATTGTTCTTCATACGGTCTAATGAAAGAGGGGAGTTGGTTTATACCGTAAAGCGGATTTTTGTTATAATCCAGCTCGCTTACCAATATCTTTTCATGAGGGTAGTCACCAAGATTGTTATGTATAAAATTGGCAACCTTGTTAATGGATAACCCTTGACCTATTGGACTGTATCTTGGTGCTCTAAAATCTGTTAGGAACGTCATGTATGGCGTTCTGTGTGTTATAAAGTTTTTTTGTGGGTTTAGAATGATTTCACCACCACGTTGCAGATTACCTTTTAATTGGGCAAATTGACCATTTGGAAAAGAGGATTCTGATGTTATATCAAAGTTTGAAGCTAAAAAAAGACTATCTGGAAATTTAAAATTTATGACCGTATTGGTCACGTCCATATACAAATCCTCAAGGTTCTTATTTGAGTAAAGGTGCCATTTGCCATCATAAACTGCAGGTGTTAGATACCAATCTTTTAGATAGTAATCTCCCTTATTATCATAACCGTACGGAGTGTACTTATTTGGCGGTAACTTCACTTTATAAGTGATGTGGATTTTGGTAGATTCGCCCGGTGGTAGAATATCTTTTAAGGTAACCTTTACTATATCTTTACCTTCCGTACGGCTCCATTCAAGTCCATTGTACGTTTCATCGACTACACTTGTAATTGTAGTTTTACCGCGTTCATCTGCTTTTGCCAAATGAAGCGATTTTTTAAATTCTTGGGCAAACCTCTTTGCTAATGCTGTGTTTTTATCTGAATAGGCATTTGCCCAATCGTTGAAATAGATAACACCTAAATTATAGTTAGATTTATTGAAGTAGGTGAATTCTTGCTTGATATCCAACTCTTTGGTATACTCGTTTAAACTAACCGTAAGATTAGTGTTATACTGAGCATAACCAATAGTAATGTTGGTTACTAAGAGAATAATACAGTAAAGGAAAAAGGATTGAAAGTTACGTACCAAGGCTTATATTAAAAATTAGGACTCATGCTGTGCCCTTTGTAAAAGGAATCGATTATTTCAACTACTTCTTCTTCTGTATCTACTATTTTGATAAGGTTTAAATCTTCCGGACTTATATTGCCCATCTTCAGCATGGTGCCTTTTACCCAGTCCATAAGACCTGTCCAGAATTCACTGCCAACCAATATGATCGGGAACTTACCAATTTTATGTGTTTGTATTAACGTTATTGCTTCAAAAAGCTCATCTAAAGTTCCAAAGCCACCTGGCATTACCACAAAACCTTGAGAGTATTTTACGAACATTACTTTCCTTACGAAGAAGTAATCAAAGTCCAAGCTTTTATCATTGTCAATATACGGATTGTCATGCTGTTCAAAAGGAAGGTCTATGTTCAGACCCACAGAAGTTCCACCGGCAAGATTTGCACCTCTGTTACCCGCTTCCATAATACCTGGGCCACCACCGGTAATTACACCATAGCCAGCTTCTGCTATACTTTTTGCAATAGAAACCGCCAATTTGTAGTAAGGGTCTTCTTCTTTGGTTCTGGCAGAACCAAAAATAGATACACATGGGCCAATCTTGCTCATACGCTCAAAACCATTTACAAACTCTCCCATTATCTTAAAAATGGCCCAAGAGTCATTGGTTTTTATTTCATTCCAGCCTTTGTGATGTTTTTCTGATCTCATTCGTTTATATATTCTTTTAGATAATTTTTTATCTATTTATTATTTTAATTCTCTCTTTAAAAATTTAGCCGTATAGCTTTTCTTGTTTTTAGCTACTTGCTCTGGAGTACCTTTGGCAACCAATTGCCCTCCTGAGCGACCACCTTCGTAACCAATATCAATAATGTGGTCTACCATTTTAATTACGTCCATATTATGTTCAATAACTAACACAGTATTTCCTTTATTGGCTAATTTATTCAAAACTTCCATCAAAACCCTTATATCTTCAAAATGAAGTCCGGTTGTTGGTTCATCTAAAATATAGAAGGTATTACCGGTATCTCTTTTAGAAAGTTCGGTAGCCAATTTTATACGTTGTGCTTCTCCACCGGATAGGGTGGTGGATTGTTGCCCTAACGATATATATCCCAATCCTACATCTTGGATGGTCTTTAACTTACGATGTATTTTTGGAATAAGTTCAAAAAATGATACGGCTTCATTAATGGTCATTTCCAGAACGTCTGATATAGATTTGCCTTTATAGCGTATTTCCAAGGTTTCCCTATTGAATCTTTTGCCGTTGCAGGTTTCACATTCCACATAAACATCGGGCAAGAAATTCATTTCTATGACCCTTAGACCTCCACCTTGACAGGTTTCACATCTACCGCCTTTTACATTAAAACTGAATCTACCTGGTTTATACCCCCTTATAGATGCTTCGGTGGTTTTTGCGAACAAAGATCTTATTTCGCTGAACACACCGGTGTATGTTGCAGGGTTTGATCTTGGTGTTCTACCAATGGGAGACTGGTTAATGTCAATTACTTTATCTATATGCTCTAGACCGGTTATCTTTTTATAGGGCATAGGTTTTTTAACGCCATTAAAGTAATGTGCGTTCATGATAGGATATAGCGTCTCATTGATCAAGGTAGATTTTCCACTACCTGAAACACCGGTTACCCCAATCATTTTTCCCAGTGGAAATTTTACGGTAATGTTCTTTAAGTTGTTACCTGTGCAGCCAGATAACACAATCTCATTACCGTTGCCTTCTCTTCTTTTTTTAGGAACTTCAATCTCCTTAACTCCTGTCATGTAATCCGCGGTCAAGGTATGTACATGTTTTAACTCTTCCGGTGTTCCTTGAGAAATAATTTGACCACCGTTCTTACCCGCTTTTGGACCTATGTCAATGACATGGTCTGCACGCTCAATCATATCACGGTCATGTTCCACTACTATGACAGAATTTCCTATATCCCTTAAAGATTCCAGCGATTTTATCAATCTTTCGTTATCTCGTTGATGTAGCCCAATACTAGGCTCATCAAGAATATAGAGTACGCCTACCAATTGCGAACCTATCTGTGTAGCCAATCTAATACGTTGTGCTTCACCACCTGAGAGCGATTTAGAACTTCTGTTCAATGAAAGGTAATCTAAACCTACATCTAATAGGAATTGTATTCTTGTGGTAATTTCCTTAATGATTTCCTCCGCTATTTTTAGCTGGTTACCACTAAGTTTTTTGTCTAACCCTTTAAAAAATGATGCAAGTTCAACAATGTCAAAATTTGCCAATTCGGCAATATTCTTCTCTTCAATTTTGAAATAAAGAGATTCCTTTTTTAGACGAAAACCTGTACATGTAGGACATGTAATTTTGTCCATATATTCTTTAGCCCATCTTTTGATTGAAGTAGAAGCAGCTTCCTCGAACTGATTTTTTATAAAGTTTGATATACCTTCATAATCTATCTTATAGGTGCGTTTAACACCTAAGGTTTTTGAATCTACATCAAAACTTTCTTTGCCTCCGTTCAATAGAATTTCAATAGCTTCAGCAGGAATAGTGTCTATTGGGTCCGTGATTTTGAAACTATAACGTTCGGCAATAGTTTCTATTTGTTTAAAGGCCCATGACTTTTTGTAATCTCCCAAAGGAGCAATACCACCACCTTTAATGGATAATTTTTTGTTAGGGAATATTTTCTTTTCATTCACCTCATACACATGGCCTAATCCTTTACAATTGGGACACATACCCTTAGGGGAGTTAAAAGAAAATGTATTGGGCTCAGGAGTAGGATAGGAGATACCTGTGGTGGGGCACATTAAATCCCTACTGAAATACCTAGGTATATCGGTGCCTTCTGCAAGCACCATTAAGACGTTGTCACCACTATACATGGCCGTATTGATACTTTCTGACAATCGTTTATGAAAGTCCTCACTTTCTGCAACCTTTAACCTGTCTATAACGATCTCTATATCATGGGTTTTGTAACGGTCCACTTTCATGCCCTTTACAATATCCTTTATTTCACCGTCAACTCTTACCTTTAAAAATCCTTGTTTGGCTATCTGCTCAAAAAGTTCACGGTAATGTCCTTTTCTTGACTTAATTACCGGTGCAAGAATGTTGATTTTCTTGTCTAAATAAGATTCAATGATCAAGTTTTTAATTTGCTCATCGCTATAGCTTACCATCTTTTCACCAGTATTGTAACTATGCGCATCTGCAGCACGGGCGTAAAGTAGCCTTAAGAAATCATAAATTTCGGTAATGGTACCAACGGTAGATCTTGGAGATTTTGAAGTGGTTTTTTGTTCTATGGCAATTACGGGAGACAAGCCATCTATCTTATCAACATCTGGACGTTCTAAACCTCCCAAAAATTGTCTTGCATAGGCAGAAAACGTTTCAATATATCGTCTTTGTCCTTCTGCATAAATGGTATCGAATGCCAATGATGATTTGCCACTACCAGATAGACCGGTAATAACGACCAATTTATCTCTAGGTATGGTAACATCTATATTTTTAAGGTTATGAACGCGTGCGCCCTTGACCTCTATGTTTTCTTCAAAATTAATCATGTATTCACAGCAAAGTTGCAAAAGTACGATTTTGAGTGCGAATTACATACGTTACCTTTTAGTTTGAAATGCTATAATCTCTTTAATTTTTAATGCAATACGTATATGATGTTATTTATTCATGAAGAACGAGCAAGGGTACAGATGATTGATGGTTTAATTGTGATTTGGAAGGATTGAAAAACAATTGCTGAAACAGATTTATATTTTTTGCTGCCATGGTAAGCATTTCAACACTATTGTCAGTCAGATAGGTGGTAATGGTTTCTTTAATGTTCAATCCTTGAATTTCTTTGAAGCAATGAAAACCTGTAAACATTTCCTTTAAATAATCATGCAAGTAAGCTTTGTTGGCGATTTGGGTGTTTGAGAAGTTTGTTTTTGCCTGCGTAACATGAACCACGTCTAAGGTCGCATTTGATATTTGTAAAACTTCGGTCAAAGATTTAAGAATGGGGTAGGTGTAGAAAATGTTATAATCCGTTGGAAACCCAATTTTGCTTGGTTTTTTGATAGAAACTTTGTCTGATACCACCAATACATTACATGGTACTTTTGTAATTACATTGACTGTATTGCGGCCAAAAATAGTGTGTTCATAATTTGAAGTGCCTTTTGCACCCATTATAATCAGGTCTATTTTTTTTTCGTCTACGGTTTTTTTAATGATATCGGTAAAGTTGCCATAATCTCTTAAAGTGATAAACTGATGTAAAAAGTTAGACTTTAATTGTGCTAATTGCTCAAAAAAGAGATTCAGTTTTTTATGTATGGGTAATGGTGCACCTATGCTATTTTTATTGATAGATTTATCACTTAATTCTTCAACATATAGTACATAAAAGGTGCATTGGTCATAGCCATACAGGCATGCGGCATATTTTAGAGCATTCCAAGAATTTGCCGAGAAATCAGTAGGAATTAATATGTGTTTCATTCATAAGGCTTACTCGTCAAAAGTAATTCCATATTAAATGCTGGTAAATGATATTTATCAGATTTGAATTAATTTACATATTGTAAGGCTTTTAACTCTATGATTTGAATGTTTCTACCTTCAATAATAATGAGTCCTTCTTTTTTAAAACCAGATAATGTACGTATTAAACTCTCTGTAGCTATGCCGGCAACACTTGCCAAATCATTCCTAGAAATTCGTATGGGTTCATTGGGTTTGGTATTCATTAACTCGGCAAATTGGAGTAAGGTCTGCGCCGTTTTTCTTCGAACGGAGCTATAGGCCATTTGTAATAATTGGGCTTTGATCATTGAAATGTTTTCAGATAACAACTCCATTAATTCCATAGAGATGTTCTTGTTCTCATTCAGTATTTTTTTGAGGTTATCTTTAGAAATCCCGGCAAGTTCTACTGTTTCTAAAGCCGTGGCAGTCTCTTGGTACGGTACGTTATTTAAAAAAGAGGTGAAACCTAAAAAGTCATCTGCCTTAGACAATGAGGTAATCAACTCTTTACCATCAGTATCCATACTATGGCACTTTACAAGACCTTTTAATATGAGATAAATCTTGTTTGATCTGGCACCCTCATCATAAATTGATTCCCCTGCTTTAAAACTGGAAACCTCACCATTGTCGTCAAAGAAGTTTTTGAGTTCATGAACCGTACGTATTTCATTTTCTGTGACACCATGTTCTTTGGTGCTCTCATCTTGCATACGTTTAATCAATTCTGCTTTTGCAAGTCTACTTTCAATAGCGCTGATAAGATCTTCTTCGTCAAAAGGCTTGGTAAGGTAATCATCTGCACCTAGATCCATTCCTTTCCGTATTTCTTTGTGCTCAGTTTTAGCCGATAAAAAGATAAACGGAATTTGCTTTGTTTTTTCGTTATTAGATAATTGTTGTAGTACTCCATAACCATCTAATTCTGGCATCATAATGTCGCAAATAATAATGTCCGGCACATCTTCAATGGCTGCATTAACACCTATTTTTCCGTTGGGTGCGGTATTTACGCTATAACCAGCTAATTCTAAAAGTTCTTCCGTGTTTTCACGTAAGGCCTTGTCATCTTCGATCAATAGAATTTGTTTCATAATGTTAGCTGGTTTTTAAATTAGGCATACGTAATGTAAACGTAGATCCAACACCGATTTTACTGGTGAATTTTAGACTTCCTCCTAAGTTTTCCATATGTTGTTTTGCGATATTAAGACCAATACCGGTACCTTGGGTTAGTAATGCGTTTTCTGCTCTAAAATAGCGATTAAAAATATGCTTCTGTTCTTCTTGGGGAATTCCAATGCCTTGGTCAATTACACTAATGATTATGTTAGTATCGTTCAATGCTACTTTAATGGTAATAGTAGTATCTTCAGGAGAGTACTTTATGGCGTTATGTATTAAATTAGATAAGGCCAACTCTAGTGTTTTTTCATCAAAATTGATGTTTAGCTCGTCAATATTTTCTGGGTAATGAATTTGTTGACCAGATTTTAAAAGCATATTACTATTGTATACGACTTCGTTTACAATTTTGCTTAACGGAAATTCTTCTACTTTGTAATTCACTTTGCCGGATTCTAAACGCTCTACGGATAAAAAATCGGTTAGTATGGTGTCTAAATATTTTACTTTACTTTTAATGGTTGCCACATGTTTGTCCCTCTTTGGTTGCTGATCGGTCTGAGTATATTTTCCTAGCAAGGTGATAGAGGTGAGTATACTACTTAAAGGCGTTTTGAATTCGTGCGATACCAATGATAAAAACCTGGTCTTTAATTCGTTGAGTTCTTTTTCTACGGCTAAAGCTTCCGTTAATTGCTGTGTGCGTTCCTCAACTTTTTTCTCTAGATTTTCAGTGTAATTTTTTCTTTCGGTTATATCTAGTATAAATGCTACGAAAACCTTCTTTTTTCCTAATTCGGACAACTGCAAATGAACTTCTACTGGGTAAGTAGAACCATCCTTTCTACCGTGTACCGTTTCAAATTTTACTTTGGGAATTTCATTATTAAGTAATGGGGAAATCAATTTTTTAAAGTTTTCTTCATTGAACTCCGGTTTAATATCTACCGGGGTCATTTCATACATTTCCGTTATGGTATAACCAATGTTTCTTTGCGCTTCTTTATTGACATTCAAAAACTTGAAGGTTTCTGCATCAAACACAAAAATTTCGTTAAGAGATTCGTCAAAAATTCGTGCCCAATGACTTAGTTCTTCTTCTTTGTTCTTTCTTTCGGTAATATCGATCACCAAGGCCATAACATAAGTAGATCCGTAAAATTCAAACGGATTTAAGCCGGCCTCTACCGGAAATTCTTTGCCACTTTTAGTAATGCCGTAGAGATTTCTACCGTGTCCCATTTGTCGTTTATCACTATTGGCAATAAACTTGTTTACATGTTTACTATGGTTGGCAAGATATCTTTTGGGTATTAAGATATCCAACGGTTTTCCTAATAATTCCCCCTTTTCATACCCAAACATTTGTTCTGTAGACGTATTGGTGGCCACTACATTTTGTTGGGCATCAACAACAATAATACCTTCTGAAACTCCTTCTGAAAGCAAATTGAAGATATCACTGTTCTTTTGAAAATCTTGCATAGTATCAAATATATAGATTACGACTGATTTTTATCATATTTAAAGTGGGTTCTAAGCTGTATTTTCATGGTAAATTCATAGAAAAACTATAAAATGGAAAATACTGCGAAAACAATGAACGGTCTTTATGAGAGCTTAGCAAAGCTTTTTTATGCCGTGGCTATGTGCGATGGTAGCGTACATAGTAACGAATGGGATAAAGTTAAGGAGTTGGTGAAAGAAGATTGGTTGTACGTAGATGATTTTACGGATCGGTATGGTACGGACGCCGCTAACCAAATTGAAATTGTATTTGATGTTCTTATGGAAACTTCAAAAGGGAGTAAGGAATGTTTTGGAGAATTTGTGGAATTTTACAAGGAGCATCCACATGCTTTTTCAGATGAGATAAAAGCCTTGACCCAAAAAACGGCCAAGGCTATTGCAAATTCATTTTCAGGTAACAATAAATCTGAGCTTATACTTTTAGCCAAGATCAAATTGTTACTCAACTAATGCTATTTCATTGATTTTTTTATATCTGGGTCTGCGTATATTTTCTGCACCATTTCACTGTACAAACTGGAGAATGTCGTATTCTCTGCCAAGTTGCCAAATAAAGATTCTTGTTTTATAAAGGCAAGTGGGTCTTTATTGGTTTTACTGGCGGCTTGGTGCAGTTGGTCTTGCATGGCATCTATAATTTCTATGGATTCACCATCTTTATTTACGCCCTTATCACTATAATAACACCATGCAGCTATCACTAAAGTTGCATATTTAATACTGCCACCCTTAGCCAGGTTATCTTGAATAGTGGCGATTAAAAATTTAGGAAGTTTTGCCGAACTCTCCGAGCAAATTCTACTAACACTATCTTTTATGTTTGGGTTGGCAAAACGTTCTTGTAGACTGTCCTTATATGTTGTAAGATCAATACCTTCTAGCTTATCTAATACGGGTGTTGCTTCCTTATCCATAAAAGCTCTTAAATAGGTGACAAAAAGATCATCTTCCATACAGGCGTTAATGGTTGGGTGACCATGCAATGCGCCTAAAATGCCTAGCACGGAATGCCCAGCGTTTAAAAGGCGCAGTTTCATTTTTTCGTACGGTTTTACATCTGGTACAAATTGTACACCTACTTTTTCAAACGCAGGTCTTCCGTTAGAAAAGTTATCTTCAATGACCCATTGTATAAAAGGCTCACAAGTTACGGGCCACTCATCTTTTAGGTTATAAGTTTGTTCTAAATAGTCAATGTCGGCCTGTGTGGTTACCGGGGTAATGCGATCAACCATGCTGTTAGGAAAGCTTACCTCTTTTTCAATATATGAAGCTAACTCCTCATCTTGTTTGTTGGCAAAAGTTAGCAACATTTCTTTGGCAACATCTCCGTTGTGTTGAATATTGTCACATGACATTACGGTAAAGGCCGGTAAACCGTTCTCCTTTCTTTTTCTAATGGCAGCGGTCAAAAACCCATAAATGGTTTTTGGCTCTTCTGGGTTCGCTAATTCATGTTGCACATCTTTATTCTCAAAATCGAATTCACCTGTAGCCGGATTAAAATTATACCCACCTTCCGTGATGGTCAATGATACTATTTTTGTGTCAGGATGCGCCATTTGGTCAATCACGACATTGGGAGTATCAAATCCCAATTTGAAATCTATGATAGCACCAATAACTTCAGAATCAATTTTTCCATCCGGATGTTTGATTATTAAGGTGTACATACCGTCTTGCTGTTGCAATACATCATGTATTTTTTGATCACCTTTTCGTAAGCCTATACCACAAATCCCCCATTCAGAAGCATTTTCTTTTTCTTGTAGTAGATGGTTGTAATATGCTTGGTGTGCTCTGTGGAACCCACCTACGCCAACATGTACAATTCCTGCTTTAACTGTATCTCTTTTATAAGATGGTGTGGGTAATTGTCTGCTTATTTCTGCTAAATTCTTCGAGTTCAACATCGTTTCTTTTGTCATTTTTTAGCTAATATTTTTAGATTTTCCGCGTAATAATGCCGCATAGGCAGTAACAAAGTAAACTACCGTGCATATAAACGCATAATAGTAAAAGGTTTCTCTATTTTCAATGTAAATATTTTCGTTTGCACTGCTAAACAATACAATGCCCGCCAAAATTAAGGTTATGATCAAAGCAATGAGCGATACCACCTTTAAGATTTTTGTGAGTAGCGTGGTGTCCTTCACGGGTTTAGTTTCGGTTAAACTTTTTTCTTCTTGGTAGGAAATGATTTTTTCATTTCTTAACCTCTCTTTTTCTTTTTCTTCCGGATATTTATTTTTTGCACCAAATTTACCGGCAAGAACGGTGTAAATGATTATAGTGAAAATCCATGTAGGTATAAATAAATAGAAGAAAGACATTGCGTTTAAGGCATTTAAACCAAACCCAAAAACCAAACCTAACCCCCATGAAGCAATGGCAGGTGTGCTAAAGGTTAGATTACGGTAGGCCGACCAATAACGGGTGTACCCTATTTTTGGGAAAATTTGGTGTTCGGCAAATACTATTGCTCCTACAGGTACAACTAATAGACCAGCATATGTAAGTAAGGGCAGAATTTGAGAAAACACAAAAGGAAAACAAGCAATGGCAATGGTAATAAGACCAACGATAATGGTTGTTTTTTTACGAGAGTGTCTGTGGAATATGGCTTGTGCAGCCAACCCTGCCCTATATAAGTTAGTTATTGCAGTGGTCCACCCGGCAACGATTACAATGACAAATCCAGACCATCCCAAAGCATAGAAGGCTACATCTCCTGGATCTAATTCAACGATAGTTTTACCTATGATCACAGCTGCACCGGCACCCATAATACCGGCAGCGATCCATGCAACGAAATGACCGAACATCATACCTGTACTGGTTGCAAGTCCGTATGATTTCTTTTTAGCAAATCGTAACAACGCCATATCAATTAAACCAAAGTGGGTAATGGTATTGGCGGCCCATGCAAAGCCAATAACTTCCATTAATCCAATGCCAGGTTCCCCGGCACTGTTGATTCCGGTCCATATGGATTTATCCCCCAATGATATCAATTCGTTCCATCCGCTGGGTAACGTAGTTCCTAAAACATCAAGGGATAATGCAGGTAATAAAACCATAGCACCGCTGGTAAACATTACAAATAACCATGGCGCACATATTCCAGAAAATTCGGATACTGCGTTAAAACCATATAAAGCAATGGATACAACCACCAGACCAACACAAAAAACAATGACCACAAACCACATATTGGTAGGGTACCAATTGAGTTGTGCCGGAATGTCAAAAGCAAAACGTACCGCAGTGGCAGATACGGTAATCATTGCTGCGGATATAACGGAGAAAATAATGACATTGGCCCAATTGTAAAGCTTGGTCATAGAATCCCCTGCAATTTTATTCAGGTAGGTATACAAGCTTAATCTTGTGTCTACGGCGATAGGAGAGGTAATGAACGTCCAGCTTAAGACCGCTAATATATTACCGATCAGAAGTCCTAAAATAATATCCATTGTTTTTGCTCCAAGGGCTACGAAAGTAGCTCCAATAACAAATTCAGTTGCGGCTACGTGCTCGGCGGCATATAGACCGGCAAAATGAGTCCAATCGTGTAATTTATGTTTTGCAACGGGTAATTGCTCTTCGTTTAATTTTTTTAATGCGGAATAATCTTGAGTAGTTGGCATTAGCTGAGTTGGTAGTTAAGTTTGTAATACAATTTATGTAGTATACTGTTCCAAGACTTCGTATGCTTACATCTGTTTGAACAGGGGTGCAATGTATTTAAATTATATACAAACGCCCATATTTTTTAACAGTTTTGTAATACAGTTTTGTAACAAATAGGTGCAAATATTTAATAAAATACCAAAAACACAGTGCTATTTCTGAAAATCAATAGGTTTTAAACCATTATCAAACTTAATATTGCTCCAATTTACTTTGATCCAAGGAGCATCCGTAACATCTGCATTCCATGTAGATTTTTTATATTTACGTTCAGTAGGAATAAGCATGTCGTCTACTTTTTCATATTCCAATACCATTAAGTTAGGAGTTTCCATAGCTCCAAAATCCGCAACGGTAAATAAGAATTGGTCTACTAGCTTCGTATTCTTGTTGATATACAATTGATAGATGTCAGTCGGTTTGGAGTTACCAAAGTCGAATGATACCTTAACAATGTCATAGTTTTTATCATCGACAGTTTTCTCCCCTAAATATTCATAAGTTACCCCAGGATCTAATAATTTTTGAAACATGGTAAACCAATAGAAATTAGTAGGTCTATTGAAAGCGACTCTTTTTAGGGCTACAGAATCTTCAATGATATTTCCATTATGCTTTAGCCAATATTCCTGTCCGTTATATCCTTGTTCAATGGGACCATCAAAATTACTTAAGGTTCTCTGGTGTTTTTCATATTTTCCATAAGATAATTCACCGTCAAAAATGTATTTTTCGGTTGTTATATCGGTTTTGCCATCGGGCGTTTGGTAGGTATACGTGTAAACTACATCCTTCTTATTTCTTAAAGTTTTGTAATCACCTACTTTTTCAATCATTTTAGAGACAAGTTCATGTCCTTTGTTTTTATAGGTAGACATAACAGTTTCCTCATGCTGTACTTTTTTATCGTTTTTACAAGAGAAAGTTAGTATGCTAAGAAAAATTAGGCTTGAAATTTTATAATTCATGATGATAGGTATAGTTTCTTATAAATTTGTTTATGATTATTTAAATGTAACTAGATAAATGTTTTTAAGCTTAGGTTAGGCTGATAAGTCTATCGGCAACCAGTTTCAAGTTTTGTTCATTTATTTCTGGGGTAGGGGAAAGTGGATACAATTGCGCACCTGGTCTACTAATGAACGCTCCTCTCCAGCCAGCCCATAAAGCTCCAGAAATATCCCAGCCATGGGCCGCTACCAATAAGCATTCTTCTGGTTTGATGTTCATTTTTCTGGCCGCCCAATTATATGCATCTACATGTGGTTTAAACTTGCCCATATCCTCAATGCTTAAACGTTGATCAAAATACTTGGTAAGTCCGGCATTTTTAAATTGTGTTTCAACTCCTTTATTGGATGAATTTGTGAATGAAACTAAAGTATAGCCGGCATCTTTTAAGCGCTGCAATGAAGAAGCAACTTCAGGGTGTGCGGGTAGCGAACGGATAGGATCCACAATTGATTTTTTAGCTTCTTCATGAGTTAAGGTGATACCGTTATTTGCGGCAACCATTTGTAAGGCAGCGGCGCCAATAATGGCAAAATCATTGTATTGATTGGCAACTGTGGAAACCAAGGAGTACTGCAACATGGTTGTAAACCATAGCGGTAGCAGGTCGTTTCTGCCGTTAAGGGCTTTGGCTACGCTATCTTTCATGGCGGTTAAATCCAACAAGGTTTCATTGACATCAAAAAAAAGAACTTTGGGTCTATCGGTCTTTGGTTCTTTTTTATTGGCAAAGCCCATGGCAGGTATTGTTGCACCTGCCGCTCCTAAAATGGTTGATTTCTTAATAAAGTCTCTTCTGTTGTTTTTCATGATATATATAATTATAAAAACATTCTATGTGGTATGTTTTTGGGTAAAAAAATTATTGCTTTATTTGATTTAGGTACATGGATAACCCTTTTAGATATTCGTTGATTACTTCATCATCATCATAAAGTTTTCGAATTCCACGAATACCTTCAAAGGCGCTGATTAAATAAATAGCGGCCGCAGCACTTGAAATATCTTTTTTAATGGTGTTTTCAGACTTCCCTCTTTCAATTAATTCTACTAGTGCCCTTTTCCATTCCTCTATAATATTTTTTAGTGCTTTTTGATATACATTTTCATAATCCCCAATTTCATTGATGAGATTATTTGTGGGGCAACCGTGTTTCTTCTCATACATGGAGAAAGACTTAAGGCTGTTTAAAAAAGTATCTTCTAAAATAGCATATGCATTACCGTTTTGGTATAGAGGATATACCATTCTTTTTTGAACTCTACGCTGTAATTTTTGGGTAATTACTTCAATGCCTAATTCTTTTTTATTTGCATAATGGTGATAGAAGGCTCCTTTGGTCATCGTAGTTGCCTTCATTATTTTATCAATGCTTGTCGTTTTAAAACCTTCTTCGTAAAACAACTTAAAGGCTTCATTAAGAATTAGTTGTTTGGAAAGTTCAGATTTTAATGCCTGTTTCATTTTGTAAAGTTCGAATAAAAAATACGGTATAGAATGTTTTTAGACCTGATTTAACTAATTGTTAACTGTAAATGCTGTTAATAATATAAAATAGGAGATTGGCTATTCATAATTTTTCCACCAATCTGTATAATTGTTTACTGTATCTTTTACTATGATTTCTTGTCCAATTTCCGGTGAAATTATATTTAGGTTCAATTCTTTTGCCTTAGCCTTCACTCGTACAATGGGATCTGTCCATTCATGTAAGGCCAATTTAAAACCGGCCCAGTGTATGGGCATTACATTTTTAGCTTTAATATCTACGCCTGCCATAGCTGTTTCTTCAGGCATCATATGTATATCTGACCATTTTTCATTGTACTGGCCGCACTCCATTAAAGCCAGATCAAACGGACCATATGTATCTCCAATTTCTTTAAAATGGCTTGCATACCCACTGTCACCACTAAAAAATATATTATCTGTTGTTGTAGTAATCACCCAAGAGCTCCATAATGTACTTTGACCGTTATTCATTTTTCTGCCAGAAAAATGCTGTGCCGGGGTACATATTAATCTTATATTGTCCAGTGTCGTTTCTTGCCACCAGTCCATTTCTGTAATTTTCTCTTTTGGTATGTTCCAAGCACTCAAATGAACACCAACCCCAAGTGGTGTGTAGAAGTGTTTGGTTTTATCCTTGATCTTTAAAACCGATTCATAATCTAAATGATCATAATGATCATGCGAATATATTACGGCATCTATGACAGGCAGCTGATCAATTTCTATGGGGAATTCTTTATTGAAACGGCTGCTGCCCAATAGCGGGTGAGGTGCAGGTACTTTGCCGAACATTGGATCTATGAGGATATTTTTTCCATTTATCTGTAATAAAAAGGAAGAATGACCAAACCAGATCAGCCTGGTATCACCTTTGTAATTTGAAACATTTACCTTTTTTAGATGTTGTGGAATAATATCTTTTGTAGGTCTTCCATTAGGTACTTTTGTGGTAAAGAACGTGTATACCAGGCTTAAGGTTTCACTTAAACTCATTTCTTTTGGTACATCATTACTATTTCTGAATTTACCATCTTTATAGTTACTGGATAGTTGATAGGTTTTTTGTTGCTCTTTTGAAACATCTCCGCCAAAGCTTGGGTAATAATTGGTGAATAATAAATAGATCACCACTAAAACTCCTATAATAGATACTATTGCTATCATTATTTTTTTTAAAATTTTCTTGAACATTTACTATTATTTGATGCACTTGGTTTGTGTACCGCTTCGGTCACGTAAAGCGTTTAAAAAGTGAATATACGTATTCGCACTTTGTGATTTAGGGATGTTTATTATTTTAAATATGACCTTCGCTTAATTTTGGGTTCAAAATTAAGCAGATACAATACCATATCCGTACACTATTTACCAATTATTGAACACATTTTCCCAATTAGTCTAAAAGCAAACATTGATTATAAAAAATTAGGGTCTAAGCTTGATGCTTAGACCCTAATTAACGGATTATGTATTCTATTTATTTACGCCACAGAATAGCATATTAACCCATAACTCTATACCGTTTGAGATGTAGTTTTTGAAAAGTATTTTTTCTTCAACCAAAAGGAAACCTTTACTAAA
Organism: Maribacter sp. UBA3344; assembly: GCF_002362375.1. NCBI lineage: Bacteria > Pseudomonadati > Bacteroidota > Flavobacteriia > Flavobacteriales > Flavobacteriaceae > Maribacter > Maribacter sp. UBA3344. The sequence goes on along the minus strand of NZ_DERI01000031.1, from coordinate 12,938 downwards.
AAAATCAATGCAGGTACCTCAACCAAAGGACCAATAACTCCAGTAAATGCTTGACCGGAATTTAGACCGAATACGGCAATTGCAACAGCAATGGCCAATTCAAAATTGTTTCCGGCTGCCGTGAAGGCTACAGAGGCTGTTTTATCATATTCTGCTCCGGTTGCTTTGGTGAAAAAGAAACCTATGATAAACATTAATGTAAAATAGATAAGTAACGGTACTGCAATTATCAGTACATCCATTGGTATTTCTACAATCAGTTCACCTTTTAAAGAGAACATGATGACAATGGTAAATAATAGCGCTATCAAAGTCATAGGTGATATGGCGGGAATAAATTTGGTGGTGTACCATTCTTCGCCTTTTAATTTCACCAAAATCAATCTACTTAATATCCCCATTAAAAATGGTAACCCTAAATAAATGGCTACGCTTTCTGCAATGGTACCAATTGATATATCTACTATGGCACCCTCAAAACCGAAGTAGGGAGGAAGCACGGTGATAAATATCCAAGCGTAGAAACTGTATGCAAATACTTGAAATATACTGTTCAGTGCTACTAAACCTGCGCCATATTCACTGCTGCCATCGGCAAGATCGTTCCAAACCAATACCATGGCAATACAACGAGCCAAACCAATTAATATAAGACCTACCATATATTCTGGATAATCTGATAAAAAGGTTATTGCCAAGATGAACATTAATACAGGACCAATTATCCAATTTAGGATTAAGGAAATCGACAGAATTTTAGTGTTTCTAAATACTTTTGGTAGCAACGCATAGTTCACTTTTGCCAATGGTGGATACATCATTAATATGAGACCTATGGCAATAGGAATATTGGTTGTGCCACTATTGAAGGTGTTTATGATATCTGGAAAGCTTGGAAAAAAATAACCGATTCCAACGCCTAAAGCCATTGCGGCAAATATCCACCAAGTTAAATTTTTATCTAGAAAACTTAATTTTTTAGATGCCATTTCTATTTGTTGATTTGTGAGAATATGTAAAACAATTCCGTTGCAATTTGAATACTTCTTTCAGCGTATTTTTCAGCTTGTTGCGGTGTGTTGTCAAAAGCCTTTGGGTCTTCAAAAGTAATAGGAACCCTTTTTTCTGCACCAGCAATAAATGGGCAACCGCCATCTGCTTGGGAGCATGTCATCACCGCCGCAAATTCAGATGTGGGATTAAACGGATCTTCATATGATTTTGAAAAGCCTATAACCGGATGTTCGTTCTCAGAAAATTTAATGGCATAAACCGGATTGCTGGTTTCTGAAAGTTTTTGAATCTGAAAACCTTGATTCTTTAAAGTCTCTGCAACCATTGGGAATAAGGCGGTAGCCTCCGTTCCACCAGAATAGCAATTCACATTTTTAATATTGAAATATGTTGCCATCGTCTGTGCCCATACTTGAGATAGATGACTTCTTCTTGAATTGTGGGTGCAAATAAAATTTATTCTAATAGCTGAATTAGCTGTTGTTTTCTGTTGAATAAAATTTATTAGCGGTTGTAAAACTTCTTTGCGTTCTTCTGTAATTGAATCAGTACTTAAAGAGCTGATGAATTGCGCTATTTCTGGTAACATAGTTGTTTCTTTAGTGATCATGTTATGGTGTATTATTAATGGTTAACAGCAGTTTCCGTCTGGTGAGCAACAAGGTTCGTTATTGATTTCTGAAAGATTTAATTTTGGTTTTTCTGCCGGTATGCCACAGTTGTCTTTTGCCAAACAGTCCGTTTGCTTAGATGTAAGTCTAAAATTGGCACCGTCAAAATCTAATCCGAATTTCTCAATGGTATTGCCTTGGTACTCAACTTCTATTTCCAAATCTTCTATTCCCAGTACCTTTTCAGATAGTTCAATAATGTGTATTAATTTTTCTGGGTGTAATCTGTGGTCATAATCATCTGCATTCCATAATTGAAAGTTGACTACTTCTTCATTACGGACCGTGCCGCCACAATCAATAAAGTTTTTGGTTATTTTACCTACCTCGGTAACATGAAAGTGATTTGGTACCAATTCGCCATTCGGTAATTGAAAGGCGATAGTTTCAAGTGCTGCTAAGTGCTTTTTAACTTCTGATAGTTTCATAATGCTATGTTTTAAATTTTCGAATTTATATTAGTACATCGCAATAATGCGATAAAAGGTTTCAAATTTTTTTAACAACAATTATTGTTAGAAATATCTTGATCTAGAAAGTGTGTCATAATATCTTTCATGCTCGCCCAATTTTCTTTGTCAATACAATAGCAAACACTGGTGCCTTCTACATTGCCTTTAATCAAACCTAAATTTTTAAGTTCTTTTAAATGCTGTGAAATAGTGGGTTGTGCTAAACCTATTTCATTGACCAAATCTCCACAGATACAAGTATCGATTTTAAATAGATGTTGTAAAATGGCTACGCGTGCAGGGTGACCAAATGCTTTAGCGAACAAGGATATCTTGTTCTGCTCATCAGTAAACATTTCAGTTTTTGCTAAACCCATTCTTTTAATAATTGTTTCATTGCAATATTACGATATAATGTAGAACAACAAAGATAATTGATCGTTAAATTTGTGTTATGTGAAAGCTATAAACATAAACTACACCCTATTTCGTAGGGAAAAATAATTCTTTCTGCTTCTTTCTAAAGGCTTTAGGGGTTTCGCCTACAGCTTTTTTAAATGTTTTTGTAAAGTATGAATTATCATAAAAATTGAAGAAATGGGCAATTTCTTCGCTACTCATATCGGTATATACTAGATACCTTTTTATTTCTATGATCAACTTTTCATTGATCAGTTCACTTACGCTCTTGCCCATAGCCTTTTTGGTAATGCGGTTAAGGTTTTGGGGTGTCATATATAATTGAGCGGCATAATCTACCACACTTCTATTATTTTTAAACTGTTTGTTTATTAAAGACTCTAAAGTCATCATATGTTGGGTGTCAACACTTATTTTACTTTCTTTTGATGCTCGGTAAAGTCTTGATAGTTTTACGAGGACTTGGGTGAGTTGAGCTTCAAGCATTTCATACTTTAAAAAATCATCATTCACATATTCTGTGTCCATTTCATTTATAAGTCGTTGAAACATCAGTAAATCTTCTTCTGATAATTCAATAAAAGGCTCACTTAAAAATCTATTGAAAATGGGTAAGGATTGTAACCATTGTTGTGCTCCATGTCTTAATATAAAGTCTGCTTGAAAGAGTACGCCAATACCTTCTGTAAACTCACCGTTAATGGCGAATACTTGCCCGGGGCTTCCAAAATAAACCGTGTTTTTTTTGGGTTTGTAACTATTGAAATCAATATTTAGTTCACTATTGCTTTCCACAAAAAATGAGATACCGTAGTTAACGTTTCTAAACGGATTGCCACTTTTTATGTATTCGGGCATATTTTCAGGCTTCAGTAAAATAAATTTCGGCTGTGTGCTACTCTTTTGATTTGCGTAATCAGCATACAGTTCCGGTATTCCAATTTGTGGTATATCTTCCATAAAAAATGGTATTTATTTATTTAAAACTACCATTTTATGAGCTAAATGGTGCTTTTTTATGGTATAATGTTCTAATAATACCATAATAGGACATTTAATTACCATTTTTAGGATTAAATGCTACGTTAACTTTGCGCCTCAAAATAGATAATTCTAATATGATGCGTAAATCTGAATTTGGTATGAAGAATAAATACCTGTGGTATCTACCAAAAAGTCTTTCAATTGTTTTTTTGGTGCTATTAACTATAAGCTGTGGTAACGAAGAAAAACCCAAGGTAAATAAAACCATTAAGGTAGAGGTTATGAACGTTGGTCTCAATACCAATAATTCCCAAACTAAAGTAGCTTATAATGGTACAATAGAAGCAGATGTAGCTATAAAGTCTAGCTTTCAAGTATCTGGTAATGTATTGCATGTTCCGGTATCTATTGGCGACTTTGTAAAGAAGAATCAATTGATCGCGCAAATTGATGCTACTATTTACTCTAGCCAATATGAGCAACAACTTGCCCAGGTACGTTTGGCAAAAGAAAATTACGAGCGTATCAATAATGTCTTCCAGAAAGGAAGTATTGCAGAGATAAGAATGTTAGAAGCTAGATCACAATATGAACAGGCACAGGCAGCTGCAAAAATGACCTATGAAAATGTACGCCATGCAAAACTTTATGCCCCAATGGACGGGTATGTAAGTGACAAAATGATGGATGTTGGTGATTTGGCGCAACCTGGTCAATCGGTAGTGGAGATCGTGAATATCAATGCTGTAAAAGCTGTATTTCCAATACCTGATGGAGAAATCAATTCCATAACAAAAGGTGATTCTGCAAATGTAAATCTCCCAACATTGGACAAATCAATTATAGGAATTGTTGATGAAGTTTCCATACAGTCCAATCAAGGTTCACCAGTGTATACGGCTTACGTAAAATTGAACAATCCTGATAAACAGATAAAACCTGGTATGACCTGTAATGTGCGTTTACAGGATAAGGTAGAAAATGGTAAAAATGTAAAAGAGGTTATCGTAATTCCTTCAGAAAGTATTGCGGTTACCGAAGATGGTAAACAGTATGTATATATAGTTGACAATGGTATCGCGGAAAGAAAGTATATAGAAACTGGCGAATTGTATGATAGTGGTATAGTGGTTAAAAAGGGGCTTGCCAAAGGAGATCATCTTATTATATCTGGTTATCACAAACTAACACAGAGTACACCGGTAGAAATTGTTAATGACGCTAAGTAGTTTTTAAGATGAAGAAAAAAAGCGGAGCCATAGATTGGGCCTTTAAACATTCTACATTTCCTATAGTACTTGCGTTATGCTTGGTGCTAATGGGTGCTTATGGGCTTTTTAACATGCCTAGAAACGAATTCCCCGACTTTACCATAAGACAAGGTCTTATCATTGGGTCGTATCCGGGTGCCTCTTCTGAAAAGGTAGAGCAAGAACTGACATCAAAAGTAGAAGAGTTTTTATTTGGGTACAATGAGGTTGATAAGACCAAGACCTATTCGTATTCCAAAGATGGTCTAATGTACATCTATGTAGAGATATCGGACAAAATTGACCATAATGCTACTGAACAGTTTTGGAATAAATTAAAGTCAGAAGTATTGATCTTTCAACAGCTTGAGCTTCCTAGAGAAGTTCAGGGTGTTATGGTGAACAGTGATTTTGGTAGTACGGCTGCCTTAATACTTGGTGTACAATCAGATACCAGACCTTACAAAGATCTGCAACGCCATGTAGAGGATATCGAAGATGAATTACGACAGATAGATAACATGGCGAAAATTTCGCATTCGGGCGGACTTACAGAGCAAATTGCCGTGTATGTGGATCAAGATAAATTGGCTAGTTATGGTATAACGCCTAGCAGTATTTCCAACAGTTTACAGAATCAGGGTGCCGTGGTTAGCGCAGGTTCCTTGGAAAATTCAGAAAGGGAAAGACCTATCTATCTTGAAACTACCTTGAAGACCGAAGCCGATATTGCCAATCAGTCCATAAAAACGGAAGAAAATGGAAATATCATACGTGTACGAGATGTTGCCCGTGTTGTTCGTGAATATGATGATCCAGATTCTTATTTGACCATTAGCGGCTCTAAGGGTATGATCATTACTTTAGAAATGGCGAAGAAAGGCAACATTGTTCAATTCGGTGAAGAAATTGATGAGCGATTAGAAAAGGTGATCAGTGAATTGCCAAGTGATATTACCATTACAAAAATTGCGAATCAGCCAGAAGTGGTCGATCATTCTATAAGCCACTTTATGAAAGAGTTTGGTTATGCCTTGATCGGTGTAATCATCGTTACCCTAATATTGCTTCCGTTTAGGGTGGCATCGGTGGCGGCAGCAACCATACCTATTACCATTTCTGCAACACTTGCCATAATGTATTTTATGGGAATAGAACTGAATACGGTAACGTTAGCGGCGCTTATTGTGGTGCTGGGTATTGTGGTAGATGATCCTATTGTCATTATAGATAACTATGTAGAGAAACTAGATGAGGGTATGTCAATACCTGAAGCTGCCGTGAGTAGCGCCAAAGAACTTTTTCCATCTGTATTTACCGCAACATTGGCTATCTCGGCAACATTTTATCCGTTGTTGTTCTTCATGGAAGGTGTGGCATCAGATTTTATTAGTGCATTTCCGTACGTTATAATTATTGCGCTTACATTATCCTTGATCATATCTATTTTATTGGTGCCTTTCATTAATTCACTTTTCATAAAAAAGGGATTACATGATAACCCTCAAGAAAAAGGACAAGATGATAAAAAATCTATGCTGGATAGACTGCAGTCCTTTTTTGACAATGCGGTCAATAAAGCCATGGAGCGTTATAAGTTGACCATTGGTTTAGGTATTGCGGCAGTAGTGGTAGGTGTATTGCTTTTTGGAGGCATTAGCCAGCAATTATTTCCAAAAGTGGAACGTAATCAATTCTCAATAGAGATCAATTTAAACCCAGGGAGTAGTCTAGATGAAACTACCAAGGTGGTAAACGGATTGGAGAAAGTATTAAAAGCCGATGAACGTGTAGCATTTTACACCAGTTTTATTGGTCAAAGTTCTCCTCGTTTCCATACGCTGTATGCACCAAACCTGCCAGCAAAAAACTATGCGCAAATTTTGGTAACCACCATATCTGACGATGCTACGGTTGAGGTTTTGAACGAGTATGATGAAAAATATGCGGATATGTATCCAAATGCATATTTAAGAATGAAGCAATTGGATATGGCAGGTACCAATGCGCCTATAGAGGTAAGGTTGTATGGTACTGATGTTGATCAGCTTAAAAAGTATGGCGATACCATAATCAATATTGCACGTAATACCCCAAAAACACTTTGGAGCAGAACTGACTTTGGCAGTATGAAAGAAGCTGTTAAAATGGATGTTAAGCAGAATGAAGCTGCACGGTTAGGTTTAAACAACAGAGATATTGCCAATGCCGTTGCAGTGAACACTACAGGCTTAAAAGCTACCGAGGTTTGGGATGAGGAGTATACTATTGATGTGAAGATCAAAAGTGAGAATCAGCATCGCCAAAATGTATCTGATCTGCGTCAGCTATCTATAATTTCTGCACAGAAACAAGCAAAGGTTCCTTTACGACAAGTAGCTGAGATTACTCCGCAATGGTCTCAAGAACAAATTACCAATAGAAATGGAAACCGTTGCCTTACCGTTCGTGTAGACATTACCAAAGATGCGGTTGCCAATGAGGTACTCGCAGAAATGATACCTCATATTGATGAGATCACCTTTCCGGAGGATATCAGAATAGAGTATGGTGGTGAGTACGAGCTGCAAATAGAGAACAATAAACCAATGGGACTTTCTCTTATGCTTAGTGTGGTATTGATTTTCTTGATACTGTTATGGCACTTTAAAAACTTTATGCACGCGTTATTAAGTTTTATCACCATGCCATTGAGCATTTTTGGTGCCGCTTTAGGGTTGATATTGATGCAGTATCCTTTTGGATTTACCTCATTCCTTGGTCTTTTGGCGCTATGTGGTATTGTAGTAAGAAACGGAATTATATTAATTGATTATGCAGATGAGTTAAGGCATGAACATGGCTACAGTGTTAAAAAAGCCGCTATTCTAGCAGCGGAAAGACGTATGCGCCCTATTTTCTTGACATCTTCCGCAGCAGCTGTTGGGGTAATACCAATGATCGTTAGTCGCTCTAGCTTATGGGGTCCTTTGGGTACCGTAATTGCATTCGGACTCATGTTCTCCATGGTACTTACTTTATTTGTTCTTCCAGTGCTATACTGGTTGTTCTTTAGAAAAGAGGATAACGAGACTACCACGGAAGAAGTGGTCAACACTAATGTTTAATAGTAGAATTTAAGTAATGAAACACATAAATACTTATTTATCCAAGGTTGGTAAATCACGTAGCTTTTTAACGATATTTTGTTCCGTAGCTATATTAGGAAATGTTTTTGCCCAACAAATTTCATTGGAAGAAAGTAAAGAAGCTGCTTTAAAGCATAGTAATGCCATTAAGAACGGTTTGCTGACCATAGAGAAGTCAGAAGCCTTTAAACGTGAAATGGTGGCAAACTATTTTCCTAATGTACAGGCTAGTGCACTTGGGCTATATGCGCCCAATGACCTCATTGGTCCTATAGACGGTTTTCTTCCCAATGGTATAGATAACTTATATAATGCCAGTGCAACGGCAACCGAAGTAATTTATGCCGGCGGAAAAATCAGAAACTCCAATGCATTGGCAGATATACAACTGGAGACTTCTCAAATTAGGGCGGAACAAGCGGTAGATAGCGTTTTGTTGGTAACCGAAAATAAGTTTTGGCAATTGGTACAAATACAAGAGCAACAAAAAGTGGTAGAGACCAATGAGATTTATCTAGATGAACTTTTAAAGCAACAGCAAGATTTATTGGAAGCGGGTCTTATTGCAAAAAACCAATTGTTACAGGTAAAGGTCAACCGTAGCGAATTGCTTTTAAATAAAAGTAGATTGGAGAATATGCGTAAACTCGCATTGCTGGATTTTTCTCTTTATGTAGGCGTGGCTTATTCTCCAAACATGAAAGCCGCTGCAGATTTTGATCAAACGATGGTTCCTGATTTTATGTATACCGAGCCAGATATGGATCTTACTGGTAACAGTAATTATGAGCTTCTTGAAAAGTCTATAACGGCAAGTAGCCTACAGACTAAAATGGCAAAAGCTGATATGTTACCTTCTTTGGCGGTAGGAGTGAGTGCCGTTGAATTTGGGGCTTTTGATGATGATTTGGATAGCCAGTTTACCGGTTTTGCCTTTGGCTCTTTAAGTATCCCCATTTCAGATTGGTGGGGTGGCGGTAAGCAAAAACTTAAGCAAGAAAGAATACAAGAAGAAATAGCCCAGAACAACCGTATGGATGGTATAGACCAATTAAAAGTGGCTATTACCCAAAGTTGGTATGATTTGTTGAATGCACACGAGCAAATTCAATATGCATTGGAAAACAAGCAATTGGCAGAAGAAAATTTAAAAGTGAACAGAGACAATTATGATAACGGCTTAAGTAATTTAACCGATTTATTAGATGCACAAGCCATGGCGCAGAATGCCCAATCTACATTGATAGACGCCTATACAAATTATGAAAATAAAGAAATTACCTATTTATACAGAACGGATCAATTGGTAGTTCCAAGTTTAGAGAGTTTAAAACAATAACCAAAACTATAGCCTAAACTTTATATTTCAGTAATTTCTAGATTGCCAGCATCACTAAAGAATATCAGGTCCGTATGAAAATGAAACATATATTTAGAATGTTGACCCTGGCGGTAATGTGGCTGATTGCTATAATGGTGTTTGACATAGTGCTAAATATAAAAATTTTTCAAAGTGAAGATTGGCTTGCTTATTTAGAATATACGTTTACCTCAATTTTACCTTTTGTACTGGTTTACTGCTTGGTAATTAGCGCAAGCGATGTTTTTTTGTTACGTAAAATGCTTAGGGATTATCCTTTTGCGAAAGTGGTATTCATAAAAGCCATTTTACAATTTGCGGTGATGTACTTTATACATTTTGTAGGTACATATGTAATTTTTGAATTAATGCCACCAAGTTCTAATGAAGCGGTCAATGCACATTATGCCTATTTAGGGTCTTCACTTAATATATTCTATATCATATATTTTTTTGTAGTTAGTTTTCATTTCAGTTTATATGCACAGGTTTCTAGAAAATTTGGTTCTACAAATCTTTATGATATTATCATGGGTACATATTTTAAACCGAAAGAAGCTCAGCGTATTTTTATGTTTTTAGACCTTAATCAGTCTACGACAATAGCCGAAGAAATTGGGCACCTTAAATATAGCAGACTCATACAAGAATGCTTTAGCAAGTTAACCCATCACATTGAAAATTATGATGCTGAGGTGTACCAATATGTGGGGGATGAGGCGGTGCTTACTTGGCAAAAATCTAACAGTATTGCTGCACAACAATGCTTGGACCTATTTAAAGATTTTCAAGATAATTTAGATGCAACGGCACATGAATTTGAAGATGAGTTTGGTTGGGTACCTAAGTTTAAATATGGTGTGTGTTATGGTACAGTAGCCATTGCTGAAGTAGGGGACTATAAAAGGGATATTGCTTTTCATGGCACTGTTTTAAATACGGGAGCCAGATTGTGTCAATTATGCAAAGAAATCAATGAAGATATTCTTTTCTCGAATTCGTTCTTTTCGCTTTTGAGCCATGGTGTAGACCGGTTGGATTATATAGGAGACTATATGCTTACAGGTAGAACGTCTAATGAAAAAGTGTATCGCTTATTAAGCTAGTATTTTGTCATACTTTTTACATAAAAAATTTGTTGACATGAAGTGATGTTGAATTACAGAAGAAAATCTAACGTAAAAGATTTTATTAGTTTGACAATTTTAAGGTGTCTTTTTAACCGAATACATTAAATCAACAATTTCTTAACCTAAACTTTTGAAAATGAGTATTTTCTATGTTACTTTTATAATAGAATAAAATACTATAAAAAATGGCACTGAAAAAACAAGTAAAAGGAAAATATACATTAGTCACCTTTACCATAGCGGAAAATGAAGCTCCAAGTACGTCTAACGTAATACTTTTGGGCGATTTTAATAATTGGCAGACAAACGATAGTTCTTTTCAAATGGAGAAGAAAGGTAGCAGCTATGAGAAGAGTGTAAAACTGGAAAATGGTAAAAAATATGAATTTAGGTATTTGAGTGATGATAAGGGATGGTTCAATGACCATGCTGCAGATGCATATGTACCTTCTCCATATTTTGGAATAGATAATAGTGTGGTTGATTTAAGTGCTTTACCGGAAAAAAAGAAGACTGTAAAGAAAGTTGCCGCTAAAAAGCCAGTAGCTAAAAAAACGGTTGCCAAAAAGCCTGTAGCGAAGAAAACAACGACCAAGGCCAAAAAAGATGATCTTAAGAAAATTGAAGGTATTGGCCCTAAAATTGCATCAATATTGACCGATAACGGTTATGGTACTTTCAGTGCGCTTAGTAAGGCATCAGTAAAATCTTTAGAGGAAATTTTAAAAGCTGCTGGGCCTCGTTACACTATGCACAAACCAGGTACATGGCCAAAGCAAGCTAAATTGGCAGCTTCTGGTGACTGGGATAAATTAAAAACATTACAGGATAAATTAGATGGAGGAAAGTAAAATATAGTTCAATTGGAATACGTAACCCCAAGTATCTATTTGGGGTTTTTTATTAGCCTTTATTCCATAAAAATAACATAAGTTCCTGTTTCATTATTCAATTCAAATTCGGAATTGAGGACCAAGATTTCATTGTAATTCGTATAAGAGCAACAGTCTTCTATTTTTCTTTCAGCATCTACATAAAAGTCAAAAATGTGATTATTAGCTATATGAATTTCTAAATTCACGATTTCTGTTTTCCACCCAATTGAACTAATATGAATTATGTTGATGTCATTTTCCGAAATAAAGGAAAAATCTATAGGTTCATCATTATTCAAGTTGTCAGTTATTGTAATTTCATTGGAGTTAAACGTCCCATTTGTGAATAAATTTTCTCCGCTTGTTTTGTCAACAATTTCAAAACTGAAACCTTGAGGTGGAGTAAAACATTCTCCACAATTGTCGTCATTACAACTTTGGAAAATTATTAGGATAATACGAGTTTCAATTTAAGTATTCTCATTTCCTTGTTTATTAGTACTTATAAATTTACAGATACTAACGAAGACCAATAAGGTCTATCACATTTAGGAGTGTGAGCAAGTTATATTTAAAGAAAAAAAGGTGTTAATGCTAAAAGATAATATTAATTAACTTTAAGAAACTGGACTAAGGCTTTTCATAGGAGGTTTTGTTAGCAATAGTTTTTATCTCCTTACCAGCTAAGGTTTCGAAATTATAATAATTATTAGTCTCGTAGATTCTGAAGACTTTTTTTAAATCGCTTTGAGTAATTCTTTGAATAAGTTTTTGAATATCTTCATCTGAAATTGACTTATCCGCAAATACTCTCAAATGAATATCAGACTCTAATTTTAGTTGATGATGTTCATCTAATGGATTGAGGTTTTGTTTGAATTTAATAATGTCGTTTTTAATCGAATCCAGTCCATTACCATATTCTGAGACAATAGCACTTTTATTATTAATGGTTCCAATGAAAATTTTCAAACCATATTCACTAGATAGACCAATACGTTCAACTTTGGTATCATTGGGTAATGTAAATTTCACTCCACTTTTTTTACTCAAGAAATCAAAATAGTTTTCTGCTCTTAGTAAGTTGAAATTTCTATCTATTGTTGAATCGTTAATTTTATTAAAGGAAAGAGTATTGTTGTTTTTAGAAAGAAAATATTCCATAAACATTGTTTTTGTTGAATCTTTTTCAAAAGTCTGATAGGGCCATTGTGCAATATAATCAAACTCAATTTTGGATTCGTCCGCTGTCCATTTTACAGTCTGAGTATTGCCCTCCATAAATATTAGACTATCTGGGTGAAAGTACATTCTGGTAAATCCATCATTTTCCAGTCCATACCACTTTCCATTTATTTCTTTTTCAAAAGAATTTTGTCCACACGATAAGAGTGTCAATATTGGGCCAAGAATCAATACGTAAATTTTCTTTTTCAAAATTATTGCTAACGTTCCGGCTATAATTAGTACGGGAATTAATAAGCGATTAATTTTCGATTAAGCACTTAGCCAAACCTTTTTATTTTATTTTAATTTTTTCATTTTAAAAACCAAATCAATAGATTTGGCGGACATTATAAATATACCCGAAACTTGGCGTTAAGCACCAAAATCCGTATTAATTATAGCCATTGTGCCTGTTGCACAAGTTAAC